>CAYFHB010000033.1:0-11691 GCA_964342705.1 uncultured Candidatus Poseidoniales archaeon
GAGAGAAGATCGTAGGTATCGGTACGACTGCTGACGAGGCGAGCCATCTGACCGTATGGACTCGATTGCAGATTGAGTCTGGATCGGTCAATCAACTCGGGCGTGTTGACCTTGCGCCGCAGTCCCAGAACCGTAAGCCATCCACCTCTGTCCGCGACGCTGGCAGGCGAGTAGGCTCCTGCGATCAGGGCCAGAATCAGTGAGAGGAATCCGTAGGTCAGACCAGCGATGATAATCCAGTCGAGAGCGGCTAAATCGATGTCGAAGGAGAGTTGCTCACCATCATTATCGATGGAGAGAAGGTAGGTAAGGGAAAAGCCGACAATGGGTGCGATTGTCACCTGCCCGAGGACGATTGTAGCCAAGAAGAAACGAGGAAGTAGCGGACTCTTCCCTTCCGTCATCGTGCTGTGGCAACTACAAACCAACATAAGCCCTTCATTCGAACATGCAGTGGCAATCCTTGTTAGAGGACATGAGTGAAGCAAGCCAAAGCACGTAGAAGGTCCGCCCGTAGGGCGGCGCACGCACTTACCGAACCTTCATACACAAACCGATATCGCATGAATTCGTTGTCCATGCGGAGCCTATCGTCAATCACCTTGTTCGCCATTCTCATGGTGACGAGCCTCTCGCCCCTCGCGTTTGGCCCGGCACTGGACTACTCCCCATCACGCGAGGCCTCACCTCGCGCTCTCTTCGATTACGAAGTCACTTCCATCGAAATCGGAAATGGCACCCTCGAAGCAACGGAGTGGACGAATCCAGACGGTAGTGTTGTGGAGTACGTCATGCGAGACGAACTGATACAAATCAACGTGACTTTCACCCAAGCCGGAACCTCTGGCCAACCCTCGAGCGCTACCGGATATCTGGAAATTTGGCATCCTGTCGGATTCAGACTCGCCCAGTGGCAGGTCAACATGACTCTTTCCGGATTCCAATCTTACCGAGCAGAATTCTACTGGACCCCGAATTCGGCACATAGCCAATTAGATGAGAACGGCTACCTCGTCGGTGGAATCATTCTGCGAGGAATAGTCGATGGTGGTCTCGCCGATGACAACGATGCCAATAATCAACTGGATCGAGAGATGCCCGTCGCAGTGTGGAATGATCCGATGGAGAACGGAATCTGTGGAGATGTCGATCAAGACAATTCACCGGATTGCCCGAACCAGCTCAGTTATGGCAATCCGACATGGGTTGGAGCAGGTTATGACTCCGATGGATCACTATCCGACCACCCAGATTCCTACGGACACTGGAGGATGGACAATACCTCTAGCGCCATCGGTGAGCGCCACTGGCGAGTCTCTCGACAGGGCGCCGATTATGCCAGCAATCGTCTCGATAGGATTTGGTGGGGTTGGCTGACTCCTTTCGACAGTTGCGATGATATCGGTCACGGACTTGGTTACGGGACGTTCGACAATACGATTTCAGCACTTTATGCCAACAATTTCTGCCGCGCCCGCATCCGCGGATTCGAGTATCTTTCCCTGCAGATGGTATCGCATGCTTGGGGTGAGATGGGCGCGGGAGATATGGTACGAATGGAAGCGGCAGCGGCTGGTGATGAATTCTACAATTACACCGCCCAAGAACTCTCAACCACTTACGGAGACTGGACACAATTGGTTTGGAATATGACCGATGTTCACCCAACTGGAGAATACACTCTGGCGTTCAGATTCGATTCCGATTCGTCTTACGCTACACAGGGAATTCGCCTCGACGGATTTATTCTCTTTGGAATCGAGAGGGTCGCCCAATACACCCTTGACGTCGATTGTGACGACCCTCTACCGAATGCTTACATCGTCATTCCAGCCGACCCTCGACCTCCATCGCTGGCTTGCAAGGTGAAGAATAACGGATACGTGGATATCACCTTGCGCATCTACACCGAGGTTTCGAACAAGTCGTGGATGTGGGAGCAGCCTCTAAGAATTGATTCGAACCACCCCTCAGATCACGATAATAGCGTGGTGACTAAGAACATCAAGGCCCTCGAAACCATGGATTTGTGGATCAATTTGACAATTCCCGATGGAGTTACTGTGCAGGAGGTCAATTGGTATGCTCACATCGGTGACGGACTGACGAATTTCTCCAAGTGGAGTGTAGATCTACCCGTCGACGTCACTGCATCATATTCCGCTTACCTTACTCAGAAAACTCTCGCAAATCCCGCAGTCACCCTGCTTCCCGGTGAAACCGGCGATGTCACGATGACCCTGAAGAATACGGGTAATCAGAAGGCGACTTGGAACCTCGGAGGTACTTTCACTGACAATCGATGGAACGCTGAGAATCTGGTATGGATAAATGAGACCGGGGTTGAGATGAGCAGCGTCGAGATGGATATTGGAGACAAATTTGAACTCAATGCGAGAATAACCGCACCCGAGGAGATAACCCCTGGATCCTACGCCATCACCCTTCTTGCTAATGGACGGGCACCTGCTAATTTCCAGACTGAATGGACCATTCATGTCGAGGTGCCAATCGATCACGATCTCAAGATGAATCCTGAGGTTAGGGAGATGCTTGCCCCTGCTGATGGTGCATTACGCTGGATTGAGATACAACTCGTCAACGATGGAAATTCCGAGGAGGCCTTCGACCTAACTATCTCATCTGATTGGCGCCTTGGCCTATATTTGAATGCAGAACAGACTCTTGGTATCGACCCATTCGGAGGAGACACGAGTATCCTACTAATGTTCCCGATGCCATATGGAATCGAGAACGAAACCTACCAGATTTGGGTTCGAGCAACGAGTCAGAGCAATCCACAGTACCAGCGCAGCGTCCAATTACTGCTGACAGTTCCTGAGACCTACCTTGTCGATGTTCCAGACATGGATTTGACCGACGAGGTATACCGCGCAGGTGACGATCCTCGAACGATGCGCTGGGAGGTCTGGAATAATGGCAATATGCCTGATAGATTCCATATCTCCTTCGAGACCAGCCATTCGGATATCTCGGTCTTCGCAAAGGATCTGACCAATGGTAAAACCGGGTGGATAGAGCCCGGTTCTTCGGTCAATCTCTCTGTGAGTTATGCCTTTGGGCAAGGCGCCGATGGCGACCGAACCGTGACCCTGATCGCTACCAGTCAAGAGGCCGATTCCGTCGGTCAGAGTGTTTCAGCTCAGGCTGATGCCGATTTCAAGGTGGGCAAGGTTGGCTGGTTGCTGGTTCTTCCACCTGCTGGAGGACAGACGGTCGTCATCGACGAGAAAGGTACTGTGACACTCGATTTCACTGTCCAGAACCTGCATACGACTTCTGAACAATTGATGAGAGCCGATATCGACAGGACGACTGAACCGGACTTGTTCTACAATGTCGTCGATGTCCGCGTAGACAGTGAGGACCGTGATTTCGTCCTCGGTCCTCAGGCAACTAAGGTTGTCTCCGTCACCGTGAACGTGGCTCAGGAGAATTTGGATAATCTTGCTGAGAATACGATGACGTTCAACGTCATTCTATCGGTTGACTCTGACATCGATAAGGTCTCTGTCGGAACTCCGATTCAGATGGTCAAGACGGTCCCGACCTCCGATGGTCCAGATGTCGGCTTGATGGCTAAGATCGCTGCGAATATCGTCTTCGTCCTAGCTGGGCTGGTCGCGATGGGTGTGGTCTTGGTCATCACTCTACGTATCGTTCGGGAGGCGCGCGCGCCGCTTGAGGAATACTCGAGTATGGATGATTACTCGCCGAGCTTTGTCGACTTGGGTGGAGACGGCGCGGTCCCAGCCGCGCCGGAGTTGCCCGCCGCTGATGAAGTCGCGAATTCTATGTTCGGCGGCTCGGCGGAGATTTTCGAGAATCCTGCCGCCCAGATGCCACCTCCTCCATTGCCTGAAGCGGATGCACCAGCACCCGACGAGATGCCACCTCCTCCGATGGAAGAGCCTGAGGCGGCCCCCGAGGCTGTACAGGAGGCGATTCCTGAGCTAGAAGTGGTTGAGGAGGTTGTCGAGGAAGAAGTTGAGGTGGAGGAGCCGGCCGAGGAGGCTGTCGAAGAACCGACTCCCCAGGCCGCACCAGAATTCCCACCAGGTGTTCCACCCATTCCTGAAGAAGGCCTACCCGAAGGATGGACGATGGAGCAGTGGGCCTATTATGGCCAGAAATGGCTTGACCAGAACAAGGGCGAATGAGCCTGAAATTCGGAATTCGCAGGCGCGATTTTACGAATTGGCCGATGAGCGCGCTCGCGCCTACGTGTGCGAGGCCTTATGACCCCCACTCGGGTCGGCGGACTGCTGGATTCCGGAGCGTGATTTCCGATGTACAACGGTCAACAACCAATATTCATCCTCAAGGAGGGGACTACCAGAACGAGCGGAAAGACCGCTCAGAGCAACAATATCGCTGCTGCAAAAGCAGTCGCCGACGCTGTCCGCAGCACTCTCGGACCGAAGGGCATGGACAAGATGCTTGTCGATGCAATGGGTGATGTCGTCATCACCAATGATGGCGCAACAATCCTCAAGGAAATGGACATTGAGCACCCTGCTGCGAAAATGATTATCGAGATCGCCAAGACTCAGGAACAGCATTGCTTCGACGGCACCACAAGTGCCGTCGTAATCGCCGGTGAGTTGCTCAAGAGAAGTGAGGACCTTGTTGAGCAGAACGTGCACCCGACCGTCATTTGCGAGGGATTCAGGCTGGCTTCAGACAAAGCGGCTGATCTCATCGATTCTCACGCTCTTGACGTCAATGAAGAGCGCCTCCACGAAGTCGCACGCACCGCGCTCACAGGAAAGAGCGCTGGCGCGGTCAAGGAATTCCTTGCAGACATCTCCGTCCGCGCCGTAATGGCCGTCGGTCAGGATACCGATGACGGAGTCGTCGTCGACCTAGACGATATCAAGATCGAGAAGAAGCAGGGTGGTTCGATTAAGGATAGCACCCTCGTCGACGGTATCATCCTCGACAAAGAGCGCGTCCACTCGGGAATGCCTCGCGGATTGGCTGATGCGAAGATTGCTCTGATCAATTCCGCGATTGAGGTCAAGAAGACCGAGGTCGACGCAAAGATTCAGATCACCGACCCGAATATGCTGGCTCAATTCCTCGACGAGGAGGAGTCATTCCTCAAGGGCCTAGTCGACAAAATCACCGCAAGCGGTGCCAATGTCGTCATCTGCCAGAAGGGAATCGACGACCTCGCCCAGCACTACATGGCAAAGGCCGGCCTCTTCGCCATCCGCCGAGCCAAGAAGAGCGACATGGAAGCGCTCTCGAAGGCGACCGGTGGTAACATCATCACCAATATCGACGACCTCAGCGGAGACGACCTCGGTCAAGCCGCCAAGGTCGAAGAGCGCAAGATCGGCGATTCAGACATGGTCTTCATCACCGGCTGCCCACAAGCCAAGAGCGTCAGCGTCTTGCTGCGCGGCGGAACCGAGCATGTGGTCGATGAGATTCGCCGCGCCTTCGACGACGCGGTGGGCGTCGTCGCAGTCGCCCACGAGGACGGAGCAGTCCTCACCGGAGGTGGTTCCGTCCTCGCAGCAATCAGCCGCGACCTGCGCCAGTACGCAGAGGGAATTGGTGGTCGAGAGCAGATGGCTATCGAGGCATTCGCCGGCGCTCTCGAGGTCATCCCTCGAACCCTCGCCGAGAACGCTGGCCTCGACCCGGTCAACACCATCATCGATCTCAGAAAGGCGCACTCTGAGGGCCTTTCGACCCACGGAGTGAATGTCTACGACGGTGGTGTAGTCGATATGGCAGAGAGCAGGGTATACGAGCCGAGCCGTGTTGTGGAACAGGCCGTGCAGAGCGCTTCAGAGACCGCGGTCATGATTCTGCGAATCGACGATGTAATCTCCAGCAAGGGTGGCGGCGGCATGGACGGCGCCGACTTCGATGGCTTCGATATGTGAGGTCATTTACGACCGTAGGTCGTACGCGGCTTTTGCATCAAGTTCAAGAATCTATTTCGGGTGGCAAGCCCGCCCGTCAGGGCTGAGATGGTTCGATGGCAATCGTCAGCGTTTGGATTGAGGATGGTTGCATTACCTGCGATGCCTGCGAAGAGATCCTCCCAGAAGTCTTCCACGTCACCGATGACACCTGTTTCATCAAGCCCGAAGTCCGAGTTGATGGGGGCTACGACCGCAACGAGGGTCAAGCCGGTCTGAAGCCCGAAACCATCTCTGAATACCACGATGATATCCTCGACGCCGCAGATGGCTGTCCGGTGGATGTCATCATCGTCGTCGAAGGTGGCGAGGCCGAGGCTGCGGTTGTCGAAGAGACACCTGCTGCAGCCGTCGAGACTGAGGTCGCTGAACCTGCTGCTGCTGCTGAGCCAGTCGAGGTTGCTGGTGATGATATCGACGAATTGCTGAGTGCTGGCGACCGCAGCCTCGCTATCCTATTCGGTTCACAATCGGGTAATTCCGAGGGCCTTGCAGAGAAGTTCGCCAAGCAGGCTGCGGATTACGGCTTGACAGGCACCGTCCACGATATGGACGGCTTCGATTTCGGTTCGCTGTCGGGTATGAAGCGGGTTCTCATCATCTGTTCGACCTGGGGCGAGGGCGAGATGCCCGACAATGCTGAGGAGCTTTGGGAGACTGCTACGAAGGCTCCAGCCGGCAGTCTTGCCGGAGTCCACTTTTCGGTCTGCGCCCTCGGCGATACGAGCTACGAATTCTTCTGCGAGTCTGGAAAGGACTGGGATGAACAATTCGAGAAGCTCGGTGCGACGCGGTTGGTGGACCGCGTCGATTGTGATGTCGATTATGATGGTCCAGCGGCCGCTTGGGCACTCGATGCTCTGGCCGCAGTGGCCGCGGTCGATGGCACCGGCGTCTACCACGAAGGAATGGTCGAGTCGATCAAGGCTCATGCCGCCGGCGATGGAGGCGGTGCAGATGGTGAAGACGGATTCTCCATTCCCGACATAACCGCAGTGGCCGTTCAGGCCGAGATTAGCATCTTCCGCTACGATCCTGAGGCGGCATCGACCGGCTCCGACACTTGGGTTTGTGCGATGCCGGGCCACATGAGCCTGCTCGAGGCTCTTCGAACCATCAAGAGCACACACGACGGTAGCCTATCCTTCCGTGATGGGGCTGCCGACGATCCAACGACTGCAATCTGCGTCAACGGCCGATTGGTCCTTCCCGGCACAATCCGCCTAGACGCACTCGCTCCGACTCGCGACGGCACACTCAGTCTGCGAGTCGACCCACTCCCCGGCTTCGATGTCATTCGCGACCTCGTAGTCGATCACTGGTCGATGGAACGCCGCCGCGAATCGACCGAACCATGGATGGTCGCCGCAACCCGAGAAGGGGCCGCGATTATGCAAGGTGCAATCGGTACCATGGAACCTAATGTCGCCACGGCGCTGCACTCGATTACCGATTTCAGCAGCGCCGCCCTCCTCCAAGCATCATCCGACGCAGTACCACACGCTAACGGATATCTTGGGCCCAGCGTACTAGCATCAGCCTGGGCCCGCCGCAATGATCCTCGCTCATCCCAAGCCTCAGTTGCGAGCATCGATGCGGTTCTCGGCAGCTCCAACGGAATCAAGGCCGAGACCGATCTAGCGAGCATCAGGCGCCAGAACGGGTCTGGAGTGGTCATTTCGGAGGCCCTTTTGGACGCACGCACTCACGTTCTCGAGCAGGACGGATTCAACGGCCGCCACGGAAAGCACGTCTGGTGGTACGCCTGGACTCTCAAGTCGAGCGGCAAGGTCAATGACACCGTCCTCTATCGACAGGTTTTGGGCCCGATTGGTCTGCTTGGCAATCTCACTTCCGGCGTCACCGCTCGCATGGTTGCCGGCTTCACTCGCACCGGTGGAGACATGTTCTACGATATGCTGGCGATGGTCGCTCCGCCGGCTGGCTTCGGAAAGATGCCGCGGCAATTCAATTCATCAGTCGATAATCATCACGAAGTAGTGGCGATTTTCAACGAGTTGGATGGGAGATTCTGAGGTGAGAAGATGGCTGCAAAGTTTGCTTACCACCCCGGAAACGTCGCCCACAGCAGTGCTCCTGAGGTTGCGGATACTATGGGACCACTGGCCCGCGCTCTTGGAATCGAGTTGATTCCTTTGGCGGGGGCCACCAGTTGCGGCGCTGGGATTGTTCGTCAGGCCAATAGGCGCCTGCAACTGACTCTCAATGCACGCACTTTTGCTATGGCAGAGGCGCAAGGACTGGACATCTTGACTCCATGTGCCGCTACCGCTGGAAATTTGCACGAGGATTTGCAGACTCTGAAGTCTGACCAGATTCTGATGCAAGAGGTCAATGAGACACTTGAGCGAACCTGTGGTTTGACAATGAATGGTGAGGTCAAGGTTCACCATTTGTTGCATGCGATTGTTGACGAGATTGGAATTGAGAAGCTCGAGCAAAAGGTTCGCAATCCGATAGATTTCGCTGTTGCTGGGTATTACGGACCTAACATTCAGCAGGATGGGGCCTGCGGCGGAGATGATGTGTATGATCCGAATTATCTTGAACAGGTGATTTCGGCTCTTGGTGGCACTCCTGTTCACTGGGAGGCAAGGACTCAGAGCGTTGGAGTTCCTGGGTTGTTTTCTGAGGAGCCGACCGTGTTGAAGCAGGCTGCTGAGGCCCTATCTGAAGCTAAGTCAGAGGGTGCTGATTTGATTGTCAGTGCATGCAATCTTTCTCATGCGGTCCTCGATATCTATCAGGGCAAGGCTGGCCGAAATACGGGGCTTGCAACCAACATTCCTGTGATTCACCTGTGTGAGATGCTGGCTTTTGCTCTCGGCACTCACAATAACCGATTGGCTCTGCTGCGCACGCGCATCGCAGTCATTGGTGACTGAAGTCGTTTGATTTGCGTAATCTCGCGCTCAGCGATTGCTGATTCTCTCGCCTGAGCGGAAGGTTCGCCAGATTTCACGGACTTGGGTTTCGGTGATTCCGTCGACTTGGCGCAGGTCGTCTTCATCTGCCCAGACTAGACCTGCGATGGTGCCGTATCGGTTGAGCAGTCGTGTTGCGAGGTCTTCGTCGACGCTTGGGATAGCGACGAGCAGGGCGATTGCGGCGGTCTGCTCGTCGTTTTCGCTTCCACGGAGTTGTCGAGCAGCAGCAGCAGCTTGGGTCACTGGGTCGGTCCAGAATTCGGGTTTGACCGCTTCTAATCTGTCCCGCGCGCGTGGGGTGAGTCCGTCGAGCATGGATTCCTCTCTGCGGGATGCGACAGTGAGGAAGCGCGCGGTTTCGGCTCCATCCTTTGTGGTGACCACAGGGATACCGAAGTCGAGGGCTAGGGTTGTGAGTGCGCCCATTAGGGCGTGGGGGTGTACTCTGGGTGATCTGAACAAGCCCTCTCCTTCGATGAGGAGCAGGCTTCTGGGAGCTGCGCCGACGAGGCGGCTGGCTTGTTCTAGGAGGCGACCGTCGATGAGTGAATCAACAAAATCTCTCACCGTTTTGCGCTCGACGAGGATGCGCTCGCCGATGCGGAAATCTCCGGTATTGAGGCGGTCTATTCTGATGTCTGCTCCTAGGGCCTTCAATCGGGCTACTACGGCGCTGTTGAGTTCGCGGTCATCAACTGTCACGGTGGCTCCAGGGACATCGGGTAAACTCTCTTCGAGGTCAATCAAATCCTGCGCTGCGGATACTGGGTGACTCGGTTCTGAGGATTTGGTTTCCGACTTGGTTTCTTGCTCGTCCAATGGTTGAGATTCTGTTTCGCTTAACCCAGAGTTTTGCTTCTCCAGTTCGGGCTCTGCAACCTTGCTCTTTCTGGTCTTCTCTTGTGTCCGGAATTGTTCGAGACCGGTCTGTCCACGCGGTCTGAATGTTGATGGGGGCAGGATTGTGGACTCTTGGGTTTCCTGCGGGCTGGCTGTTGACTCGCTCTGATTCAATTCGGGACGATGTTGTTCTCGAATCGCTCTTACGAAATCCGCTGCCGGAATGGCCTCCTCCTTTTGCTCGACGTGGAATCCATCTAGATTTGAGAGGTCGAAATGGCCACTGCGAGCGAGTTGTCTGCGGACTCTTGCCACGGCGCGATGCATGTTCTCTTCGCGACGAAGGGCGGCTGCGCGCGCCCCTTCGTCGCGAGTTTCCTCGGCGATTAGGACAACGACATCGCCGTCGCGGTGGCGACCGGTTCTTCCACGCCGCTGAATATTGCGAATCTCGCTCGGCACCGGCTCGTAGAAGATGACTAGGTCTGCTGCTGGAATGTCGAGTCCTTCCTCACCAACGCTGGTTGCGATGAGTACGTTTCCTTCGCCACTGCGAAAGGTTTCGATACGCTCGACTTGCTGTTTGGGGGTGAGGCCCTTTCCGCTCCCACGTTTGCTCTGGCCGATGAATTGGACTGGGCGAGCGCCCTCGAGTCCATCGAGGGCAGCGTCGAGGGCTGTGACCGTGTCTCGGAAAGTTGCGAATACGATGATTCTGGATTCTGGGTCGCGGCGCAGACGCTCACGTACCAATCGACGGACTGCGCCGACCTTGGAGTGAATCTCACCCAATTCCGCTAGGCTCTCTCGAAGGTCTCTGACGCGCGGGTCACGCAGAAGATTTCGAGTGTTTTTCTTTTCTGAATCTGCTCCACTTTCCTTCCTGTCAAGGAATTCGCGTGCCGCTGCGGTACCTTGGCATAATAGGTGATTGATCAGGTGGTGCAGCGACATCGCCAAACCAATCCGACTCATCGAACCATACGCATCGGACTCCCCCCTGCGAACCGCCACGTTCGCTCGCTCCATCGCGTTGGCCAGTCCAGAGTGAGAAACCGGGCCTGGCAATACATATCGCCCTAGCCTGCGCTCTCTATCGACGATGCTCTCCTGCCAGCGAACGAAGGGTTCGGCCAATTCCCGAATCTCCTCAGGAACTCGAACTCGCAATTCCTCGATATCGAGATTCGCGAGATGGTTCGCAAGCATCGTATCGTTTGAAGTCCGAATGTGAATCCGTTCCACGGCGAGCCTCTCGCAAATTTCCTCAACTTTTTCTGTCTTGGAGCCTGGACTCGCAGTCATTCCGAGAATCAGCGGTTCATCGGCGAGTCCCAAGTACAAATCAGCGACTTGAGCCGCACCGGTCTCTCCGGTTGCATGGTGCGCCTCATCGATTACCACGATGCAACAATCGCTCAGGTCTAGCACACCTCGATTGACATCGTTCCGCACGACCTGAGGCGTCGAGACGATGAGTCGGCTATTCTTCCACATTCCCTCCCGCTTTGAGGCGGGAACAGCACCACTCATCGCCATCGGCTCAATCTCACCCTCCGGAAATACTCGAGCCAGATCATCGAGATGCTGTTTCACCAGAGCCACGGTCGGCGCGACCATCAGCGCCCATCCATCCGAGCGCCGAAGCATCTCCGCCATCACCATCCAAGCAACGGCGGTCTTACCTGCCGCTGTCGGCAGCACCAACAGAGTCGAACCCGACAGTGCAACATCCACCGCCTCAAGCTGATACGCTCGGGCTTCGACGACCCCGTCACGAAGCCCGTCATGGTGAAGACTGGCGCTCATGGAGCAGTGCCTTCAAAGTCAGGGTTCTAAATCGTTGCACTGACCCCCATGTTCACTTACACCCCGTAGGGGTGCAAACCGGCCCCGCCCGATTCGTTCATATAGGGCATGAAGGTCGCAAGGCCGCTCACTAC
>CAYFHB010000034.1:0-11689 GCA_964342705.1 uncultured Candidatus Poseidoniales archaeon
ATGAGGAGTCCGAGTGGGATCTACTGGGCGAATCGGCGCCCAAATTGCCAAGCGCTCTGTCCTCACTGAACTGCGAATTAGTCGAACTCCATCCTCTTCCGGCTGGGGCTAAGGCCACTCTGGCGATTCTTCTGGTCAATTCGATCGAGGTACCAGAGGGGGTAACGCCCGATGCTGTACCTCAAACTCTCTTCCAAATCGGATTCGATTATCTCGGACCTGGTCCGAGCCCCGCGGATTGGCGCTTCGATCTCAGTGAGTACTGAGCCTAATCATCTGTCAATTGACCCCACTTGGCCATGCCAAGCAGGTGCTTCTCGGTATCGACACGCATATTCCGCCCAGCAATCATCAGCAGGGTGTCAGATTCATTGAGAGCGAATACTGGAAGGCCACTCTGCTGGCCCAAAGTTTGGATACGCCGCCGGCAGACATCCTGCTGACTCGGCATATGTGTCAAGGAACCAAGATCGGCGATTACCAAATCGCCTTGGCCGAGCCGCGATTCCATGCCATTCAGATTTAGCCGATGAAGGTCATCGGGCTTGATGTAATGAACGAACCTGTCAGCGGGAGATGCCAAGCGATGGGTTCTTTCGGACCAGATTTCCTTTCCTAAATCGTGGAATACATCGTTATTCTGAGGACCGGGGTCGGCCGAGCGCGGAGCTCTCTTTACTTGCTCGGCCGACTTGGAAGGGTCGGGTAATCCCAGCAATCTGAAGAGATTGACCATGGCCAGTGCATCGACTCATCAGCAATGAGTCCTTCCCTCTCTTCCAGCCTCACAAGGACTTTGCTCAGGGGACTATACGAGCGCGGTCAATCCTCTTCCGAGGATTCGGTTGCGGTTGAGTCATCTTCGAGGAGGTCACTCAATACATCTTGATCTAGAGATTCGCTGCGACCAATCTGCTCGTATTCCTCATCGAGTTCGGTCATCTGAATCACCGGAGCCTCTTCAGGTTCAGTAGGCTCAGGTTCCTCGTCTCCCCCTCCTGTGTTTTCGCTCGGGACCTCAGTCAGATTTCCGTCCTCGTCCCGCTCCTGTTCCCTCACTCGCCTCTTGCTCTGGTCCTCGCTGAACGGGTCGAATTCTGGGTCATCGAAGGCGTCATCCATCGATACTCGCCTTCCTCTTCGCGCCTCAGGTGGAGCCTCGACTAGGTCGTCTGGCTTCTTCAGTCGCATGAAGGCGAAGCCACCACCACCAGCCAGTAGCAGAATGATGAGGATGATTGCTGCTGGCGAGGTGATCAAGTTTGCAAATGTGAAAGGAGCCTTCTCAACAGTGATTGTGAGAGTCTTCGAATCGCTCATCGATTCGTCAGAAACTGTGAGTTTGATCGTTCGAGTTCCAGGTGAATCCGCCTTCCACTCGAACCAGCGCCCGACGTGGTCCGCATCGTTTGATGGGTTACCATCACCATCACTGTCGACCGAGGTGTCGAGGTCCCAGTGATAATTCAAATTCTGTAGGTCGAAGGCGGAATCCGTTGTCAGATTTCCACTCAGTACAATGGTATCACCCTCTGTTGGATTCTGTTCACTAACAGCAGCGTGAGCTGAAGGTTTGACATTATTCACGGTAATCGGCACCTCATTGAAGGCACGCTCACCATCATCATCCATCGTGTGGAATATGATCGACGAGGGAGCCGTCGTAGCGTCTGGCCATGATCCAACGAAACTCGTACCCTCCAGATCACAATCATCGTCAGCACCGCCTTCACCATCGGAATTGGTCTCGGGGTCAAGGTCGAAGCAATTCTGTAGATTCTCAAGGTCGCCGAGAGTGTCCCAGACTGTTGCGGTAATCGAGATCTCTCCATCCTCCGCCACGGGCAATGGGTTGGAGATGGGGTCGACCGTCGGTGCCACATTCTTGACCTCGATGGCGACGGTCAAAGTCTCTGCACTTTCGCCATCGTCATCCGTCACGACCAGAGTTGCGAGGTGGAGTCCGGAGGTTGTGTACACATGTTCGACGGTTGAGAATTGCCCGACACTCTGCTGTTGAATCTCAGGAAAGTCCTCAGCATCTGGAGACCATAGGTGAATGAGGTCATCGATATCGTTCTCAGAATCCTCTGCCCACCCTCGAATCTCCAGCGCATCGCCTTCATCGACTGAGTAAACTCCTCTCGTGTCAGGTGTCAATTTGGTATTGCCGCGCCATACTTCTGCTCCGGGATTCGATGGCGCGATATTCGTCACATCGATGGTCACAGTCTCGGTCACAGTCGCCCCATCATCATCCATTCCGATGACTTCGATGGTGTACTCTCCCTCGATACTTGGAGTAATTGTGCAGCGTGCGCTGACTGTACTACCCTCCTCGCACGCAGTCTGCCATGCGATGTCCACTGGCGAGAATGGATTACTGGTGTCCATATCTTCGCGGTGGGTCACTTCGAAGGTGACTGGAGAAAGAACTGGAGTCGAATAGGTCGAGGCGTCAACGATGATCTCCGGGGGTCGGTTTAGGACCGTGATGACCTCTTCCACCGAGTCGGTATCGCTCTCCTCGTCGGTGACAGTCAGCCTGACGAGGAATTCTCCATCATCCTCCCAATTTGTCTCCAAGACACAATCTTCCTCGGCGAAGGAAGCCATGGTACCGCTCAGTGTCTCGACCTCGAAAACACATGAGATTGAGCCTCCATCGGGGTCGGTTGAATACAATCCATTGAGTGTCGCAGTATCAAAGGTATTGACTGGTGAATTAACAATCAAACTCGCGGTCGGTAACCTACCGATGAAGAGTGTGAATGAGCCGTAGTTATTGCTTCTGTTTCCATCGTTTGCGATGAGGGCGGCTTCGTCGACAACGAAGTCGACGGTTGCATCACCGGATGGCTGGCCTACTGGAACCGTCCAGGAAATCTCTACCCGTTCCTCCTGCAGGCTGTCGAGCGCGGGCACCGCGCTCGTAGAACTGACCCCATCCGGACCAACAACCCGAATCTCGGTGGCCGGAGAGGTCAGAATACCTCGATTAACCACCGGGACACTGAATGTCAGAACATCGCCCGGTACCGCTGCGAATCCGATTATGGAATTGAGACTCACCGTGCGATTGTCCCGAGTTCTATCGACGGTCACACCGGCTGAATCTGCAATCAGATCCACCTCATGGACGTTCTCATCGGTGATGAGCGTCGTGACTCCAATTTGGTTGGCGGTAGTCAACCAAGCGATGATTCCATGCGAACCGTGCTCACTTCCGCCTAGCGAATTGTCAGCGGCACCGCCGCTGTTGAGATCGACGATGAACTGCCCATTAGAATCGGTGGTGAAAGTCCTGACATCCTCTTCTACCTCGTACCTAAATTCAACCTGCTGATCAGCAAGCGCATTTCCGGCGTTATTGGTTACCGTGATGGTCGCGTTCATGTCCATTGATAGTGGCGATAATTGGAAATCGAGGTCAACGTCGAGCGTTCGTGCGCGGGTTGCCTGTTGGTACCAGTTCAATTCGTGTGTGGCGATGAATCCGATGCTCTCGGTCGTCGAGCTCTTGATGTCGTTGCGAATCGCGGGGCAGTACCATCTGTAGCCGGTCTCGTCTCCATCCGAATCGTAGACCGTGATGTTGTAGGATTGTCCACATCCTCCGTAACTAACCCCTGAACTTCCTCGTGAGACAACCTCCCAAGAAGATGAATTGGAAGAGGTCGTGTCGTCGGGAATCTCGACGTAATCGCTGCTACCGCTGTATGTGGTATCCTGCGTGTACGCCGTTTCCCACGATTCACCGACGCTGATTGGGAAATCGTAGGATTCGAGTGATGGGCTGTATTCGTTGGTCACCACGAGATCAGCGACGTGAATCGTGTATGTCCACCACCAAATCTGGTAATCGAAGTCGATATCGATGGTTGCTTCCTGTTCGATTGATGCCAAATCGGAAGCGCGGACGATTTCGATGGTATCGATATCGATTATGAGGTCGCCGTCGTAGCCGGCGAGATTGACATCGTTGGCTTCGTATTCACCCTCGGATTCGACTTTGTAGACGAGGGTGGATACGTTTTCGACGGTCATCGTGTAGATGTCGGTGACTCTAGTGTCGAGGGTTCCGTCGAGGGTCTCCACATTTGTTTCGACTCCGCTATCAGCCACGAAATCGCGTACGTCGAGGAAGCCATCGTAATTCCAGCGGTCGCCAATTCGCCAATTCGGGACGTCGACGATGGTCGATGCCGAGTTGCGAGATGTCTCGAGGATTGAGCGCTCCTCGTTGAGTTCTGCACTCGATTCAACAGGCTCGAGAAGGCTCACAGCCGGAGTCAGTATCAACATCAAGACTATGAGAAATCCATACAGTGGTTGGCCAGACACGTAATTTTGCAGACTACGTCTGCACATGAACTTCACTCAGGCTTGTTCGCCTTACAAATTGGAGCTTCCAAGGGTCAGCCAAAGGCTGTCTTTGGCTTGTAGTACTTCGATTGAATCACAGAAGGTCAGCCAGTTCATCTTGGATGAATTGGACCGCTTCGAGAATCTCTGACTTGTCCCTAGCACCTGTGATTACCATCTTACCTGAGCCGAAAATCAGGCAGACGACGCGAGGGTAGTCGAGCCGGTATATGAGTCCAGGGAACTGCTCCGGCTCGTACTCGACTTTGTCGAAAGGTAGGTGGAAAGTCAGATTGTTGAGGTTCAGACGGCGCGGCATTGCTGCCAATGGCTCGCCCTCGCGAATGCCGCGAATGCGCGGATCCTCATCCTCAATCTCCTCATCAGTAGCGGCGCGGATGCCACCCTCGACATCGATGACACGAGTGTGGTTATCGTCCATGCGAGCGCTACCGTAGTAGTCCTCAGGGTAGTGGAGTGCGTAGGTTGCGACCATGTTCTGAACTTCGATTTCGACATCATCGAGTTCCCAAGTCTCGATTCCAGCATTGCGCAAATCTCCGATCATGCGCTCGATACCGGTGTGGATGTTATCCTTGTTCTTGCCACCGGTGCATACAGCTCTTCCGGAGCGGAACATCAAGATGGCGAGTTTTGGGTCCACAACACGGTAGACAACACCAGGGAATTGTTCTGGTTCGTACTCGCAGTTCAGCTGGATGGCAATGTCAGGCAGGTCGAGTTCCTCCGCCACACGGGTGGAGGCGACCACGTTGACGACAGTCAGTCGCTCCTCGTCGCTCTTCATGGCGCCCGAACTTATGAACTGCTTATAAACAGTCGTTGCGATAAACGAGCATTATTGGTTTGAAAGTTGAGGCTCAGTGCCCCATTTCAGTCGAGAATCCGAACCCCTTCTGCGCCGAGCCTGGAAACCAAAGGAGTCCCACCGGCAACTTCGATCTCTTCAGCGACGCGCTGAGGGTCCTGAGTCAGCGCTACCATGCAGCCTCCACCACCCGCGCCAGTGAGCTTGGCTCCCAGCGAGTGCGGACGAACTACTTCGACCAGCGCGTCGAGTTCTGGGCTGCTGACTCCGAGGCTCTGCAAACGCTCATGGCAGGCATCCATCGCCATCCCCACAGCCTTGAGATTACCAGCCCCGAGAGCAGTCAGACCAGCCTGCGTGATTCTGGCGATGGCGTCCATATCCTCTTGCTTAGAGGGGTCTCGTTCTAGTAGGCGAGCAACCCCAGCAACCATCTCGCCTGTTCGCGATCCGATGCCTGTGAAGCCCAGCACTAGCCAGACATCCAATCCTTCGGGTAGGTCGACCCTGCAAATTGACCATTCGCGTCGACCCTCCGGTGTCTGCAGCGCGGCATCGAAGACGTGCCGCGCCCCATCGACACGCTCACCGGAAACCACCACACAGCCACCGAGGGCACTCGTCGCAGTATCGGTGGGACTCGCCCGCCCAGCCTGTGCCTTCGCCTCAGCCGTGTGACCGATGCGTGCCAGCGCGACAGAATCGATATCCTCGTCCGGGCGCATCAATCTGTGAACCGCAGCTCCCATCGCATTCGAAAGCGCGGCCGACGAACCCAGCCCAGCCGCTGAGAACAATCCGCTGCGAATCCCCATCTTCAGCGGAGCGCCATCATAGCCGAAAACATCGCCCAGAATGTGAGAAATGTGCGGATGCCGCTCCGCATCAAAAGGCATACCTTCAATCGTCCAAGAAGTCGATTCCGTCAACTCGACCTCAACTCCGGAATCGATGGCCACCGCTACAGCCGGATGGCCATAAACAACAGCGTGCTCTCCAAACAGGATGCACTTACCCGGAGCGAAGGCCTTGACCATGGAATAGGGTGAGAGAGAGAAGGAAATGAGCATTGGCCTTGTGAATCGGACAGTGTTCGCCTAGTGGAATCAGCCCGCGTGCGAAGCGGTTGATTGAAGGTGCGGGAGCCTGTGCATGGAGCATTCAGGCCCTCCCTGAAGGTGATTCGCGATGGAGCATCCACTGCTGCAGACCTACGGACCACTCGATGGTTGGATGATTCTGTTGCTAATCGGCGGCGTCTCGATTGGATTCTTCCTCTACCAAGTTCAATTGGCGACTCGTTTGGTTCTACTCGGTGCAAGTGATGACCGATTCGATTCGCCGAGCAAGCGAGTGATGGAGGTCATCACCGGTTGGTTAGGTCAGAAGCGGGTTCTCGAGGACAGGGTTGTCGGCGTCATGCACGTGCTGATGTTCTGGGGATTCCTGATGCTCTCGACGGACATGTTCGACCTCGCCACCGCCAACTGGTTCTCTCACAATGTCCTTCCAGAGCTCCTGAACGGGCCGTGGAACGGCATGGTGGAATTTGGTTACACGATAGCACTCATCGGATGTGTTGCGGCGCTTTTACGCCGAGTCGTTTTCACGCCTGAGAAATTGAAGGGCAAGTCTCAGTTGGAAGGTAATTTCATTCTGATTCTAATCATGACCATCACTTCGACGTCATTCATCGTCGAGTCGGCTGAGTCGCCCTCGGCGACTTGGGAACCGTTGGGTCATTGGATTGCCGGATTGGGTCTGGCTGATGGAGCGATCATTGCGGCTTACTGGGCTCACATGCTGGCGATTTGCACATTCTTCGTACTGATTCCAGTATCAAAGCACATGCACCTTGTGATGGCTTTCCCGAACGTATTCTTCTACGATACCGAGCCGATGGCCAAGATGCGACCGCTCGCGGTTAACGAGAGCGGGCAGGCAGTTCCGCTGGAGGACTTGGACCTCGAGACGTTTGGTGTATCGAGTTATGAGCAATTCAGTTGGAGGCAATTGATTGACGGTTGGGCGTGCACGACTTGTGCACGCTGTCAGGATGTCTGTCCAGCTTACGAGTCTGGTAAAGCACTCAATCCGATGCAGATCGTGCACGACGTCCGCAATTACGCGAATGATCACGCGCCGATTCTGCTCAAGGGAGAGACGCCGGATGAGAGTATTCTCGACCGCATGAGTGCGGACGCAGTATGGGCTTGTACCACCTGCCACGCGTGCGTGGATGCTTGTCCAGTCTACATTGAGCACGTGCCGAAGTTGACGGATTTGCGCCGCAATGCGATGATGGAGACGATGGAGTACCCTGAGGAACTCAACGTGGCGATGGGCAATCTCGAGTCTGCTTCGAACCCGTATGGATTCGGCATGCACGAGCGCGGCAACTGGGCTGAAGGGCTTGACATCAAAATTGGTGAGCCTGCCGAATACATCTACTTCGTCGGCTGCGCGGCGAGCTTTGATGAGGGCAATCAAAAGGTCGCGCGCGCGACCATTGGCTTGCTGAAGGAGGCGGGTCTAGATGTCGGAATCCTCGGAATGCAGGAGGGTTGCTCGGGTGACCCGGCTCGCCGAGCGGGCAATGAGTACCTCTTCCAGATGCTCGCTGAGACCAATATGATGACTTTCCAAGAGTTGGGCGTCAAGCGGATCGTTGCCTCCTGCCCACACTGCTTCCATACTTTGGGTAAGGAGTACGCAGACTTCGGTGGGGCGGACTTGGAGGTCTTCCATCACTCCGAGATCCTCGCCAAGTTGCAAGAGGAAGGAAAGTTACCGGATGCAGAGAAGGATGGCTCGGTGACCTTCCACGACCCATGTTACCTCGGTCGCATCGGTGGCATAGTCGACGAGCCTCGCGACCTTATCGGAGGCGTCGATGTCGAGGCTGAGCGGCACGGCACTGATTCATTCTGCTGTGGTGCAGGTGGCGCTCAGATGTGGATGGAAGAGGACGCGGATAAGCGTGTCAATCAGATACGCGCCAAAGAGATTGCCGCGACCGGTTGTGAAACGGTCGCGGTCGGTTGCCCATTCTGTTCGATTATGGTCAAGGACGGACTTGATTCGGTTGGAGCCGAGATGGACGTGAAGGATGTCGCTGAGATTCTCTGGGAACAGATTGTCGCGCGTGATGAAGAGATTCAAAATGGCTACAAGAAGAAGGTCAAGGGCTCTAGATTCTGGAAGTCAAGCCAGCGGGACTTCGTTTGAGTGATGCTCAAATAGCGCCGCTCTGAGCGCAATACATGGATGAGGAATTCACCTTCCTTGGTTTCACGATGCCCAAATTAGCGACTTACGAGGGAGCATTCCTCGTCGTCTGGGGAATCGGGGCTTACTTCGTCTCGGGACAGGAATCGATTACAGCGATGATTCCTACTTTCATGGGCGCTCCTCTAATGCTTCTAGGGGTTCTTTCAGAGCGCCTGCCCCACATGCGCCACCACCTGATGCACGCGGCAATGGTCGTCGCTCTAGCCATGGTAGTTGGTGGCGCTCGAATCTTCGGCATACTCGGCGAGGCATCTGATCTTCTAATCGCCTCGCACATCGTCCTCGTCATCGTCGGTGCTACGGTGATGGTCGGTGGAATCCGCTCATTCCGCGCCGCTCGATTGGCACGTGAAGGTGCGGAGTGAGCAACGTGACAGCGCCCGTTATCGGGGTTACGACCTCGGTCAACCTGCGCGATTATGAAACGCCGGAACAAGCCGTAGTGATGCTTCCGGCGAACTATCCTCGGGCGATTAGAGCCGCCGGAGGCATTCCTGTCCTGCTCGCCGAAGGAGACGATGTTGAAACTCTGCTCGACCGCCTTGATGGCATCGTCATCGCCGGTGGTCGCGATATCGACCCCTCTCGATACGGCGAGGAACCACACGAGAGGACCACGGATACTCGCCCTGAGCAGGACCGTTGGGAATCCGCGCTCATCGCCGCAGCGATTGAGCGCGACCTGCCGATGCTCTGCGTATGTCGCGGCCACCAACTCCTCAGCGTCGAGCGTGGTGGCCGCCTTCACCAGCACCTTCCCGATACCCCTGGTCATGAGAATCACGGGGCGACCGGGGGAGAATGGTCGAACCATCCGGTCGAAATCGACCCCGATTCCAAACTTGGCTCAATCCTCGGCGGGCGTGCGGTGGGCAATTCAGGACACCACCAAGGAGTTGCCGACGCAGGAGACTTGACGGTGGTAGCCAGAAGCGAAGACGGCCTCATTGAAGCGGTCGAATTACCCGGTGCGAACTTCCTCCTATCCATGCAGTGGCACCCTGAGATGATCGACCAAACCAGAGTTTTCGACGCTCTAATCGAAGCTGCCCGAATCTGAGAATCGCAGTATTCATCCGTCGAGTTGATGAACCAATCATGACCCTCGGGGAGCAATGGGGGAGAGTAGGTCTAGGCCGGTCATCGGCATCACCGTCGGAAGGCGCCCCTCAAATTTTGGTGGTTGGAATATCGAAGCGGATATCTTACCCTCAACATATTCGAAAGCGGTAGAGGAGGCGGGCGGCAACCCTCTGCTGCTTCCTGCCGGAACCTGTGATTCACTCCTGAAATTGGTTGACGGGCTCGTCGTAGCCGGAGGTCCTGACATAGACCCCACGATGTACGGTCAGGAACCTTGCGCGTACGGAACTATTGCTCACCCTGAACAAGACAAGTCGGAGGCCGAGTTGATTCGATGCGCAATCAAGAATGACATACCTCTCCTCGGCATCTGCCGTGGAATGCAATTAATGTGCATCATCCATGGTGGAAAAATGCATCAACACCTACCGGAGACCCCTGGTTTCGAGGAACACGGAGGCTGGGACGGAGAGGAAACCCAACACGGGGTCGTAATGGTTGAAGGGTCCTGCCTCCATGAGATAATGGGGTCCAAAGCTATCGCAAATTCGACCCACCACCAAGGTATCAGCGACCCCGGCAGCCTGAGGGTTACCGCACACTCAACCCATGACGGTCTGATCGAAGGGGTCGAGCGCACCGACAAGAAATTCTGTCTCGGTGTTCAATGGCACCCCGAACGAATCGGGCAATTCCAAATCTACCGCGCGCTCGTTGAAGCGGCGCGGGGTTCATGACCGAGCGGCGCGCGGATTCGGCCGAGAGCATGGCTTTGCGAGTCTACGATACACGCTCGCGCGCGAAGCGGGATTTCGAACCCCTCATCGAGGGAAAGGTTCGGCTCTACGTCTGCGGAATCACGCCATACTCTCCAAACCACCTCGGCCACGCTCGCCAAGCCATCGCCTTCGACGTCATCGTACGCTGGCTTCGCCACTCCGGTTTCGTCGTCGAATACGTGACCAATTTCACTGACATAGATGACAAAATCATCAAAGTTGCGAACGCCGAAGGCGTCGATTTCACCGTCGTCGCAGAGCGTAACATCGCAGACTACTACCAAGTAATGGACGCGATGAATGTGCTCCGCGCCGACGCCTATCCAAGAGTCACAGAAACCATCTCAGAAATTATCGACATGGTCGAGCAGTTAATCGAAAAGGGCCACGCTTACGTCGCCAATGACGGGATCTACTTTGAGATTGATACTGCCCCTGAAAAATACGGCCAATTAACCGGTCAGACCCTAGATATGGTGCGAGCCGGTGCAGGTGGACGAGTTGACGACACCGGATCGGGCAAGCGCGACCATCGCGACTTCGCTCTGTGGAAGCTTGCCAAGCCAGGCGAACCCAGTTGGGCGAGTCCCTGGGGCGAGGGACGTCCAGGATGGCACATTGAGTGTTCAGCGATGTCGCTCAAGCATCTGGGCGAGACCTTCGATATCCATGGCGGCGGAGCCGACCTACTCTTCCCTCATCACGAAGCCGAGATATTCCAATCCGAATGCTGCCTAGGCCACGATCCGGTCGTCCAATACTGGCTGCACAACGGGCTAATCAACGTCGACGGCGAGAAGATGTCGAAATCTCTGGGCAATTTCTGGACGATTAGCGATACCTTCGAGCACGTCGACCCGTTGGAACTGCGCTATGCGCTGCTCAACGCTCCCTATCGCCAGCCAATCGAGTTCAACATGGCGATGCTGGAAGAATCGAAGAAGCATCACCAGCGCATGATGGAAGTCTATGGGCGTGCGCTGGTGGCGGCGGGAAGCGGAGAATGGAGTGGTCACGAATCGCTTGAGGGCGCCACTGAGCGCTTCACCGCCGGAATGAATGATGATTTCAACTCACGAACCGCGATGGTCGAAGTTCAATCCGTGGTTCGCGAATTACGAGGTCTGCTTGACTCTGATACCGGTTCAGACCTCGTTGCCGCCGGCGTCGCTTGGCTCGATGAATTCGCCGGCGGCATCCTCGGCTTGCTGCCCGATGCAGATTCAGTGCGTGCCGTGCAAGCCGAGGGAGATTCGGCTCGCGACGCTCTCGCAACCAAGGTCGAACCACTGCTTGAGGCCCGAGCCGCCGCGCGCGCAGCAAAAGACTGGGCTCTCGCAGA
>CAYFHB010000035.1:0-11338 GCA_964342705.1 uncultured Candidatus Poseidoniales archaeon
GGGCGGCCAAGCACGTCGTCGCGGCTGGCCTCGCCAGCCGCTGTGAGATCCAAGTCGCCTACGTCATCGGCGTCGCCGCGCCGGTCAGCCTACGCGTCGAGACCTTCGGCACCGGCTCAATCAGCGATGCCGAACTCACCGAGCGCGTCGCGCAAACATTCGATTTCCGTCCCGCCGCAATCACGCGCGACCTGCAACTCCACCGCCCGCTATACTCAGCAACCGCCGCGGGCGGCCACTTCGGCCGCCCTGTGACGGACGAAGGCCACTTCGAGTGGGAACGCATCGACGAATCCCGCATTGCCGCCCTGCAATACTGACCGATGAACACATCAACGGGCGGCAAGCCGCCCGACCATGGCGCGCGAGCTAATCCGCATCGAGGATGTGCACCGCGCCTTCGGACCGGTCAAGGTTCTCGACAGCGTCAATCTGCGCATAGACGAAGGCGATCGCATCGGCGTGGTCGGCCATAATGGAGCGGGCAAGACCACGCTACTGCGAACCATTTCCAACCAAGACCAAGATATCGGTGACATCACCTTCGCCCCCGGCCTGCGCCTAGCATTCCTCACCCAGATTCGCGATATAGATGAGGGGGCGAGTCTCGAACAGGAACTCAATCGCCGAGGCCGTCAATTCCAGGAACTTGAGGAGGAGATTTCCACCCTCGAAGCCAAGATGGCCGAGCCATCCTTCTACGATGGAGATTGGCAACCCGACATCGATCGCTACCAAGAATTGCAGTCGATGATGGCGCGCAGCGGCGGCACCAACGTCGCCAGTCACGCCCAAGAAATCCTCCGCGCCCTCGACCTAGACCACCACCCCCTCGACATGCCACTGGCAGACCTCTCGGGCGGAGAGCGAGCAAAAGTCGCCCTCGCCCGCCAACTAGTCGGCCTCTCCGAAATTGACGTCTTCTTCCTCGACGAGCCGACGAACCACCTCGACCTCGCGACCCTCGATTGGCTCGAATCCTTCCTCACCGCATTCGAGGGCGCTCTCCTCATAGTCAGCCACGACCGGTACTTCCTCGATCGAGTTTGCAATGCCATTGTGGAGGTTCAGGACACGCGTGCGAAGGGGTACCACGGAAACTACACCTCGTACCTGCAGCAAAAGGAACTCTTCCTCCAAACTCTCGCCGACCGCATCAAAAAGTCCGAAGCCGAAGTCAAACGACTCACCGGAGCGCTACAGTCGATGAAGCGCGCGAATAAGTACGACAAATCGATTTCTCAGAAGCGGTTTTTGCTGGCTCGCGCGCAAGGAGAGTTGCGCTGGCTGAAATCGCTGAAACCTCGCCAGCGCAGAGGACTGAATTTCAGGCTCGAATCAACTGAGAAGAGCAGTCTAGAAGTCCTCGACTTCAAGGCGGCAACTCTGACCTTTGAGGGTCTTGCGCGACCGATTATCAAAGGGCTCGATCTGAGTGTTTCAAGGGCGCAGAAGATTGGCATCGTGGGGCCTAATGGCGCTGGAAAAACCACGCTACTTCGCCTCATTCAGGGCGAGTTGGCCTTGGATTCAGGGGAGGTTGAGGTCAAGCCCGGTGTGCAGATTGGATATTTCCATCAAGACCACCGTTCACTCGACTTTGACCTCACGCCCGTCGAGCAGATTCGCGCTCTCAAACCGCGCATGGATTACGGAGACATGCGAGCCCTGCTCGGGCGCTTCCAATTCACCAGCGAAATGGTCGAGACCAAGCTCGCCAAATTGAGTGGAGGAGAGAGAGCGCGAATCGCCATGCTCAAATTGCTCTTGGAGGACAATAATCTGCTTCTTCTCGACGAGCCGACGAACCATCTCGACACTGATGCGAAGGAGGCTCTCGAGGAAGCTCTTGAGGAATACGAAGGCAGCATCATCACCGTCAGCCACGACCGATGGTTCCTCAACAGAATCTGCGATACCATCTGGGAATTGCCCGGTGACGGTAGCCTTTGGATTTGGCCGGGCAATTACTCGGATTACATCCGCCGTAAGCGCCAGCGCTCAGACGCGTAGGGTCGCTGAACGAAATCGGCCGCAAACCTCCGAATTTTTGCCGATTTCGGACCTGTCCGGTCGACCCTCTATCGCCGAGCAAGCCTATCGACCAGCATGGTCGGAAGCCGAACCCCCACATCAACCGCCACGAACGCTGTAATTCATGCTGGCAAAAAGCGCAGAGAAGAAGTCGAGCGAGTCCAACTCGCTTCAGCCCTTGTCCTGCTCATGTTAGCCTCGCTCGCAGCACCTTCGCTGATGGCCACCTCAACCGCTTCCAATGAGCTGGCTGAAGAGCCCACGAGGTTCCCGACAGCCAATGGAACGATTGACGAAAGCGACGCCCAAACCCTGCTTAGCAATCTCAACGCCAACAACCCGATCGACGTCATGGGGGTGATGGACGATTCGAACCGAATCCACCTCGTTTGGATTGAAAATACCAGCACTCCACTGCTGCGCTATGCTTTGATCCAAGTCTCAAGCGGCATCGACACCATACTGATTTCGACCACTCAGGTCGGTGACGCGAACGCGACTTCACTTTCCGCGCCGGCGATGGTCATCGATTCCACCGGCCGCGCTCACATCGTCTGGGAAATCACTGACACGGACATCCTCTACACTCTGCTCGACCCATCCGAGGATGACCAGGACGGCTCGGCTGGAGATATCCAGAACATGACAGTGGCTTCGCACACAGTCGCAACCGGCAGCGGAACCCGTTCGTCACCCGACATCGCTGTGGACTCCTACGACGCGGTACACATCGTCTGGGTCGACACATACGACCCTCAGGGCATCTACTTCGGCAGCCCACTGATCTACTACTGCATGCTCGCAGAGGACTCAAACAATGGCTTCCAGGTTCTCATCAACAGCACTCTCGTGACCCCTGCACTCGGTCACCGAGGCAACCCAGCAATCAGTATCGGCGCCAACAATACCGCCGTCATCGTTTGGGAGGATACTCGCGGCTCGATTGTAGAGTACGTCGGCCTAATTGACTCCTCAGGTTCGATGACGTCGGAGTGGGCTGATATGTGCGCCGTCTTCTATGGTGGAACTCTCAGCACCGGTGAGAATTTCGCCGGCGTCAAACCTATGCTCGAGGCGGCGAATATCACCGTCTTGGAGACGCTTTACACTATCAGCGGCAATATGTATCACGCCAATTCGCACGCGAATTGTGCGAACGCGGTAACGACCGGCAACGACGGCTCGTACGGCCCGCGATCGACCTATCTGGGCCAGAACGCAACCGATACCTCGGGTGGAATCCGCCCGTTGACTGAGGTCGTCTACAACGGCTCAGCCATGACCATCTACTCGGATTGGGGATACTGGTCTGAGATGTGGGGCCCCGGCTCGACTTGGGCCTGTGAATCATGGCGTGATTCCTCGGGCAATGCCCCTGGTAACCCGCCTACTGCGGCAGACCACGTCTGGAATCCAAACGCGACCAAACTGGTAATCCCCGTCTCTGACGAAGGCCCGTTCGGCGGCTCACCAGCGCTGGACGCGGATGATTACCAAGCGATCAACGAATCACACGATGCTTGTCTACAGGCCGGCGTGACACCAGTTCCAGTCGCAGGAACGCTTGCCTACGGTGCGAGTACGATTTGGTACAACGACACGCACGTGCGCCACCACATGACGAGTCTTGCGCACTGCCCAGACCACAGTCAGGTCGGCATCCACGCCCGCAATTGCAACGGCACCACGGTGCAGAATACCGATGCGGGCGGTGAGATGTTCTACTACCCGACCGAGGAGTTGACTCAATTCAACGGCGATTTCGAGAATGGCTACATCTCAAGCGGCTGGAGTCAATCAGGAGCCGCGAATTGGTTCGCACAGAGCAACCGAGTGCTCGACGGAAATTACAGCGCCCAATCAGGGGCAATCGGCCACAACTCGCACTCGACCCTCGAATACTCGGGAGCGATGAATGCAGGGACTCTATCGTTCAACTACTCAATTTCCAGCGAGGCGCATTACGATTACCTGCTGTTCTGCATTGACACGGCGACCTGCTCCACCTCCACTTTCACCGCAGCATGGTCCGGCGAGGGCAATGGAACCTATTCTGCAGCGGTAACCCCGGGCTACCACACCTACACTTGGAAGTACGTCAAGGACGGCTCAGTAGTAAGCGGCAACGACAGCGCGTGGATCGACAATGTGCAGATTCCAATCGCTTCCTACACCGATGAAATGAATCAGATGGTCAGCGCCATCCTCAACATAAGCACCGGAAGCGGAGCCACGAACACTTTCCTGACTGTGCTAAACCCATACTCAATCCTCTCAAACCCACGCTCAACTTGGTCGGTGGGTGACTCCGGTCACACGATTGATGAGGAGACGGGCCAGTATCAGGAGGATATCGGCCCGGACACCGATTGGTACTGGCGAGAGGACGGCGGTGGCTGGGACACCGTCGGACACCTCGTCCTAGTCAATGATACTCAGCTCTCGAAGGGTCACGGCTGGGCCGTGAACCCGGATGTGAACGTCGATGATGACGGCAATGTGCACGTTGTTTGGATCGACGGACGCAGCGTCTTCCCATCGAAGGAAGGCCCGAGCCAATTGCACTACATGCAACTCGATCCAGACCGACAGGGTGCGCTTGATGGCGCGCCGTGGGGATTGAATTTGGATGAGGTCACCACGGTGAAGGACACCGCGGTGCTGCACTCGAATCTAATCTGGGGCGCGAACCCCCGCGTCGATTTCGACCGCGATGATTCGATTCACATCACTTGGTTTGAGACTCAGGAATCGAAGTCCGATACCCCTGGCGTAGTCGAATTGCGTTGGACTCGAATCCAATCGCCGGTGATGAACGGATTCGATGAATTGCCTCTCAACCGCTACCTCACACAGGCGTACACGGTTGTGAACACGCGAACGATTACCAGCAGCACGCAGAATCTGATGGGTGTGTTCGGTAGCGAATTCGATTCAAGCGCTCAGCCTATTGTGCGCTTTGCCTGGCCTGAGCGCACTATCGCTTGGACTGCGAATGACTGTACAAATGAGAATAGCCAAGCGAACAAGTGGGATGTCTGCAAGTGGAGCGAGGACATGTTCGACATGGCTCTCGACCTCGACCCGACCGAGACCGGACATGTCGTGATGCAACCCGGTCAATCGGTCGAGGTGGCGATGAATCTGCGTGGTATTCAGGTGCCCGGATCGGTGGATCCGGTCACCATCGAAGCCGACGGAGAGCCTGCTGATTGGGCGATTTCGGTCGGCTTCGGTGAGAATTACCAGCCGACCAGCACGGTGACTGAAGGCGGCGAGGAGCAAGTCTTCCTGACGATTACCGCACCGGATATTCGCCTAGTGAACGAGGACCAGCGCTTCCGCATCGTCGTGACGGTACAGTCCACGACCGACGAGTACGCTTCAGCGACGCAGTCAATTCTGGTCGACTTAGTCAACGAGAATGATTGGAACGACGATGATCAGGACGGAGTCGCCGATGAGGACGACCTCTGTCAGCACGGTGAATCCGACTGGTATTCAGGAGCCATGACCGATCACGATGGAGATGGTTGCCGCGACGCTACCGAGGATTTGGATGATGACAACGATGGCGTCGAAGACCTAGTTGACGAATGTCCTACCGGCGCGATGAACGATGACAGAATCGATGCGGACGGAGATGGCTGCGACGATATCCTCGAGGATACTGATAACGATGGAGACGGAGTGCCCAACCATCTTGACCAGTGTCCGGATGGGGCTCAGTACTGGAACACCTTCTCGACCGATCATGACGGTGATGGATGCCGCGATCCGGACGAGGATGACAATGACGATAACGATCCATACCTCGATGTTGACGATGACTGTCCAAGTGGAATCGTCGGCTGGTTAGGAGCGGCTTACGACCATGATTCCGATGGCTGCCATGACCAGAACGAAGACCTCGATGACGATAACGACGGAGTACTCGATCGTGATGATTCATGCCCGTACGGCATGCTGGATTGGGTCTCGAATGAAATGAGCGATCACGACCGCGACGGTTGCAATGATGCCTACGAGGACGCGGATGTCGACGATGACGGCGTCCTCGATGTCGACGATTTGTGCACCACAGGAATGTTCGGCTGGGAATCCACCCCACTCAACGATTGGGACGGTGATGGCTGTCACGATGCAGAGGAAGACGAGGACGATGACGGCGATGGATTCCTCGACGCGGACGATTCATGCCCTCGCAGCCTATCTCCACACATCGTCGATGCCGATAATGACGGCTGCGACGACCGCACTGAAGACAATGATCTGGATAATGACGGAATCGAGAGCTCCGAGGACAATTGCGAGACCAACCCGACACCGGGTTGGGTCTCAGCCCTCAACTCCGACCGCGACCGAGATGGTTGTGCCGACGCTACCGAGGACGATGATGACGACGGTGATGGAGTCCTCGATGAGGTCGATGCCTGCCCGCTCAGCAATCGGGTGACGATGGACCACGATAGCGATGGTTGCATGGATGAATATGACCTCGATGATGATGGCGATGGAATCCCCGACTCGCGAGACCAGTGTTCTCGCGGTGCGCTCGGTTGGACCTCATCCAAGTCGACCGATGTCGATGGTGACGGATGTGCAGACGCCAGTGAGGATCTCTCACTACCGCGAGGTGTGATTGCCACAATCACCGATTCGCCGGCCCTAATGGCAGCGATTGCATCATTGGTTGTAATCGGAATGGTCGGCGCAGCAATGCAATCACGCGGACGTGACCGAGGTCGAAGGCAGGAGGCTCGCGACGACACACGAGAGGTTGCCAAGTCGATGCGCGAGGAGGCACTTTGGGAGGTCAAGACCGAGCCCATTCAGACCCCACGAGCGGTTGAGCGCGAAGGGGATGTTCAGTTCCAGAAGTTGGTCGAGACAGGTTACTCACCCGAGGTTGCACGCGCAATCGTCTCCTCAGAAGAAGCCCTACGCAAGAGAAACGGGGAGTGAGTCCGGATGAAGGGAAGTGGGTGGCAAATCGCCACTCACGCCCTCCCAACCGCGGTCGAGCACCTTGAAAGCCACACGGGGTGACTGAAAGGTGCGAGGCAATCACATGAGAGCGGTCCGGGTCGAGTGCGCTTATGCTGCTCTTGAGCACGACAGTCGTGCACTCGCAGCCTTGCAGTGCATCTCCTGGGACTTTCGTTCGATGCTTGGAATGGTCGACGGAAACCTGCGAATAATGGTCGAGTGTATCACCATCGACGGTAATTGTCCGCCACCAGGGACCTATGTCGGTGGGATTCGTATCGTCGAGATTCTCGAGGAATGGCAATCTGACGTGCTGACGCACCATCTAGTCGTGATGGAATTCGCCGCCGATTTCGTAGGCCACTACTTCCACGGCGGCGATTTGGCCATCCTCGCCGGTTCCAACTTCACCGCCAGCGGACTGGTCCTGCAAATCGCGGGTCGCCACGAAGCGATGGTCAAGTTCCTCTCGGATGTCCGCTCGAAGGTCCCCGTCGAGCGAGTCACCTCCGCCAAAGGGTCGGAAGGACTCATTCAGAAGGGTCCGACCCTGCAACAGCACCGCGTTGTCCGCATGGCGCATGAGTCTGGTTGGTACGAAGTCCCGAAGCGCACCTCGATTCGTGAATTGGCTGAGAAGCTCGGCCTCTCCAAATCTACCGTGGCCGAGCAATTGATCAAGGCAGAGGGCGAAATTGTCGCGAGTTTCCTCGATACTTCGCTCGGCCAAGAGTGAGCTCGAAGACTGCGAGTATCATCAAAATGAGTCGAGGCGTGTCTGGTGCACGCGCTTGGCAAACCACGAATTGCGCAAGTCCTCGGGGGCTGAGACTCGGGGTGCAGTGTAGTCGATAGCCTCCTTGAGGGAGTCGAAGCGCTTTGGAGTCTGCTTCATGGCTTCGCGCACCGTCTCCCGAATCAACCAGACTCCGACCGGGGCCCAGTAGCCTTCACCAATGTCACGCCAGATGAGGCAGGCTCCCGAACGCCCGACTGAGAGCATGTGTTCGAGGACACCAAGCCGGGCCGCGTAGTAGGCCCCGGTCACTCGATCTGCGTATTCGGTGCGCGGTTTAATCTCCTCCCAATCTCCGAGCACTTTGCCGGAATCGGTCCACAGTGAGCCGCGTGTCCACGCCTCGAGCATCTGGAAAGCCCAGAGGTCTGGAGTCAGGATGATGTGGAAGCGATTGTCGAGATATGTTGCCTCGTAGACCAGCACTTTGTCGATTGAAGGAAGGTCTCGCACCCTACGCCATAGCCGCTTGCCGAGGATATCGTCTGTTGCTGTGATGCTCCAGCGCGTCGGGACTAGCCGACGTGCTGACTCACGCCCTAGGATTCCGGATGAGAGCAGGCGGGAGATATGCGCCTCGCCGATGGACGAGGTGCTCAACTCATCCATCGCATCGGTTGCCAAAAGATCGGTCTCACCAGAAATTGAATCGACCTTTCGAGGTATGCTCGGGTGGCCGACGACCTCAGCGCGCAGCACCTCTCCTGTTGGACCTAGAGGCGTGCTCATAGAATCGAAAGTAGGTGAGCGGCCGATGCGAATCGGATTTGCAAAATCCAGTTCGACATCGACCGAGCGAGCGGCCATGGCAATCTCTTGCGTGGTTTCCAACATCTGCCCTGGCCGCTGCGCCTCCTGCACTTTCATCCGCTGCCCGCCAGTAACCAGATTGGCATGGCGGGCAGCCACCTCTTCGAGCGGACGACCGAACAAATCTGCAGGATCACCGGTCGCGCTCGGAGCAAATCCTGAATCATTCTCACCAACTCCACCCCCACTCTCAGGCAACCAACTGGCACTCGGGCCAGCCCGAACATCTGGGTAACCATACCGCCCCACGAACAATTGCGGCGGGCTCGGCCCAATCATCTCGCCGATAGAGGTCGGCTGCACCACAGGCAATTTGTTGCGCACCTCGGCGAGTAGCGGACACGGATCGATTCCGCACATCCCCCGAATTCCCCTGCACTCGAGACACTCGGGGAACATACACCCACAAAGCGGAATCGAACGCTCTTAGCGATACCCTTTGAGCGAAGCCGAGAATGGCGGCATTCAAAGGGGTGGAAACCCCCGCGTGGGTTGAGGTGTGGAAATGAGCAGGATACCCGCGGTCAAACTGCAGCAACTCATGGGACTAGACGATTACGAACTCACCCTTGCCATCGACCGCGTCGCAGCCGAACTCGGTATGACCTCAGCCCAAGTCCAAGCCGAACTCGATAGCGTCGACAGCGGCGCTGCAAGCGGGCCAATTGACTCAGCGATCGCTCCGGAAGTCGCCAAGCGCACCTCGATTTTCAAGACCAAAGTCGAGGACCACGGCGAGGGTGCACCTACCTTCGTGACCGACACCTCGAAGTTCCGCATCTCATACGACCCAAGCCACGAGGGCAAGAAGCGACAGAAGCAGGTCTCGCAAGCCATCGTCTGCTCGAATTGCTCCGCCCCACTCGGCATTCCGGACATCCGCCCAATCAAGGTCGTCTGCCCATCATGTCAGATGGAAATGACCTATGAGCGCTGATCGCCGCAAAGCGGCGATTTCCATCATATTCCCCAATATCGGTTGCCGCCATCTTCCTCGGCCTCGGCAGAGAGAGAATCGATGGCGGTGCGAAGCAGATAGTAGAGGATGATGGCGAATATCGGGAAGACCCATGTATCGTAGACATTCCCGGCATCTAATTGGAAGTCTCCTCCACCAAGCTCGGCCAAAGTCACCTCGATTACCGCCTTCGAGACAGCATAAACCACCGCACCTAGGCCAATCAAAGACATCGACTGACCGGTGAAGGAGCCTTCTTTCCAGCGAAGCACACCCAGCGAGAGAATGAAGGAGAAAGTAGCGACGAGAATCCAAGTCAATGCCTGGTCAATTGCGATTACCCAAACTGCGATATTTCGATTCACTGCGTCGATGTCGAAGTTGTCAATACGACCGAATGCACCCAGAACATATGTATTCAATTCCGCTGTCGTTCCGTAGAAAACCGAGTAGAAAGTCAGTATTGAAAACAACACCGAAACAATCGATAATCCCCATAATAACGACGACCAGATTCCTCCTGTCGCACTCTCTCTCATATCGATCATCAGCCGCTCGAGCTGCTGTTCCCATCCGAGTCCCTTGGCGAGAATCCAGATTCCGATTATCAACGGCATCGCGCCGATGAGTACAGCGCCGTTGGGAAGAATCAATCCGAGTCCGAAGATGATTAGAAAGACGGCTACTGGAACCAGCAATTTTGCCCGCCAACGAGGGTCTTCGATGGCCTTGGCGATGTAGTAGTAGGTACTCTCGATCCCCTTCGATTGCCTGACGATGATTTTCTCGACATGGTCGACCCGAACTCGCGAGGTGATGATTGGAAGCGAAGCCTCGTCATCAGCTCCGTCGGTGATGAGAACCGCTGTATCGGGTTGGAATTCCTGAATCACCTCGTCGAGTTGACTGGCGATGGCGCGGTCTGAGCGTGGTCCGACGCGAACATCGCCTGACAGAATTGCAATCTCGACCTCGTCATCGCCCTCGGTTCGCTCATTGAGTCGGTCGTGGTGATGGAGCGCACCAAGAATCGCATTCGTATCGGATTCCTCTGGGTCGGCGATACCGAGTCTTAGGGCCGCTGTCAAGGTGGCTTTTCGACCGATGACGGGGCCTCTAATCCCCGCCTTTACACCGAGGTCATTGTCTCGGTCGACAGTGATGACGAGTGTGCGCACCATGTTCCAATCCCCCGCTACGGGGGGCAATGGAGTATTCTCCATTATGAAGAATCGGCCGTCTCGCTCGTTTCAGACGCACCTTCGGTGCGTTCGGCCGATTCGTCGGCGGCGTCAGAAAGACTCTCTTCTTGGTAGCGCCGCCGCTGTTTGGCTCTGAGATATTTCAGTGGATGAGTCATCCATTCCTGGTCGCAAAGACGGTCATCTCCTTGGCTGACCGGACAGCGAGCGCCGGTTTTGAGGGCTGAACAGCCGTGGGGTGTGTATTGGCGCTCGTAGATGTGGGCGACTTGGTAAGAGGTCGTTTCGGCGTTGTAATCGGGGGCGTTTTCGAAGAATGACATGGTGAGTTCGGGTGTGTGACCCATGGCTCTGGACATCGCAGCGAGGAATACTCTTCCCGTGTGGTTCACGTTGATTCCCTGGGACAGTTCTGCAACCGCTGATTCGAAGCACGGCGGCCAGTCCTCGCGGACGGCCGCCGACATCGGCATCTCGGCCGTGACACGCTCTGATAGCAGGCCGAGGATGCGGTCGACAGGGTCGGCGAAGAGGCCGGCGAATGCGTCG
>CAYFHB010000036.1:0-11176 GCA_964342705.1 uncultured Candidatus Poseidoniales archaeon
CGGGCGAAATTGGCCGCGCACGGGCTTGCTTTGTTCGATTTGAGGGCGCGGCCAGATGGTTGGCTATTCGGTCAGCGCATCGTCAAATTACAGCTCGATGGACGCAATGATTTGGGCTCACATCGTTTTCGGCAAGGCGATATCGTGATGATGAGCCGAGGCGATCCGATAGGGGAGAAACCGATTGAGGCGATCGTCTCGGACCGCTCTCGCAACCGTATTCGCATCGTTTTACCGGAATTGCCGAGCGGTCTTCGCAGCGGTCATTGGCGCATCGATAGGGCGGCGAATAAGGTCGCATTCGACCGCATGCGGGACGCACTGAATTCGCTATTCGAAGAAGAGGGTGGAGCACCCTTGCGAGACCTCTTGCTAGGCACCGTGCACGACCCGGTAGGCACGGCCGGACTCGGGCCGGAACTCGGAGGGGCAAATCGACGGCCTGCGAGCCGGCCGGAAGGACTCAATGACTCGCAGAAAGCAGCTTGTGAGGCGGCGATTAATCAACGGCTGACGCTAATCCAAGGACCCCCGGGAACAGGCAAAACACACACCGCTGTCCGCATCCTGCAATCCTGGTCCAGTCAAGACACTGGAACCATCCTCGCAGTAGCCGACTCGAATGTCGCCGTCGACAATCTGCTCGAAGGTCTCCTGAGGCTGGGCGTGCGCGCAGTCCGACTGGGTCAACCGGTCAAGGTGCGCGAGAATCTTCGTGAAGCGACCATCGATGCTCAGATGGAAAATCATCCACTTCGCCGAGACCTCGAAGAACACCTCGAACTCAACGAGAAACTCGCCCGCAGAATACCCGGAATGAAGGGCAAGGAGAAGGGCTTGGCGCACCGAGATCTCAACCGCGGTTGGAAGGAGGTGCGCCGCATCGAGCGACAGATGCGCGACGATATCCTCGACCGCGCGCAAGTCCTCTGCTGCACCTGCATCGGCGTCGGCCACGACCTTCTCGACGGACGCCGCTTCGCACGAGTCCTACTAGACGAGGCGACCCAAGCAACCGAACCAGCTAGCCTCGTCCCACTCGTGCGCGGAGCACGTCAAGTCGTCCTCGTCGGCGACCACCGCCAACTCCCTCCAACAGTCATCAGCCGGCGCGCCGAAAACGGCGGACTGCGCCGCTCTCTATTCGAGCGATTGGTCGCCATGGGCCTCAAACCAATGCTCCTCGACACCCAATACAGAATGCATCCGGCTATCTCCGAATTCCCCAATCAGACGTTCTACGGCGGCGAACTCGTAGACGGTGTCACAGCCGCCGAACGCCCAAACCCAGCCGGCCTCCTTTGGAATGATTGGGAAGTCCCCATCGCCTTCCTACCCATCAACGGCGATGAACTCCTCTCACCCGACGGAGCCTCGAAAGAAAACCCAGCCGAGGCCGGCTGGGCCGCCCGCATCCTAGACAACCTCCTCGAAGCGGGCGACCTGCAACACTCAGACATCGGAATCATAACTCCCTATGCAGGCCAAGTAAGAGCAATCAGAGACGCAATCCCCGAACGCCACGAAGCGGTCGAGGTCAGAACCGTCGATGGTTACCAAGGCCGCGAAAAAGAGGTGATCATCTTCTCATGCGTGCGCTCGAACCCCGACGGGAATGTAGGATTCCTCGCCGACCCTCGCCGACTCAACGTCGCCCTCACCCGCGCACGCCGAGGCCTCATCGTCATCGGCGACCCAGACACTCTGCGCAACGACGAGACTTGGGGGGCATGGTTGGCACATATCCGCAGTCGCAACCTTGAGGCGTGGCACATTCTCGGAATGGCTTGAGGATGTACATGGCTGACCACGACTCCCCCATCTCACTGCAAGGCGGCGGCACCCTAGCCAAGCAGATTCTCAGTGCCGAAGAAGGTGGTCATTGGCCAGTTCCAGAAGGCACTATCCTTGCCTCTGGCGTGCGCAGAACCGCTGCACTGAGCGTCGATATCATCATCGTCACGACTACCCTGATGGTCGTCAGCCGCTGGCAGATCATGAATGCCTGGAACCTCACACTCTGGAACTCTCCGGACTTCCACTACGCGCTCGGAATGGCCTTCATCCTCATCGTCGGCCATTGGCTCTACTGGCGCCTTACAGGATTGCGTTTCTCGCGCTCGCTCGGCCAGCGCATGTTCGGCCTCGCGGTCCTCGCCGAAGACGGCTCGGCCATGACCAGTCAGATGTGGGACGAGCGCGCCGCGCGCAAACTCGTATTCCTCATCCCGATCCTCAACATGATCCAAGGCGCGCGCGAACTCAACCGCATCGCCAAGCGTCACACCCATCAATCAAACATCGATCTGCACGTGGGCTCAATCGTAGCCCACGCAGACTCGCTACCCCCAGCTAACCGCAAGCACATCAGGTGAAGGAGGATTGAGTGTGGAGGATTTCCAATTCTCAAAATCCATCCTAGATGCGATAGCAGCCGGCGAATCCGTCGTTTACCCAACAACCACCCAACCCGCCCTCGGCTGCCTCCCAACATCAGCAGCTCTAGACCAACTCTACGCCATCAAGCAACGGCCCGCCCATATGCCCGTCAGCATCGGTGTGGCCGACTTAGAACAAGCAGCAACCCTTGTCGAACTCACCCCTGACATTCCAACCATTCTCAACGCATTTCCCGAGGGCTCCCTGACCCTCGTACTCCCAGCTAAGGAAGCCCTCGACGCGCGACTCGGTAGCAACAAAATCGCCATCCGAGTCGTCGCTCACCCAACCGCCAAAGCCCTGCTGCGAGCCGCCGGACCGCTGACAGCAACCTCCGCCAACATCAGCGGCACCCAGCCCGCAGCCACCTGCGAAGCAGCGGCCCAAGCCCTTCGCAAAGAAGGTCACGAAGTGGAGTTGGTTGCTGGAGAGACCCCCGGTGGCTCACCCAGTACGTTGATAGCGTGGTATTCGGTCTGTGATGCACCCGAACGTGCGAGCATAGAGGTGCTGAGAGAGGGTTTGATTGCCGAAAATGAGGTGCTGACATGGTGGAAGAATCAGATCTCAAACAATGGCGAGACGCCGGACATGTAGCCCGACGTACGCTTGAAGGAATCAAAGGCGAAATCGTCGCTGGCAAGACTTGGGACGAAGTTATTGACTCCGCTGAACGCTTCATTCGTCGATATGGCGGGACTCCTGCTTTCCCGGTCACCATCTCTGTCAACGACATCGCTGCGCACTATACTAGCGATCATCGCTTGACTACACCTGATGGGTTCGAGGGTGAAATGGTCTTCCAGAAGGGTGACCTCGTCAAACTCGATGTCGGCGTGCATATCGCTGGGGCTCTCGCCGACAACGCGATGACAATCGAAGTTGGAAATGGTGGGAAGCACACCGAGCAAATCAAGGCGGCGCGGGAAGCGAGGGATGCATCAATCGAGAAGATGCATCCCGGCACGCCTTGGCATGAGGTCGGTGCGGCGGCCGAACAGGTTCACACCGATGCTGGGTTCGAGCCGATTCGCAATCTGTGTGGACACGAATTGAAGCGATGGAATCTGCACGCAGGCACATCGATTCCTTCCTACGCATGCGGGGCAGAGAGCCCCGGATTCAAGGGCTCGGTCGAACTGGGAAGCGTCTACGCGGTGGAGCCATTCAATACGACCGGGTCGAGTGGTATGATCGAGAACATCCCTCCTGCTCATTCGAGCAATATCTACCGGGTCACAGGCGATATCACGATTCGAAAGGCGATGGCAAAGGGCAAGTTGAAGCCGCTGGGCGCGACCATGGCTCGTTACATCGAGGAGCGCTATCACACTCTGCCCTTCGCAGAGCGCTGGGCCTATCCGTTGCTCGAGAAGCCATTTCCCGGCGAGGAGGAGGAGACTCTGCGAAAGAAGTGGAATGCGCTGACGAAGAAGCTGATTTCGATTCGATTCTTGGAGACTTATGCGGCTCTGCGCTGCGAGGATCGAGGCATGATTGGGCAATTCGAGCACACTGTTTGGATTACCGAAGGTGGGCCAGAAGTTCTGAGTGTCGAATGAGTACCTCGTCGTAGTGCTGCGTTTATTGAGAAAAACAGGCGCTCAGTGCAGCGTTTGTAGGCTTGAGAGCGGCTTTTCGCACAACGATTATCAATCGCGGGCTGCAAGGGAGGTTCGTACGGGGCCGTTGAGGTTCTCGCTGAGTGCATCCCATCCCCTCGCTTGTGTCTCTCGCCCTGTACACCTACTGGAAGCGGCCGCGAGGCTCGAATTCTCAACCGAAGCTGCGATTCATTCGGCCGAAACAGCCACGGATTCCGAGTCTTCATCGGTCGCGCCGAAGAGGGTCACTGCGATGATGGCGGAGAAAATCAGCAGCATGCCAGCCCATTGCCGGAAGGATGGGGTCTCGGAAAGCAGCAAGACTCCCCAGACGATGGTGAGGATCGGTTGCAAAAGCACTGCAAATGAGGTATGAGCGGCTGGCAGGCGCGGCAGGGCGTAGGTGATCGCTATCCAGCCGATGACTTGGCAGGATACAGCCAACAGAATCAGCCAGCCGTGGCCCGGCCAAGTAAATCCGTGGGAAATCGGCTCGAGTCCGATGCCTGTGAGTGGAATCGAGCCGACGAATAGCAAGCCAAGTGTGGCGCCAGCGGTGGCATCGAATTGGGCATTTACCGCCGGCGCCCCGATGCGATTCGATTGACGATAGAGAATCAAGAAGGAGGAGTAGAATACAGCAGCAACGACTCCTCCGATGACGCCCTTGACCGGATCCTCGCCGTAGGCGGCGTTATCCCAGATGCCTGAAATCAGGATCAAACCGAACATCACCATCGGCAGAGCGAGCAGGATGAATCGATTTGGTCGCTCGCCGAATAACCACCAACTGACCAACGTCACGATGATGACTTGCGAATTTCCAATCATCGTAGCAATGCCGCTGCCAATGTAATCGATGGCACTGTGATAACCGGCGAAATCTATCGCCAATAGCACGCCGGCTCCGAAAGCCATCCAGCGTGAGCGAGAATCCCGCGCATCCTCGCGAGTACCCGTCCAAACCAACAAGGCGAGCAAGGGTACAGCGTACAGCATCCGGTAGAAGGCGCCGGTCAAGGGAGAAGTATCCGATTGAATGTAAAGAAGAGGGGCGAAGGAAATCACAGTGGCGCCAGCCATTGCTATCAACATCGTTCGACGGTCTTCGGCCGTCGCCACAAAATCGCCTCACTCAGAGGCTTCGTCGCCATCGGCAATCATCTGTTGCAACTCGCCAGACTGATACATCTCAAGAACGATATCCGAGCCTCCAATAAGCTCGCCGTCGACGTAGACCTGAGGCATTGTCGGGAAGTCGGCCCACTCACAAACCATTGGAATGGCCCGGCGATCCGTAAGCACATTGACGCTGGTGAACGGTTCGCCCAATTGGCTCAGAACCATCGCCGCGCGATTGCTAAAGCCACAGCGCGGCTCCTGCGGTGTGCCCTTCATGAAGAGGACGATTCGGTATTCGTTGACGAGGCTGTCGAGTTCTTCTGGTGTCCAATCAAAGCTCATTTTTCTCACTCCTTTTCCGGCCTGCGGATGTGCACTCCGAAGAATTCCATCTCCCCCCCTCCGTGAGGGTCGAAAGACGTGTCCCCCGCCTGCGCGGCCTGTTCGGGCGTCATGCACTTGAGGTCAAGCGCGTGGACTGTGTTCTGCTTGATGTGTGGTTTGAAGTGGTGCAGAATCGGCCGTTGCCTCTGCAACGGCCGTACCCCTTCGTAGGTTTGCGAGATTACTCGCACGTGCCAATGGTCGCCGCTACCGTGTAGGTCCTTGGCCTCGACGGTAGCGTCGGGGACGACCTTGAGGACTTCTGCAACCATCCAATCTTCGGTGACCATCGGATGGTTGGCCGAGATGGTCTGATTTGAATGCTCGCGCGCGCAAGGGAGTCACTGAGCCAGCGCGGCATTGATTGCTGCGAAATTTTCTGCGATGGTTCCGCGGTCGTTGATGAGCCCGCTTCCGACGACCGCGACATCGATTCCCCACTCTGCGACTTGAGCGGAATTATGGTCCTTGATGCCGCCATCAATCATCAATTTCGTAGCGCGGCCGCCGGCTGCGATTTGCGCATCGATGGCCGCGCGGAACTCTCGGACTTTGCCTTCGACCTCGGGCATGAATGACTGGCCGCCCTTTCCTGGGACGACCGACATCACCAGCACAAGGTCAAGGTCGGCAAGGAATGGTAGAATCGAGTCGGCGGGGGTGTCTGGATTCAGAACCAAGCCCGCCTGGCAATCGGCCGCGTGAAGATTTGCTATGAGCGCGGCCGGATCATCGACTGCCTCGATGTGGGCGATTACCAAATCAACCCCCGCATCGACGTACTGCGACCAAGTTTCCTCGGCATTTGTAATCATTAGATGACAATCGATGAAGGCTTCCGGGCCGAGCCGATTGCGAACGGAACGAATCAAGGCCGGCCCGAATGTAATCGTTCGATTGACCACCCAATTGCCATCCATGACATCCATGTGCATCCAATTGATGCCGGCTTCGACAGCTTCCTCAAGCGTCTCGCCGAGCCGAGCGAAGTCCGCTGTCAGGATGCTCGGTGCGACCTCCAAGTTGCTCCCCTCGCACCGTCCGAAACGATGCAGGTTCTCAACAGTTGGGACTCGCGCGTACGTGATAGGATTCATAGGACGTCGATGCGGCGAAGGAAACCCGAGGCGATTGTATGGGTAGGCTGATTGAAGCAACAGACGGCGATTTCGATGCAGTGATACAGAGTGACGAGTGGGTCCTAGTAGACTTCTGGGCTCCATGGTGTGGCCCTTGCAAGATGATTGCGCCCGTCCTCGAACAACTCTCCGGAGAGCGTGAGATGACCATCGCGAAGGTCAACACTGACGTCAATCCGCTGAGCGCAGGCAGGTTCGGAATCCGTGGGATTCCGGCTCTTCTTCTATTCCACAACGGCCAGCTGCTCGACCATCAGGCCGGTGCGATGCCCAAGCCGATGTTTGATCAGTGGTTGAACCGACATATGGCTTGATTCACGCGAGCGAAGCGAGCTCGCAGTTAGAGCGTCAATCGAGGGTCGCTCGGAGTTTGTTAGCGCGCTCTTCGAGCGGCGCTCCGACCTCGCGCAATAGGCGAGAGCGGAGGGCTTCATGCAGCCACATGCCGCTCTCAAGTTCGAGCATTAAGCCGCGGGTGACGAGTGCTTCTGGCGGCGTTCCGTCGTAGCCGGCAGCAGCGGCTAGATTTTCCCAGGGAACCGGTCGGTCGGCGACGGCGAGCAGGGCGAGGAGTTCTCGGTGGTCATCGGGGAGCACATCGAGGATTTCCTCGTCGAGGAAGCGTAGCCAATCATCGTGCAGAGTCTTGCCGTAGAGTTCAAGCAATTCGACCGCCAGCGGGTGTCCTCCTGTGGCCCGGTGAATCTCTTCAGCTGGCGCATCGGAAGGCAATTCGATAGATTCGATCCACTCTGCGACCTCCTCCAGCGAGAGGCCGGTCAATCGGAGTTCGACGACGCGACCGCGCGTGTGCACATCGCGTCGGTCGTAGAATGCTAGATTTGTTCTGGAGACGAGCAGCAGACGCATGCTCGTCGCCTCGGCGATTTGGAGCAGGGCACCGAATAGATTCGCTCCATCAGCGCCGATATTGTGGACGTCATCCAAGATGACGAGATGTTGTTTTGTCGGGCCGCCTCGATGTCCCTCCTCATCGAGGAGGTGTGCGATTAGGCGGCGGCGATAGTGGTCGAGGTCGAGGCGTGCGCCCGGTTTGAGCGGTAGCGCTTCGAGGACCTCGTAGGGGTCCTCACCCTCGGCCTCAGAACTGATGCCGAGCCTGTGTAGCAGGCTCGTTGCAATTCCCAATGTCGAATCCCATGGCTGGCAGGGATAGTACATGACCTCCAAGTCGGAATTGGATTCCAGCGCGTGCGCCAGCCAATGGCTAGCCAATGTCGTCTTGCCACAGCCGGCGATTCCTGAGACTACAGCCATCGCCGCCTCGCTCGCGAACCAATCGTCGAGAGTGCCGACCTCGGCCTCGCGCCCGTGAACCGTCCTCGTTTCCGGCGGGCGCGTGTGATAAGTCGAATGAGCGCCGGCGAGCAATTTCAGCGAGCCGGGTGCGATCTTCTCCTCCGCTTCGGCCCGCACGATGGCCCCGAAGCGAATATCACCGAAGTTCAGCACGCCCTCGTGCTGCGCGTGCATCAGCACCTGCAGTAGGGTCAATCCAGTTTCAAGCCGAGCCCCAGCCTCGTCAGCGCGGACCTCCAGTAAATTGCCACCGCGCTCACGCAGGAGAACTCGCGTCTCACGCAATTCTGGCAAGCGACGCCCAACCTGTTCACGCCCCTCATCAGTCAGTTGCCAAGTCTTCTGTCTCCGCTCATCCCCACGAACCACACGAGTATGCTCGGTTACCATGCCATCGAATGCCAAATCCCGCATCGACCGCGAGACATTTGGCGGATGTAGCGCACAAATCTCAGCAATTCCAGGGCGCGTCACCTCGCGCGTGACCAGATAATGGTCCGCTTGATGATCCTGCTCCCACAGATGCAGTAGAATCCGATCGGCAACAGCGATGTTGACCTTGCTTGAAGGAGGTGCCATCGACTCACTCCTCCACGATACACTGAGGGTATGGGTCGGTCATCATCGGCGGCATGAACAAGTCATCACAGTCGCGCTCAACGGTCGAAAGAGAGAGAATACTCGAGGAGCTGAGGCCGAGAGTAACCGGCTGCATCGAGACCGGGCTGGGGACGTAATCCTCTCCGGTCTGAGAGATAATCAGGTGAATGCCATCGCCAGGAGGAATCAACACATCCATGCCGAAGAATTCCATCTTAGCATTCACAGTCTCTCCAGGTGTCAGCACCTCGCCATCCTTGCCGCCCGCGTGGAATCGCAAATCCATCACCGCGTGCCCAAGATGCATCCCGGTGCTCGCCTGAACCATCTCAACAAACAGATGACCGCTAGTCGAGAAGGCTGAAACCGTCGCATCGACATGGAACGTTGGAGTCCCAACGATGCGCGTCGGCTCATCGAAGAAAGGACACTCAATGCGCAGATTCGAACTCGTCGTAATCGTCTCTCCACCACCTATAATGTTGCATTCATCCATGCCAAAACGCATCCATTCCTGCTCGGCTGGCGGATAAGTCGTCTCTACTCGCCAGCCGCCCATATTGTCCTGAACCTCAGCGATCAATCGAGGATGTGGCCCTTCGCCCTTGAGGTAGAAATCGAACCACTCGAGCAAATCGTCTGCCCAATCCCAGCGCAGAGTGAATGGGAAAGCCTCGCCGCCGCGGCCACTAGAAAGCCCCTGATGTCCGCTCATGCGGTCGGGGTAATCATGCCCCCACTGGCCGTACAATCCCTTGACCTCAAAGCCGGCATCCTGCATCATGCGGTGGACGGGGAAGGCCATGTGTGGGTCGACGTTCCAGTCCTGTAGCCCGTGGATGATGTAGACCGAGCCTTGGTAATTTTCGATTGCGCGCGTGAGGAAGTGGCGTTCCTGCCAATAATCAGAGCCCATCCAGGCGAGGTTGTCTCCAGTGACGTAGGCTAGCGGTCCAGCGTAATATCCCTCGACATAACCTTCGCAGGCATTCTCGATATCACCCGAATCTCCGTCCAACCCGAAGCTTCCGTACACCCCGTTGTGCATTATGGCGCCTCGCGCTTCCATGCTGCCATTGCGCCACATTAGGTCCTGTACCCCTATGAGTCCGGACATCGGCACGATGGTCTTGAGATACTGCGACCCCATCGCTGCCGCCTCCCAAGGTGTAGAGCCGTCGTAGGATTTGCCGATGATGCCGACGGCGCCGTTTGAGAATGGAGCGGTTCCAAGGTATTCGACGGCTGCGTGGATTCCCTCCTGCTCGTCGAGACCCATGAGGTCCATGCAGTGATTTGATTCTCCAGTTCCGAAAACGCTGACTTGGGCGACACCGAAGCCGTGTGGAACGAAATTCTCGATTAGAAATCGTCCGAGGCGGTTTGCTGGCGTCAGCGCGTCGACATCGCCGTCGTCATAGTATGGTCCGATCTCGGCGATGACAGGGACTTTGCATTCTTCTGGGAGTTCTGCCGCATCGTAATCGCAGCCCTCGATGAGTGGCAGCCACAGTCCGAGGTGGACTTCGGCTCCACCGGTGGCGCCAGCTCCGCCGTCGGCGAGGGTGATGGCTGGTACCGAGACGAAAATCGAACGCACTGCATCGATTCCGTGGCTGCCATTGATGGATACTCGGCTGAATACATCGCCGTTTTCATAGGTCAGATGCTCGCGTTCTTCCACCGGCAGTAGCCAGTGTTCTGAGTCTCCAGAGCCACCGCCGATGACAGTGCTGCCGAAACAGCCCGATAGCATCGGGGCTACGAAGAGCAGCACGAGAAGCAGGCTCGTGGTAGTGCGAGACACGCGCTTCGCGCGTGCTCGAACACTCAAGAGAGTTCTGACCATCGGATTCACCTCGAGGCATCGGTTCGAATGGTGTGCGGGGCCCTGAGATGAATTGATTTGCAGAGTTCTTACCGTGGGCCCTATGGATGCCTACGAGGAACTCCTAGCGCGAATGAAAGATATGGCTCTGATTAGTCAGATCGGCAGCCTCGTCAGTTGGGACCAAGAGGTCATGATGCCGCCAAAGGCTGCCGCTCTGCGCGGTGAGCAACTCTCCTGGATCTCCAAAACCGGTCACGAGAAGATGACCGACCCAAGAATCGGCGAGTTGCTCGACGAATTAGGCGCGCGCGACGACCTTGACGAGGTTCAAGCAGCAAACGTCCGCCTCGCGCGCGACTCATACGATAAGGCGACGAAACTCCCAACCGAGTTCGTCGGCGAGATGGCCAAGCACCAGTCCAAGTGCCAAATCTCCTGGACTGAAGCGCGGGCCAAGGATGACTTCTCCATCTTCCGCGATGACCTCGCGAAGATGATTGATATGTGCCGCCAGAAGGCGGACTATCTCGGCTACGAGGAATTACGCTACGATGCACTCCTCGACCTATACGAATCCGGCTTGACAGTCGCTCGTCTCGACCCACTTTTCGCGGGACTACGCGACAATGTAGCCCCGCTCATCAAGGCGGTCGTCGAATCAGGAAACCGCCCCGACCTCTCCTTCGTCGAGTCGAACTCATGGCCACAACCCGGCCAAGAAGCACTGAGCCAAGCCG
>CAYFHB010000037.1:0-11140 GCA_964342705.1 uncultured Candidatus Poseidoniales archaeon
AGGGTACCCAATGATTCAGAAAGAATCTAGGGAAAATTGAGTAGATTCATCGCTTTCATCCTTTGTAGAATCGGTATTAGTCTCTGTGATTTGCTGAGTTGGTTGAGGGATTTCTTCCCAATCATCGCTAGGCAGTGATTCATCGAATGCCTTGAGAATTTTCTTCGCCTCTCTGCGCGATTTCGGGATACCATGTAGGGCAAGATGGTCTTCACCTCTGAGTCCAAGGTGCATGGCGATTGAGAAGTCGCTCGGGTCGCCTCCAAGGCCCTCGTCGTGGACAGCTAACAGATTGGGCCACAGGTCTTCCCTAACCGCTGCCTTGCTCGTGCCGGATTGTTCTGCGAGTGCTTCGACAACGCCTGAGGTACGCCAAGCCTCCGAACCTCTTCGAAGGAAGCCAGGATATGTTAGGAATGGGTCAGCACCGGGGTCCGACCGCTTGGCCGCTACCGCGGCTTGCGATGGTAGGTTCGAGCCCCAGTACCAAGATCTGTAGGCTCGGTTGGTGAATTTGGTGGCAAGAGCTCGGTCAGCCAGAACCATCGCTTCTGAGATGGCCGCTAATTCGCTCGCTTCGAATGCGGATTGGTTATTCCATGCGAACCATGCGAGCATCTCGTCTGGGTCCTTGTCAGAATTCATTAGAAGATGGTTCGCCTGTCTGCCCGAATTGGCTGAATAGACCTCGCGCAGGGCACGGAAGACATCGATTTGTGAATCGCGTTCAGCGACCTCTGCCAGTGCCTTGACATCCTCGAGGTCAATATGTTCGCCCCCTATCGCCGCGGCTGCCTGCAAGTCGCGGATGAGGGCTCGTAAATCCCCGGGATTGTTCTCGATCAGGGCTTCGACGGCACCTGGGTCCATCGAGAGCCCTTCCCCATCGAGAACGCGGTGCGCAATGCGTCGCATGTGCAATTTGCCCACGCGCTTGAATTGGATATTTTCAGCCATCGCCATCACTCGATCGCGATTGCGACGCCATTCCCTTCCAGCACCCCAGAGCCGCATCGGGTCGTTGCAAGTCATGATCACCGGCTGCTCGGTATTCTTCAGCAGGTTGAGCAGTTCGGCCTTCCCTCCCGAATCCCCTTTGATTGTCGCAGCTTCCTCCTCTTCGGGCGACAACACCTTGTCGATTCTATCCTCTGATAACTTGGCAAATCCGCCCGAGAGGTGGTCGACTTCGTCGAGCAGCACCACGGTTTTCGACGAGTCGTTGTGGCCTTCGGAGAAGGCTGCAAGAGAGATGTGTTGGCTGCCTCTAGTCGCGGCCCGCCGAATCGCAGCGGCATTTCTCTCCTCGCTCGCATTCAATTCGATTATCGTCCAACCTCGTTCAGCAGCCACCGCCTTTGCCAGCGTAGTCTTCCCAACCCCCGGAGGGCCAGAGAGCATCATCCCACGTTTGTCGGGAGTCCGCCCATGTGCCCAGCGGTCGAGCCATTGGCCGATGAGCCTGAGTTGTGAGTCATTACCTTCCATCTGAGCCATGCTAGTCGGACGGTACTTCTCCGTCCAATCCTCAAGGGCCTCGCTACCGCTCACACACTACCCCTATCGTGGAGCCTCATGAAGATTGGTGGAGCTCAGCCGCTCTCCATGCGGATTACTCAGAATAGGCTCTGCATGGTTCCGGCTGCCAAGTGTTGCAGAATTTCATCGACAAAGGCGCGGATTTGCACCTGGTCATCGCGCCTTCGAACCGTGACGCTACCATCTTCGAGCGATGTGTGATCGACGGTAAGAGCCCACGGAACTCCGATTTCATCGGCGCGCGCATAGCGACGTCCAATCGATTTGCTAGAATCCATCTCAGCACGCGCGTGCGGCAGCGCATTGATCGCTGCCGTAATCTCGTAAGAGAGGTCTGACATGCCATCCTTATCGAATAGAGGGAGTACAACACAATCGACGCTGGAGATTCCCTCTGAGAGCCTGAGGAATGTGTAATCCTCGCCTTCTTTCTGAGCCTCTTCATAGGCATGATCGAGCACATGCCAAATTATTCGGTCGATTCCGAATGCCGGTTCGATGACATGGGGCGTGAACCATTCTCCACTGACATTAGCCGTCTCAGTGCGGCGCTCGACCATCCCCGGCGCGATAGTTACGCTGCGCCCATCGGCCAGAGTCAATTCGAATGGCAATTCATTGGGTAGCTCTGTCAACGCCTCTAGTGCTGATACGACGGCTCCTGCATCGGCTCGGAAGGTTGGGCCGATGACCGCACCGTTAGGCGCCAATCTCTCGACTGTTTGCGTGCGTGGCTCCGCGAATTGTCTCCAAGCCCGCAACCCTTTCGCCTTTGAGTGCGCCTCGTGACTTTCCAAGTCGTGACAAGTCCGATTGGCGATACCGACGCACTCTATCCACCCATGTTCACCGTGAATCTCACAATCCCAGCAATCCACCGCATAATGTGCCATCTCGGTGCTGGCGTGTTGCCGGAAACGGATACGCTCAGGGTCTATTCCGACCTCTACAAGGAAATCCCATGTGCGTGCGAGGAACCAAGCCACCGTCGGATGGCGGACGATACCTGCATCAAGGGCGGCCCCGAAACTCATGCGAGTCTCGCCGGCGTGCGGACCATCAGGGTCAGGGACTAGAATCACCGTTTCGGAACGTCGACTCAGGTCCGCAGTCGGCGGCTGCTCGGGGTCGATGAAATACTCCAATTCGGCCATATTGAATTCTCGCAGCCGAATCATACCTTGGCGCGGACTGATCTCGTTGCGATACCCCTTACCCGTCTGGATCGCGCCGAAGGGCAACTTCTGGCGAAAGTGCCGGTAGAGCGCGGGATAGAGCATGAACATGCCCTGAGCGGTCTCGGGGCGCATGTATGCCGTGCGCCCCGCACTCATCGCACCGATGCGAGTAGTGAACATGAGATTCATCGGCTTCGATGCTGTCCAAGCAGAATCCGAACAAGATGGGCATTCAATACCAGAATTCAGTAAGCCATCAATTTCCTCAGCACCCAGTGAATCTGCATTCGGATGCAGATGCTCGACTAGATGATCGGCTCGGAAAACCGAACCACAGGCCTTGCACTCGGTCATCAGGTCGTTGAACTCTCCTACATGTCCGCTCGCCACCAATACAGGCTCAGGAGTAATCGTAGGCGAATCAATCTCAACGATATCCCCATGACTCAACCAGTGGTCTACCCATTTCTGTGTCAGACGGCGGCGAATAGCAGCACCAACCGGCCCGTAATCGATCAAACCCGAGACGCCGCCATAGATATCGAAGGCTGGCAGCACCACACCACGTCGCCGCAACATCGCTGACAGCCGCTCGAGTCTCCTCTCCTCAGCCATATCCAACGACGAGGCGACCAACCATCCGTTCGTAAAACCATCCTCAGACAATTGCCAAAAGAAGGCCAACACAAACCCTTGTGAGCGACGGCCGAATAACCAAAAATCACCTCTAAATCACCGAAAAACCCGGAACAGTACACAGTACTGACCAATTTATTGAAGCGAAGTGTTCATGTACCAATTCAAGCCGCTGAATCGTCCGTAGTGTGAGGCGAAGTAATGCCGAAAATCGAGTATGTGGAGGATTCTTGGGATACCGAGCAGTTGCTCGAGTCACTCTCACCCCCCGTGCGCAATTGGTTCAAGGACAAATTCCCTGACTTCACTGACCCACAGAAACTCGCGATACCACGCATTCTGAATGGCGAGCACCTGTTGTTGTGCTCGCCGACAGGGTCTGGAAAGACCCTGACAGCCTTCCTGACGATTATCGATGATCTTGTGCGGCGTTCATTGGATGGAAGGCTGGACAAATCTGTGCAGTGTGTGTATATCTCTCCGATTAAGGCGTTGGCCAATGATATCCAAAAGAATCTGATTGGTCCTCTGACCGAGATTCGTGAGAAGTATTTGCCAAGTCGGGCCAAGGAGATAACCGTCGGTCTGAGGACAGGTGATACAAGTCAGAAGGAGCGCGAGCGGATGCTTCGTAAGCCGCCGCACATTCTAATCACGACGCCAGAATCTCTCGGTTTGGCTCTGGCGTCGAAGCGGTTCAGACCGCTGTTGAACGATATGCGCTGGATGATTATCGATGAGATGCACTCTCTGGTTCCGACCAAGCGTGGTACCCACCTCTCGCTAAGCTTGGCTTTGATGGATAGCGTAATCGAGTCCGATGTTCAGCGCATCGGTATATCGGCGACGATGGAGCCGCTCGAGGCGGTAGCGGAATTCCTCGTCGCCAGCGATTCGCGAGAGAGCGATTCCGAGCCGCAGCATGTTGCCATCGCCAAAGTATCGGGTTCGCGTAGCCTAGACCTCGATATCATCCTCCCAACACCGAGATTCTCCTCACTTCCGGTCAAGGAAATTCTTGACCATAATGTTGACCGCATCAAGGAGATTGTCGAGGCCCACACTACCACGCTCGTTTTCGTCAATACTCGGCAGATGACCGAGACGGTTGTGCAGAAATTGAAGATCATTGGAACCGCTGGAGTCGAGGGGCACCACGGTTCGATGGATAAGGCAATCCGTCTCGATGTCGAGCAGCGCCTAAAGAACGGACTACTTCGCTGCGTAGTATCATCTTCCTCTCTTGAGATGGGTATTGATATCGGTTCAGTCGACTGTGTCGTTCAAGTCGGTAGCCCGGGTTCGATAGCGACCGCCTTGCAGAGGATCGGGCGTGCCGGCCACCAAGTCGGAGGGCTACCGCGAGCGCGATTCCTACCAAGCTCTCCCCAAGACCTCCTCGAGGTTGTTTCGTTGCAGAATGGTATCCTTCGCGGCTCTATGGACCTTCTCAAATTCCCACAAAACGCGCTCGATGTGCTAGCGCAATTCATGATTGGTCTGACTATCATCAGAGAGTGGGACATAGACGAGGCCTATGAGTTGGTGACGGCGTCGTGGCCCTACCGTGCTCTGCCGTACGATGACTACATCGAAGTGTTAGATCTGCTCGAGGAAGAGCGCCGCGTTTGGGTCGATTGGGAAGAGAATAAATTCGGCAAGCGCGGCTACGCCCAGATGATTTACTACACCAATATCGGTACCATCGCACCGGACAATAACTACCTAGTATTCACCAGCGACGGAACCCTAGTCGGACAGCTTTCGAGTGGATTCGTCGCGAGCCTCCGCAATGGAGACGTCTTCCTTCTCGGAGGCTCGACATACCGTGTTTCCAGCGTTCAAGGGACGCGTGTAAACGTGACTTCAGCAACTGGTTACCGCCCGACGATTCCATCGTGGGCTGGCGAGGCGAACTCTCGCACGAATGAGTTGAGCTACGAAGTGCTAGACGTGCTTGAGCAAGCCTCGGTGATGGTCAGAATGGGGCGGGATATGCGACCACTTCTGACCGATGTTTATGGCCTAAATAAGCCGGTTGCCAATGCCCTTGCGAATTATCTCGATGAGCATTGCGCGACCACCTTCCAAGTACCGAGTCGCAATAGAATCATTGTTGAACAAGTGACTTCGGCACCTTTGCCGACCTATATCGTTACCACTTGCCGAGGTCGGTCCTTCAATCTCGCGCTCGGTCATTTATTCGCAAGCATAGCCGTTCGCGACAATGTACTAGTCAACGAAATCTCCTTCGATGAGAACGGGTTCATGATCAAACTCAGCCATGAGGTTGAGATTTCGAAAATACCCGAACTCTTCCAGAACGATTCGAGCCGAGAAGTTTTGACACGCTACATGCTCGACTCGCAACTCTTCGCCAAGAGATTCCGAGAGGTCTCTAGCCGCAGCATGCTGAATCCTCGTCGCATCGGCGCGGACGAAGTAAGCCCCAAGCAATTCCAGAACCGCGCCGAGCAGATACTTCGTACTCATCGCCAGATGGAGGATTCCGTGGTAATTCGAGAGGCGATGAACGAGATCATGAACAGTGACCTCGAGATGAACGAATTGGCTGACTTCATCGCCAGAATGGATAGTGAGGATGTTCGAATCGTTCATCGCAAGGTGAAGATGCCATCTCCTCTCGGCATGACCCTATTCATGTCCTCATTTGAGGACTTACTGAGTTTGAGGACTCGCGCCTATTTGATCAAGGATATCGATCCAGAGATTCTCCGCCGTCTGCTAGGCGCTCGCTCGCTGGCAACAGATCTCGACCGTGAAAGACTGGCCAAATATTACCAAGACAAGGTCGCAGTGCCAGATTCTCCGATGGGCCTGTTGAGGTTGATGGACATGGGTGGAGGGTTAGAGAAAACTCTCACCCATCCACTGTATTCCGAAAAATTGCAAAGTGTCGATTTCAATCAACTCCGCTCTTGGGTGCACGAATTAGCCGAGCGAGGTCTAATCACCAAGGTTCGCAATACCGGCCATGAACAAATCGATGACAAATGGTTCTCAGAGCGTATGGCAGGAGTCCACGGCACTCTAGGATGTTTGGCGGCTTCGGGCGCGGATGAAATGGACGATCTGCGAGCCCTTTACACTGGCGGTTTGACCTTTGAGATGGGCGAGAATTTCACCGATGCTCAACCAGCTAATTGGAAGCAGACATCACTTTCTGATCCGATGGATTGTCTGCGACTGAAACTCCTCGACATGCTTGGGTCCGAGGGTCCGCAGGACCTAGACAAATTGGCAGAACGATTGCCATTCCCTCGCGCACAGGTCGAATCGGTTCTGCAAGAATTGGAGATGCGCAACCTCGTCTCGATCGGCTTCTTCACGCAGACTGAAGAAGGTGAATACATTCTGCGAGTCGATGAATATCGAATTACTGGCGGGCAGGTAGAAGTCGTTGATTACCGAACACTGCAGACTCTGATTCTGCACAAATCTTTCACTCAATATGAAGAGCCGTCCGACGCGATCCGTAATCTCATACTTGTTCAGCGTCGAGACGAGATGCTACATCGCGTCACGGATTATCGCTTCAGGGATTGGAAAGATATCAAACACGACCCAGATGTGATCAATGGACGATTACTACACAATCGGGTTGGTTACACGATGGAGGATCAATTGCCACTGGTTCTGGGCTTACGTGGAGATCCCTGGATAGGTCCGCTAGAAGAGGAATTGCTGGAAAAGATCCCCAAAGATGGTATGAGTCGAATGGAACTCTTCGCAGATTATCCCAAGGGAAAGGATCACGTCCACATACAACGCTCCCTAAAGAGCGCTCTCGCTAATCTAGAGCGTCAACTGATCATCGGCAAGAAATACATCGATCTGCCGAATCGCAAGCGCTCGTTGGCGGTCTTCCACCGTATTCACGAGCGAGTCAAACCGATGAAGTTCGACGAAGCGGTCAAGACTCTGATAGAACGAATCGGCCCCGTACGTTTGCATACTCTTCGCTTCTTCGTTTCACGCCCAGTCGAAGAATTGGCCGAGACGCTACGCGATCTAGAGAACGATGGTCGAATCGTCCGCGTTGTCGCTTTGCAACCCGATCCGACCGATTATTACTCCAGCCACGAGGATGCGGAGAAGTTGCTCTCGCCGATGGCTGAGGACCGCACGATGCGCATCCTCTCCCAGTCGGACCCCTTCTGTTCACGCTTCATCCAAGAGGTCCGACTGATGCTCAAACAAGGGTGGTATCATCCTGTGTTCAAGGGAGTCGATCCGGTTGGCCGCATCCTTATGTTCGTAGTCAATGATTACCTTGAAATCAAGGATATCAACATCCCACATTCATATCTTGACGAATTCAAGACAACCTTCGACGAGCTATTGGAAAATTATCGAGACAGGCTCGTCGACGTATCGGTGATGCACGCATTCAACGGCGTTCCCGTTCATGATTGTGATGAGAATGTCCAGCAGATCCTCGCAGATTTGGGCTTTGAGTCGATGGGGGACGGCGAGAGATACATCCGCGGCGGTGTCGTCGACCCAATGCCGCGCAAAAAGATCAATCGCATCCTTTTCCATCACCACTCGCTACACCAGAAGACCCGTCACGAGAATGAAACCCTCGCTCTTGAGCACCTCGACGAATTGCGAGATGATTTCGCGTTACGTGGACGCTGTGAGATGTACCGTGTCGATCTCAAATCGATGGCGGCCGCGCACCGGCTTCATCAAGGTACGAACCTGCGCGGCCACCTTGTCTGGGCCCGGATGGAGCACTTCCAGCGTCTGCTCACGATTCGTAATGTTCCTGCACCGGAAGAGGACGAAGATATTCTGCAATTCTTCCGTGAACACCACGACCCCTCCATCTTCATGGAACGCCACGCGATGCGAAGAGGTGAATTCCGCAAACTCATCTCACCATTGGTCCGAACAGGTCACTTAGTACAGGATTACCGTGGAGGATTCAAGACGGTGAAACCCCAACAAGATTCTGATTTGTGGGAGGTCAAACGTGATTATCTGCGAGACCTCGTGAAAGATTATCCAGTAATCACTCTCAAGCAGGTCGAGAGGCTCGCAGGCTCACCATTCTCCGCCGAGGAAATCTCCGATGTAATGCGTGAATTCGAAGAGGATGGCACGCTCATCAAGGGATTCCTCGTAGATGATATGCACGATGTATGCTGGGGCAGGCATGACTTGCTCGATGGCTCAGATGCCATCACTCGTACGCGCGACCTCGTAGTACCACCGTCAGACCCTCTCATCCACTACTATGGAAGCCTGCTGCGGGAGCGTTTCGGCTACGGTTCAGCATACTTGGTTTTCCACAAAGAAGAACCGGTTGCAGCATTCAAGGCCAACACGCGCGAGGGTGTTATTCACGTCACTGATTTCGTCGGTGATTCCGATCTTGAGAAAGAAGCCCTGCGCGTGATGAAGGAATTCGCTTGGGAGCACGATATGCCACTGCGTGGGAAGTTGTACGAACGATTACGCACAAGGTAAGTCAAGCAGTGTTTGAAGCGTCTGATTCGAGCGAGCCACGGAGTTGTTTCGGAAGTAGTCGCAAAATGTTGCGGTGAAGCTCAGGAAGAAGGTCGAAGAGAGCGATGGCCATCAGGAACATCGCGAATAGACTCGCCCCCTTCGCCGCATAACTATGGGCGAAATCGAACATGCTCAGACCCATGAATTCCCATGTTCGGTAGGTGTCTGTAAGCCATACGATTCCAGCATTTCGGAAGGTGTTGAGAATGTGTATCGTCGGCACGGAAATCAGAAGTCCACGCATTCGGCGATTCCAAGAAACGGTTTGCAGTGCAACGATTGCGCCGACGAATATGATCATCGATTGCAGGCCGGAACAACTCAGGATAAAGCCGATATTGACCTCTTCTCCAGTTGAGTGGTACATCGGGATGAAGAAACCACCATCGCCCAGAGGCTGGGTCAGCAACCACATGCTTCCCTCCCACTCGGAAAGCGGGACCTCTCCGCCTCCGTGCAAGTCGACCATCACCTCACCCATTGTGTAGGCCCCTAGACCCGCGAACTCAAGCATCCACTCTGCGCTGTGAGCGGTCAGCATCACGAAGGCGATGTTGAGATAGGGGATGCTGTACACAACATGGTAAGGAATCATTGACCAAGCTACCATTCCCCGAAACCAGACTAGGGATTGGCGAGTTTCTGAGGTTAGCGAATCATGGCGGGCGGCTTCGAAATAAGCCAGTAGTGCGCCACCTGGAAGGGCAGCAGCAGTCATCAAAATTAAGACGGGATCGCCGATTTTGACGTAATATTCCGAGAGTAGGTAGATGAATAGGCCGAGCATGACCCAACCTGCTGCTGCGAGGCGGTTGGCGTAGGCTTCGCTCGATTTGGCGAATGAGGTGGCTAATAGGGCCATACCTATGACGCCGATGAGTAATCGAAGACCCTCGCCGGTGACCCCAACGGACTCTGCCAAAGCGGCTAGAGCGGCCCCAATCGGTTCCTGCATTGACGCGACTCCGGTCATCAACTCGTAAATAGGATGCCCTCGCCGGTTCGTTCAGGGGAGCATCATGGGCTTTGATTTCGAATCATTCGCCGATGGCTATCTCGCCGACTTGGGTCGAACACTTGCCGAGGTGTCGCGCTCAGACCTTGAGGCACTGTGGACTGAGCTAGGTGCTGTGGCGGAGCGCGGTGGTTCGATTCACATGATTGGGAACGGTGGCAGCGCCGCTACACCTTCTCACAGCGCTGGTGATTGGTCCAAGGAATTGGGAATCCCAACGATTGCTCACACCGACAATATCTCCTCATTCACAGCTTGGGCGAACGATACGGATTATTCGAATGTCTTCGCAGGACAATTGTCCACTTTTGCCAAGGCAGGTGACTTGGTCATCGCATATTCCGGCTCGGGGAACTCCGCCAACGTTCTCAACGGGATTGCAGCAGCCAAGAAGGCTGGTTGCAGGACGGCAGCGGTGACTGGTGATTACCAAGGCGGCGCGGGTGGCGAATTGGCCGGAATGGTTGACATTGCTATCATCGCTCCTACGACTTCGATGGAGCGCATCGAGGATATGCAGTTGATTATCAATCACATCGTCAAGGAAGCGATGAAGGCTCAACGCGGGCAGTGATGTAACATGTTGGCGCCGCACCGCGATTCGGCGGCGTTGGACGAGGCTCTGGTACTGGACGATCTGCCGAGGGGAGTTGTTTGGGATGGGCGAATCGCCTATCTGGATCGCGATGGAGTTCTGAATGTCGGGAGCGAGAATTACGTCAATTCACCCGATGAAGTCGTGCTTCTGCCCGGGGCTGCTGAATCGGTTGGTCGCTTGCGTCGGGCAGGTTTTCGCGTTGTAGTCGTGACCAATCAGTCACCAGTCGGGCGTGGACTTTGGGATTCTACAAATCTAGCCACGATTCACACGCGTTTGAGAGAGATGCTTCTTGCTGGTGATTCTGAGGCACATCTCGATTTGATTCTGTATTCACCCTACGCGCCATGGGAGGGTGCTTGGGCGCGTAAACCCAATCCGGGTATGTTGGAGGCCGGTCGTCAATTGATTGAGGCAGCCTCAAACGGGTTGGAAAATCGTGTTTCCTTGTATTTCGACGAGGATTGGGTTGACAGACCGGATGAGTCTGGCTCAGTTATGGTCGGGGATCGCGGCGTGGATATGGCCGCAGCACTTGCCTTTGGAGTTCAGGGACTTCGCTGCGACCCCGAAATTGGCTTGTCTGGGGTTGTTGATTCTATACTGGGGGGTGCCGCGTGAGCGGTACCCAGAGCA
>CAYFHB010000038.1:0-11049 GCA_964342705.1 uncultured Candidatus Poseidoniales archaeon
CGCCCACCTGACCGCCTGTTATGAATGCTGCGGGTTGCCCCTACGGGGCATAGCCACGCAGTACATCGAGAAGAGAGAGAAGCGGGCTTTCACCCACCCCTTCCCTCGACTCTTCGTAATCAGATTCGGAAGCCGCCGTCGGCGTCTGAACCATCGTCGATTCCGGCGATGCGCTCTTGTCCCTCGGAATCGATGAAGGAACCAGCCTTCACTACCGTTCCGTAGAGGTCGGATTCATTCGCCGCTGTGCGGCTCAGCATTCCCTCTCCTAGCGAGGCGCTGATGTGGTTGATGATCGACTGCAGCGCGCCGATTGCTCGGTCGCGCTGGTCTGCTCCAATCTCATGGTCGGAGTACCTAGCCTCCTCGAATAGCGAGAAGAAGACGTCGAGGTCCTCTGGCGGTGCGATGCCACTGAGCATGGTGCTTACCGCATTCTCGAACTCGCGGGTGGTCTCGTACACCTTCTTCATCGCGCCGCGACTGCGGAAGAATCTCACCAATTCCTTGTAGCAATTGAAGATGGTATCGATGTATTCGTTCGACGCCTTCAGAGACATCAGCGAGTCGGTTAGGATTCCACGTAGAATCTCGATGCGTCGGCGCTCGATGTAATTGCGATACATGATTGCGCCGACCATCAAAGCGAATGCTAGAGCGATTCCGATGATTGTCAGAACCTGCACGGTGAAGAAGCTCGTCTCACCCTTGGCAATCGGTTCGCCCATGAAGATCGAAGGAGTGCTGTTGAGATACTCCTCTTCGAACTCGTGAGAGCCCTTGAAGTGGATTGTGACTTGCCACTCGCCTCCATCAACGCAATATCCTCCACGATCGCATTCGAGTTCTCCAGGTATGTTCAGGCCCGAATATTCGAAGTTGAACGTCGCCACTCCCAATTCGTTCGTCGTCGCATAGACCACGTTGTGCGGGATCCACTCGCCCTCCTCGGCATTCCAATACCGGTAGGTGAAAATCACCGTCTGGTGCTCGACCGCGAGGTCGAGGCGGTCGCGTAAAATCGCGACCGATCCATTGATCCAGTCTCCTTCTTGGTATCCGTCTGGGTTCGACCAGTGGTTCTTCAGCAAGATGTCGACTCGGCTCCTGACGAGCACTTCGACATCGATGAAGGAGCCGTTGACGACAGGATTCGTCTCGGCTCTGCAGCCACCCGGTAATTCCTTAGTCGGCTCGTAAGCGATGCGAATAACTCTGAATCCTTCCATCAGATCGCCGACCGGTTCAATACCACGCCGGCTCGGATTGTCGTCCGGATCGCCGCTGAACCACTCAATCTCGCCGGTTCCATCACGGGTGATGGAAGTGGCCATCGGGCGTGTGTTGACCTCTGGATCGAGGTAGATATTGAGACACCTTCCACCGATTGGGTTGCCGTTAGTCTGGGTTAACCTTGCATCCAAGTGGAATGATTCCTTGAGGTAGAGGACCGGGAAGACCGAGCCGTTCTGGAAAGTGTAGGAATCGACGTCGTTGCGGAACGGTCCGATTTCCTGCAGGTGCAAGGTCGAGTTACTGAATACTGGGAACAAGCGTGTAACACTTGCATTGTGGTAACGGTAACGGTCGTTATTCTCGTAGGAATTGAACTCGACCTTGACGCGAGCCTGTCCGGCCTGCACGCCGCTGAGCGGACAGGTAATCTCGAAGAATCCGTTGACATTTGAGGCTCCTGGTAGACATGCGACGACTCCAGTTTCAGAACCGACCATCTCGTATGTCACGCGTACGGCGCGGTTTGAGAGGTTGGAGCCGAGCTCGTCGACGAGTTGTCCCGTAACCACCATCGGCTTCTCAATCGGTTGGCCAGTGAGTGGGTCAATCTCTGATGTGTAGACTATCTGATCGTCGACGTTCAGCGTGGTTCTGCCGATTAGGCTGAATCCATCAACTTGGAATTGCATCACTCTGCGGTAGTGGTCGCTATTGACCACTTGGGCGCATGGGTCCCATGCGCCCGAGGTGGTGAGTGCATCAGCGTCTAGAGGCTCGCATCCTTCGTGTGGCAGATTCTCCTCGAATCGTAGGATGACATTCACAGGTCCGAATCCGTCGGGCAGGAAGGATTGCGGATCATCGCGTAGGAGTTGTGGGTCGAGGACCATCTGGTGGTGGATATTTCCTGCATTCGGGCAGAGCGTCTCGACGATCTGCCTGTGAGTGCGGTCCTCGAAATCGGTTCCTTCCATTATCAGCAAAACCTCTCCACCATTGGCTCCGCAGCCATCGAGAGCCTGTCCGGCGTCCTTGATGATGGCTGTGCGATTATCATCGGTCACCTGAGCGGTGAATTCCCAGATATCGCCGTTAGACCGTATATTCGGTGTCGTATCCTGTAAGGTCACATAAGTACGCGAAACCACCCAGAGATCCATCTCGCCTGATACGCCTTGGTGACGAGGGTCGCCTGGGTAATTGTACGAGAGGGTGAAGTTACCGAGTTCGTGGTCCTTCTCGATGGTGAGATTGACCTTGAACCATCCAGTTCCATCAGTCTCAGCAATACCGTTCGTACCATCAGCAGACCAGACGAAATTGATGTGTGAATTCTTCATTGGCTGCAGCGAATTATCAAGCAATTGCACCTCTATGCTGCGGTTCTGTCCGCGATATAGGCGCGGCTGAATGAGTTCCTTGAATTCGGTCGTTCCAATAACCGAGACGTTGAGGTAGGCGCCTGTCGGTGCCAGAACCGCGCTCTGGTTTCCTGTAAAGTAGAAATTCGAGTTGGTGAAATCCGCGCGGATTCCGTAATGACCCGCAGCGTACTGAGAGTACCAAGTCCAATTGTAATCGAAGGTCGCGACTCCATTGATCATCTGTGGGGCTCTCGCGTATCCCGTCTCATACGAGCCCGCGAAGATACCATTGTGGTCGAGGTCGACCTGCAGAGTCATCGGGTCGTGCGGCCATGGCACCATCGTTCGATTCCAGACGCTTCCGATGACCCTCAGAGTCTCGCCGGTGAACATCTCAGGGATAATCTCGCAGCGGATATCGCTATCGGGGTCAGTAGGGGTTACAGGTCCACAAGGTGGGACATTGAAGTCCCCTCCATTCTGCATAGCGATACGCCAGTGAGTACCATTGGATGAGAGGAATGGTCGCAAGCGCGAGCTCTCCCCTGTGAGGCCTTCAGGTGTTCCATCCCAGGACATCGCGTATGGCTTGCCCAAGCTCACCTCCGCGTAGTCCAAGCCTGCAGTATCGAGGCTTGGCTGGTGGAAGAGGGCCCTCCACGCACCGAATGAAGATCCTGTGAATTGAGTAGAGTCCCAGAAGTACACCGGTCTGGTTGAAGCGGTGTACATATCCGCCTCGATGTACATTCGGTGCATCGAGCGGATGGCGAAGGCTTCGGTTTCCGAGCCTTCGAGATATGGGAATGGCCACTCATCTCCTAAGTCCGGTCGGGCGAAGCCGATGAAGGCATAATCGCCAATCGGTAAACTGGTATTGGTGTATTCGTAACGACCGAGGACATAGTGATCCTTCGCGTTATCATCCCATACGATTTCCTCGTAGCCTCCTTGCAATTTGCCAGGGCCATTATCCATGGTTGAATTCCACTGGACCTGTTTCCATTGGCCCTGCGCGCCTGCGGTTTGGACGAAGGTGAGAGAGACCCATCCACCTGAGTCGGCACGATAACCGTAGCCGTATCCATCGAAGATGGTCGGGTGAGTGTGGTTACCGAATGGCCCGCCATGAACCTGGAACGAGATAGGCGCGTTGGATATGCGGTTGTCGAAGATACCCCGGTCCCAATCGGCCGCGTAGTGCACCTTGTAATCCACGAAGAGTGGTTGTTCATCGCTACGGAAGTAAGTCCAAGCGACATAATCAATCGTCGTGTTGGCGCGAATCTCAACCGGAATCGGCTCGGTTTGCGAGCCGTCGTGATAGAACATCTCTGTGACTTCTGCGTACACATTGTAAGTGGTGTTAGGACCGACGATGAGATCCTCTGGGAGGAGGAATTGACCGACGACGAATTCTCCCGCGGCGTCGGTCAGAACATCGACTGTTTCCAGTGCGAGAGTACCGTTACGAGCCCATTCAATTGAAACCTGAACCGGGAGATCCGGGGCTGGCTCGAAGATGCCGGTATCCGGATCGAGCCAGTTCACAGTGCCACGGAAAATTGCCGGATTGACCGCGTCCAACCAGAGTACATTGTCGCTGGTGAGGTTGATTCTAGTCGGTACCTTGTCATCTTCGTCGAGAATACCATCGTTGTCATGGTCCCAGTCGGAGGAATTTCCATGGTCCTCCTCTAAGACATCCCAATCTCTGTCAGGCCTCAAGTCCGTGTCATCATCTTCGTCGATGGCGTCCGGGCCGGTGAATGGATCAGATGGATTAGCCGGTCCGGTGCCATTGCCGTAATCGTCGTGGTCCCACGGATTGGTGGATTCCTGACCGAAGCGTGACGGCCAGAGCATGACCTCGTCCTTGTCGAGCATACCATCCGAATCATCGTCAAGGTCGACATCGTCGCGCAAACCATCGTTATCGTGGTCCCACGGGGAGATGAATGGAGTGGCCGTGTTCAACTCAATTGTGTTGACTATGCCGTCGGCATCCCAATCATCATCCGCCCAATCGAGGATGCCGTCATTATCGTGATCCCAGACGCTCTGCTCCTCTCCAACGAAGCACAGAGTGTCTTGCACGACGTCAGACACGCCATTGTTATCGTCGTCGGGGTCCTCGCCATCAGGCACTCCATCGTTATCGTTGTCGACGTCGTAGTAGACGGGGAATAGCAGTGCCTGTCCAAGTACGCCCTTGTCCCAAACGGCTTGGAACCAGCCATCCTCATCGGGGTCTGTATCCCTGCCGTCATCATCGTTATCCTCACAATTTGTTCCAGTGAAGAAGCTGGGCGCGTCGGTATTGGCATCGTCATCGAAATCGTCATCGCTGTCTACCTCGAAATAATCCCAAATTCCATCATTATCATCGTCTACATCCCAATGGTCGTAGACTCCGTCGAATTCATCGTCGAGATCGGCGGTGTCGTTGACCATGCATTGGGGATTCATATTGCCTGGGATAGGTGCTCCACAATCATCATCCGGATCGACATCATTGTCCAAAAGGTCGGCGACCTCGTCGGGGAACAGATTTGCATTACTGTCCGAGGTCCACTGGAATAATCCGAAATTGATTCCGACGTAGGCGGTGTACAAATCGCGATTGTTCTTCATCTGATTGTAATTCACCGCAGCGCTCGGTCCGGCATCACCCTGACCGAGGAAATCGAAGTGGAAACAATTGGTCTCGCAGGTCCACTGGCCCTGCGAGTTGGTGCCGTTGTACGGACCGTCATCATGCTCGATATCGGGCCGGCTGGAATACGGTAGTGTGAACGAAATTCCATTGGTTCGAGAGGCGGGAATCAACGGATATCCGTAAAGCCATGCATAGGCCAGACCGCAGCCCCAATCCGCATTCACTTGAACGACCAAGAGCCAAAAGAAGGTCTGGCCACATTCGCCATTGTCGAATGAACCACCTTTTCCAGGATCATTGACGTCTAGTACTCCATCATTACCTTCGTCTTGGTCCCACCAATCAGGTAATCCATCCCCGTCTTGGTCGACATCGATACCATTCTGCAATGAGTCGCCGTCGACATCGATATCGAAGTAATTCTCACCATTCCATGGACTCCAGTGCATGAGAACGTACCAGTACATCTCAGGAATCTGCCCATTGGTCAGAGGAACTGTTGAGTCATCGTAGCCATTGTGCGGGTAGATGAAGCCATTCTCCTCGGTGAACGGATTGAAGTGCCACCACATCTTCCAGTGTGACTCCTCAAATTGTTCCCAAATCTGGCTGTCATCCGAACCGTCGATGATGTCCCCATCGCCATGTGAGTAGCCGTAGTATGTCGCGAACGGGTCGGTCTGGTCATTGTCGACTGTACCACAATTCCCGTCATCTGGATCGTAATAATCGGAGATTCCGTCGTTATCGTCATCCCAATCTTGGTCGTTCTGTAAACCATCACCATCGACGTCTGTATCGATGTCATTCGGCCCGTCGTCACGGTATCTGGAACCGTTGAGAAGATGGAGGTCATTATCGTCATCGAAATCACAATTCGGATCGATGTCTAGCCAATCTAGGATTCCGTCATTATCATCATCCCGATCCTCCCAATTATTGAGGCCGTCACCGTCCCAATCGTTGTTCCCGGTGTAGGACTTACGAGCGACGGTGCAATTCATGTCTGAATTCTGCGGATTAGGATTGGTCAAGCTGGCACAATCCCACTGCTGCACCTGTTCATCGGTGGCAAGCATGTACGGGTCGGCCTCATTGAGGATTCCGTCGTTGTCCAAATCGTACGGCTCGTCGTCTGGGTCGGTGCGTGGAGCGCCGTTCGGGTTGTCGAGTTCGTCTCGTTCGAGGGCGCCCATATCAGGGTCCATCCAATCCCACACCAAATCGTAGTCCATGTCGATTGGTCGGTACCTGTCATCATCCAAGTCGCGATCATAATCGATCTCGCAATCCCTTCCGGGTGTCTGAATCGGATGGTCGTTGGGATAATCGCCGATGCCGTCTCCATTGGTATCGAGTTGCATACACTCGTCCATGATGCCGTCGTTATCGTCGTCGATATCGTACATGTCGAGTAGGCCATCATTATCGTCATCGGTGTCGGCGGAATCCGGCGAACCGTCGTTATCATTGTCCGGGTCGATGAAGTTCGGGATGCCGTCTCCGTCAAGGTCACCATCGACAATCTCGGTGAAGGATTGATTGCGTGGGTGCCATTGATTGGCCTCCATGAAAACGAAGTCGATTCCGCCAAGGTATTCTGAGTAGGTATTGTCAGCGTCTCCAGTCTCCTGTACGGTGATGGTTCCCGTCATCGCTGGGTGAATGGTGCAGGTGTAACTGAAAGTTCCAGAGTTCTCGAAAGTGAAGGACCAACTCGCCCCTGGAGCGATTGTACCACTGTCGAACAAACCGACATCTGAGGTGACTGTGTGATCCTGAGTGTCGGCATTGGTCCAAATGACCGTGTCACCCTCATTTATCGTCAAGGCACGGGTTCCGAAGGCACCTGCATTGATGGTAATCTCGTGGGTCACAGCGGAAATCCACTGGTAGTATTCGTCCCAAAGAGGAGCGGTCTCGGTAATGTTAGTGGTGACTGAAGCATCCCATGGGTGTGAGTCCCAAAGGTCGGCGACACCGTCGTTATCGTCGTCGGCGTCGAAGTAATCCTGCAATCCATCACCGTCGAAATCGCAAGGCCAAGTGAATTGGTCGAGGCGAGCATCGTTATCGTCGTCCTCGTCGTATGAGCCGCGTCCACTGCCGTCGATATCCTCATCGGTGACGCCGTCATTATCGTGGTCCATCGGATTCTGATCGATTCGGTATCCGGTGCCGACTGGAGTACCGGTCCACGGGTGAACCGCATTCGGCATTACGTAGCGGTCGGCGCTTACATTCCATGGGTCGGCACCTTGGGAGTAATCGATTGGACCTTCGAGGATGCCGTCATTATCATCATCCCAGTCATCCTCGTCCAAGATACCATCGTTATCATGGTCGAATGGGTCGGTTCCATAGCAACCATCGAAGCGCTCGATGAGATCACTGATTCCATCATTGTCATCATCGAGATCATCTAGATCGTTGATTCCATCGTTATCGTGGTCTTCGGTATTGGTCTCCTCAAGGTGGAATCCGTATCCTGGGTCGGTCAGGAGTGTGGATGGGTCGGAGACCTTCCCGATGTAAGAGGCGGGATCAACCCAATTCGCGTCGGAGAATGCTGGATGCTGGAAATCAGCCATCGATGCTGGTTGGCCCTGGGTATCACCAGCGGTCGGACCAGCACCTTGGTAGAACTGCTGGTAGGCGGCTCTAGCTGGGACTTCATCGGTCGCTTCGAGGCTACTATTCGCCTCTTCTGTACCGATGAAATTGTACATCTGTGTGCTCAGCAGCATCAGAGCGACCATCGCCAATGCTGAACCGCTCTTCCTTCTGTTCTCTCGACTATACCATGTCTGTGTTGCTTCGTTCATTCCGACCACCGAAGTGCCCGTGGACCTTCGCCCACCTTATCAACGGAACCCCTCGCATGCGCGCGAGTGTATCAGGCAGGCTTTCGAGTATCATGGTTCGAAGTCGAGGGGATTGAGGGGCTCTACCCTCCGTTTCGGCTCCTTTCAGGCAGACTTGCATTATGTCGGGGTGGGTTGGGCCACTCAAAACGACGTGGGTCGTGAGTTATTCCCGACGCTTCTCAAGCCCGATGATAAGGCAGCCCTTTGATGATGGTCGAAGCTCGATACAGTTGCTCTAAAAGCACCACTGCGGCCAATTCGTGTGGAAGTGTAATGAGCCCGAGAGATAGCGAAGACATGCCCTCAGAATGCTCGCCGAAACCTCCGGGAGGGCCTACGACGAGGTGCACGTCGTCGCTCGACAAACGCCAATTCTTCATCTTCTCAGAGTAGCCCATCGAGTCGAGATTCTCCCCTTTCTCCTCCAAGACGATTACATTCCGAGCCCCAGCCTTGGCGACAATCGACTCGAGGTAAGGACCAGGGTCGGTGCGGTTTCGGTGTTCGGAGAGTGAGACCCCTTCGCCCGAGAGTCGGTTGGCGTAATCAGAGATGGCCATGCGGAAGGCAGCATCCTTCGCCCGCCCATGCAGATGAACGACGATGCGGCCCATGTTGGATGTCCTGTGCGGGACATGACTTCATTGATTCGCAAGCATCAAGGGTGACGGCTTGCGCGAATTGGTTGAGATTCCATGGGTTGGTGGCCGTTCAAGCGCAAGCCGAAGCCGCTGCAGGACGATCTTCACATCCGCGGCACAAGGGTCTGGTTGCAGGATCTGCGTGAGGCTTGTGAGCGGAATTTCGACAACCCTGAGGAAGGGCGGCGATTGGTTCGTCAGATGCAGGTCGAATGGAGCGATGCGCACTCCGAGGGCGATGTGGATGAGGCACTGCGCGATGGGCTTGACAGGCGTGCACTGCGCCTATTGCGAGCCACGGATGATGAGTGGTTGAAATGGCTCGACGATGATGATTTTTGGAAACCGGGGTGGCGCGATGAACCTCGAGGTGAAGTCGAATGAGCACCTCAGCGATGCCGTCTCTGGATATGTGGATTACACTGTTTCTCGCCCTCGGTGCGGTCTCGATATACTACGCGCGCCACCAACCATTTCCCGAATTCGGGAATCGCTTCGGCTGGCTTTGCCTCGGCATCGGTTTGATCTTCCTGATTAGCCGAAACGCTCCGCGCGAGACCGCTCTGCTCGCCCCGACTGTGGTCGCGGCAGCAATAGGTGGGCTTGGTGTTGTAATCGGTGTGCATCACATGGTGGTGACTCAGCGAGATGTGCTCATAGCACCCTTCGCAGGCGTTCTCCTATGCTTCGGTACGCTGAGTCTGATGACCGATGCTTGGGCTGGAATGGACCAGTCATCACAGATCATCTCCTTCGTCGCCGCTTCGGTGGTCATCCTGCTCGAGATCTACCTAGCATTCCGCGGACTGGTCGTCGGTGTGCAGGGAATCACTTGGTCAAAATCTGGTCTTCGACAGGTCAACCGCGGCCTACTAGAAGGTCCGCGAGGGGCCATTTCTCACTTCGAGCGCTCGTGGGATATGGATGACCAATGGCTCAATGCAATGAGCCACGCAGCGCTCGCCAAAATACACCAGCATCTAGGCGACGAAGCGGCACACAAGGAACATGTCTCCGAGCTTGAAGCGATTGGTGGCTGGGGCTCGGTCGATAGCGCTTGGACCGAGGCGATTCAAACCGGACTTTCCAATCTCGCAAGCAGTTCTTCCACCGTCGTTGGCCTCGGGGACGATTGAAAGCAGCCGGCCCATTCGGGAGTCGATAGCATGGTCCGAATCAACAAGGTCCACACCGGCGGCGGCGATACCGGTGATACCTCGCTCGTCGATGGTACGCGCGTGGGCAAAGAGCACCCGCGGGTAGCGATTTACGGTACCATCGATGAGGCGAATGCGGCCATCGGAGTCGTTCGAATGGAGCTCGATAGAGCCCCGACGCATTCGCCCGATGGCGGCTTCATGGCCGCCATCGTGCCAATCTACGAGCAGGCTGATGTACTGCTCGGCCGCATTCAGCAGGAACTCTTCGATGTCGGTGCTGAATGCGCCTGCCCGCCCGGCGGCGTCCCCGAACAGATGTCAATCATCGGCGCCGAGGCGGGCGAGCGGCTCGTGGCAGAGATGGACTCGATGCTTGAGGACCTCGAGCCGCTGACATCCTTCATACTCCCGACGGGCAGCCCCGCAGTAGCCCACTTGCACGTCGCTCGGACCATCGTCCGCCGTGCAGAACGCGAGGCCTGCGCGATGCGTGACGAGGTCCGCCCAGAAATCATCAGTTACCTTAACCGACTCTCAGATCATTGCTTCGTCCTCGGTCGTTGGCTGACCGCCAAGACCGGAGGCGATGAGACTCTGTGGACTCCTCTAGGCAAGCGCGAGTGAACGCGGTTTTGCCTTCGAAGCGCCCTTCGAAACCACTCCTGCGGAGTATTTGCTTCGCGCGCGTTTCGTTATCCGACGAGCGCACCATTAGCCATCAGATATGTGCGCGCGTCGCGCAGCAAAGCCTTCTCCTGATCGAAGGTGAGTTGTGCCTCAGCATCGTCGAAATCTAGCCACATGTAATTCGTATGCTCATGCGAGAGAGTCACATCCAACTCATTCGTCGAGGCGAGGTACCAGAAGACCTGTTTGTCGATTCGGCGACCTTTGTGATGGAAGGAGTATTCAGTGCGTTGGCGCCAACCGGAATCGACCTCGACATCACTGATTCCAGTCTCTTCCATCAACTCGCGGCGAGCCGTTGAATGATGATCCTCATCACCCTCGACATGACCCTTCGGATAGGACCAGTGGCCCTGTGGATACTGCAGCAGGAGGATGCTGTCGAAATTGACCAGCAGGAAGCCGCAAGACGTCTCCATGGGTGCCGCGATAGAC
>CAYFHB010000039.1:0-10870 GCA_964342705.1 uncultured Candidatus Poseidoniales archaeon
CGAGAATCGCCAATCTATCCGTGACTGGATCGACCGCTGCACCATCGTCGACAAACTCGCCTTATTCTGTGCCATCTCTCCTGCCGATGCGTGCGATTTGACGAGGGAAATGAGCGCACGCCGCTCGCGCACCGACCGAATGGTCAATGTCAACTTTGGAAACCAACATTGCCTCTCTCCTCGTCTTCCCGACGGTGCTCTCTCTCTTACTCTCGATGGCGCCCGTAAAATCCACGCCCTCAACCCAACCGCACCGGCGACTTTCGACGAAGGCGTCACCCCAAGCGAATCCGACCATCCAGGAATCCCTCGAGTACTACTCCTAGACGACGCCATTCCCTTCGTCGGTAAAGGACGAAACGTGATTCAGGGATTCGTACTCGGCGCCGACGCTCACATCATCGTCGGCCAACCATGCCTAGTCGTTGACCTCCAAGGCAATCTAGTAGCACACGGAATTGCCAATGCCACCGCCGACGATATGGCTTTCATGAACAAGGGCATCGCCGTCAAGGTGCGCGACGGTGCGATGAAGTGAACCGCGCTACCTCGGAACACCAAGCCATCGATGATACACGCAGTCGTCCGCCGGGGATTCATTCAAGTGGTTCTAGCCCCCACCTCGATTCGACTCCCACAGGGAGTCGGCCTACCGGAGTTGTTCAAATTGAGTAGTGAGTTCGTCATCGAAACCGACGGACTTCGCAAGATGTACGGTCCTCATCTGGCTCTAGATGACGTCAATGTGAGAATCCCGTCGGGAGCCATCGGTATCCTCGGCCCCAACGGGGCAGGCAAATCCACTCTGTTCAAGTGCCTTCTGGGACTAATCGGGACCACCTCCGGCGAAGGACGAGTCCTCGGATACGATATCAGGTCCCAAGGAGACCTCATCCGAGCGAGGATCGGCTACATGCCGGAATACGACTCGCTCGACCCCGACCTCAGCGCTATCGACCAAGTCAGATACGCTGGCGAATTACTCGGGATGAACCCTGCAGACGCCATGCAAAGAGCCCATGAGGTGCTCGAATACGTCGGTCTGCGAGACCAACGCTACCGAAAGATCGAGTCGTTCAGCACGGGGATGAAGCAAGCGACAAAGCTGGCTTGTGCCATCGTCCACGACCCTGAGATACTAATCTGCGATGAGCCGACCAACGGCCTTGACCAGCGCTCTCGCGAATTCATGCTAAACACTCTCCGACGCACAGTCGACGATGGCGGAGGCACAGTCCTGATGTCGAGTCACGTCATGGATGATGTGCAACAAGTCTGCGACCGTGTGGTGATGATTCACAAGGGGCGAATAGTCGTCAACCGCCCCATCGCAGACCTCGCAAATCAGATTGAGCGAGAGGTCGAGGCCGTGATCTGGGGTGGCGCCTCTCGAATGGAAGAATCTCTTCTCTCAGCCGGCCTCCGTGTCCGTCGCATGGGCCGAGTGATGCGAGTAACTCTCGAGGGTGAGAATACAATCGAGAGAATAATCGAGATTGCCCACAAAGCGCAGGTTCAGATTCGAAGCTTGCGAGAATATGAACCCGACCTCGAAGACATATTCCTCCTGATCATGGACAAACTCGGTGCCCAAGTCAAGGGCACTTCTGACCTCATGACTTCAGCGCATACGGGAGGTGAAAAGATTGTCTGAGGATGAATTAACGGAGAGTCCACAGGACGCCTCCGCTACAGCCAACACCAACGCCGCCTCGCAAGAGTCGAGCGATTCCGACCTCGATATCGGCTCGGCCAGGACCCGAATGGATGTCGCATACGGGGCTGGCGACGGGGACGATGATGCAAGTGCAGTGGTGGCGAGAAAGGCCAGTCTCGGTTTAGTTTTCGAGCAGGTTTACCGCCCTTGGGACGGCCATCTTGGACCGCGTTGGGTGCGGAATTACGCGATGTTCAGGCACCATGTATACGGCTTGTTCAAAGGCAAGGGACATCGTCACTACCATCCATTCGTTCGTCTCTCTATTCTGGTGATTTTCCTCACTTCGCTGACACCGATTGCGATGATTTTCCTCTCTTCAACCATGGCATCTGGCGAGGGGGTTGATTGGATAAACCGCATGTGGGGCGTCAACCGCTACAACCTCTGGGGGCAGGTCCTAGGTTACTTCCCTCGAAACCTCTGCATGTGGCCTCTACTGACGGCTCTGGTTGTCGGTGGGATGATTTCAGACGATCGCCGTAATGGCACTAGCGCGATCTACTTCTCGAGGCCGGTGACGAGGACCGATTATACCGCGATGAAGTTCCTTTCAGCCGCGGTGGTCCTCGGATTCGTCATCGTCTTCTCTTACATGTTGTATTACTCGAGTGCGATTGTTTTCCGCGGCGAGGGATGGGCATATCTGGTCGACACCTTGCCCATCTTCCTCGGCGGATTAATCGCTGGAATTCTACTAGTATTCACCTACACATCGATAGGGATGGCGTTGTCGAGTGTTAGCCAGAGCCGGTTCTTTGCAGCGATTGGGTTCCTTGCGATCATCTTCGGAACGAAGTTGGTTGCTTTGATGATTGAGTTGATTTTCCAAACTACGATTTTCTACATCTTGAGCCCGTATGATTCACTGGCTCACCTCGGTCAATGGTTGCTCGGTATTCCTGCGAATTATGAGCATCCACTGGCCTTTTCCGTGATTTCTGTCTTGCTCTATAATGTCGCGTCTATTGGATTGCTCATCAGCCGGGTCAGTTCGTTGGAGGTGACTCGAGAATGAGTTCTGAATCGACCCCGGCTGTCCTAATCGACCAATGCTCGAAGTGGTATGGACAAGTGATTGGACTGAACGATGTATCTTTGGCTATAGATGGTGGAGTAACTGGGATTCTAGGCCCGAATGGGGCTGGAAAATCAACGCTGTTCAAACTCTTGATGGGTCGCTTGAAGCCGAGCAGTGGTTCTGTTCGATTATTCGGTGTCGACCCGTGGGATAGCACCGCCCCCTACCGACGGGTCGGCTATGTTTCCGAGACGGAGAAAATGTATGATTGGATGACTGGGCATGATTTCGTTTCGACGCTGGCCCGCCTTCATGGTATGACTCGCGATGAGGCGAGCGAGCGAGCCACGCACGTATTGGGATTTGTCGGACTTGAGGATGTCTTGCACAAGGAGATCGGAAAGTACAGCAAGGGCATGAGGCAGCGAGTCAAGATCGCTCATGCCCTTGTCCACGACCCTGATTTGATTATCCTCGACGAGCCTTTGCACGGATGTGACCCGATAGCCCGAACCAGCATCATGAACGTAATCCGTGACTTGGGTCGTCAAGGCAAAACTGTACTCGTTTCAAGCCACATCTTGGATGAAATCGAGAGAATCACCGAGCAGATTGTCATCCTGCACAATGGCCGCCTCCTAGCCCTTGGGAACCTACACGCTATCCGGGATCTGCTCGATAGACACCCTCATCGCATCGTCATCCGAACTCAGGACCCTCGTGGTTTAGCGGAGAGTTTCATTTCAGAGGATCCAGTCTACGGAGTGCGATTCGCCGAAGAGGGGGCTCTCGAGATTCTCACCAATAATCTCTCAGCGGCGCACGATATCTTGCCGCGGGTGATTTTCGAATCTGGGCTCAAAGTCACCTCGATAGAGAATCCCGATGATAATCTCGATGCCCTTCTTGGCTATCTTGTTGGAGGTGATTCCTGATGGATAAGCAGGGTCGCGGTCTCGCCGAGACCGTCTGGACTCGCCTCGACCGCAAGGCGGGCGCGATCACCGAACTCACGATTCGCCAATTGCGCCACCGCCTTTCGACTTGGGTCGTCCTTGGTGTCGCAATGTTACTACTCCTCACCTTGCTCGCGATGTACGTCTCCACCGCAAGAGAGGGCTGGCCAACCATCGATAATGACAATGATTCCCACGATTATGATGGTGATGGCTACCCTGCTGGCCAGGAATTAAAGTACGGTGCTGACCCATGGGATTCATTTTCCTATCCTGGGTCAGGGCACTATATTCGCGAAGGTGGATTCGCTGGAGGAGACGGAATCCATACAGGGAATCACACATGGAGACATGCCACTGGCATTTTCACCTTCCAATGGATCGATGAGGAATTCGCTGCTGGGGATGGAGTTGTACCATTGGATGATCTGGATGATTGTCCAGATGGTGATCCAATTGATGATTTTTGGATTGAATGGGGTTCTGCCTGCCGGATGGCAGAGAACCGCATCTTCGCGATGGATGCGAATTTCCGCGGAGAAGGTACACTGCGCAGCGTCAGTGGTTGGTACGCAGAATGGGGTTCGATGACCAATTCATACCACGTAGAACCTGAACCGAAGTCGAATTACATCGATGAGGATGATATCGATTGGACAGGCGATCCGGATGGCATCAACGGCTTCGATGACGATGGAGATTGTTTGCGCACCGATTGGATCAATCAAGATCCAGGATGGGATCGTGATACCAATGATAATGGCAGGATTTGTGATGTTATCTGGTACAATAGTTCCGACGGGTCGATCATCTGGATTAATCCCGATCGCAATGTCGATGAGGACCCGAGTGAGGAATCACTTTCCATCGAAGATGGACACCGTGCTTTCATCGTCGCCTCGGGCAAGATTGCATTCGTGATGATTCTCTCAATCTTCCTCCCTCTCTTCCTCGCCCTCGGCCTAGTACGAGACGAAACAGAGAACGGAACGCTCCACTATCTGCTCTCAAAACCCATTCACCGTGGTGAATTCATCATCTATCGAATCCTTGGCTACTTGATTATCTCAGGAGGATTCGTGCTAATCATGGCACTTCTCATGGGCATTGTTACCGCTGCACTCGGACCGGGCGGGACATTGTTCAGATTGAACGATCTCCTAGTTTGGTTAGGCATCGCCTTCGCAACAATCCTCGCCTTAGCTGCCTATGGTGCAATCTTCAACGTCCTCGGCTTGGCATCGGCGAGATATGGTGTGTATATCGCTCTCATAGTCGGTGTCTATGAATTCGTAATGGCAATCTTCACCCTCTCGAGCAATAGCCTCGTCCCAGTCCTCTCGGTATCGCATTGGACTCTGCAACTCATCGACTCAATCGTACTCATTGTCTGGCCGGATACTATGGAGATGTCGGTGATTTCCAACGCTTTCGATCTTCCATCTCCTCTTGCGGCCTTCTGGAATCCCCCGATGCATCATCCGCTGGAAATCATAGATATCCAGAGTCCGTTCATCTCAGCCCTGCTTTCAATCATCGTATTGACATTGATTACGTCTCTGATGATTTACATCGGTCAGCGTCAATTCAAGCGCCGAGAGATAATGTGATTGTTCTATACAGGTGAATCTGATGATGGACCGCATCGAAGGCGATCTTAGCGAATTTTGGCGCTTCGACACCATGCCACCCATCAATCGCTTGTCTTGGTGGTGGTGGTGGGTTCTCGTTCTCGTACCGGATCCAGTGCATCCAGAACGATCTCGTCAATTGATGGTCCTGTGGTCTTCGAAAGAGACTCCAGCTATTCGCGTCAGTGGCCATTGGTGGATCCCTAAGGCTCGCATGCGCGTTGATGAACACGGTGGAACAGTGATGTCAGGGATGGTCTGCTCTTGGTGGTATGATGGCGAGCGCATGCACGAGCCTCTTCTGATGAAGGAGTGCAGGATGGCCGCTGTGGACGATAATCACCCCCTTTGGCCTGCTGAGGCTGGGAAAGGGGGTCAGGGTGCGGGCGCAGTTGTGCCTTTGACAAGCGAGGATCTGACATTCGGCCTGCGCCCGGGAAGAAGCGCTTTCTGGCTCAATTTATCGAGTGATCAGAAGATGGTGGCGCAGGGTGCACCCCAGCGTTTCGAGGTGGAAATGACTCCTTGGTGGAAGCGCCCGAGTACAGCGAAATACAAGAATAACGTCTACGGCATGGACATGGGTTACGATATCCAGAGAGTCCACGGAATGAAGGCTAAAGTGAAAATTGACGATGAGGAGGTCGAGGGTTCTGCCTACATTCAGAAAGTGGGAGTCCAAGCACCGAGTTTTCCTTGGTTCTGGGGGATGCTTCACTTCGATGATGGCTCATACCTAGATTGGTTCTTGCCTCACGCCTCACCTTCGTTCACGATGAAGGATGATACTCCATGGTCTCCGCGTGACTTCTTTCGCTGGCCGAATATCGGTAGTGGGATTTTCCATGATGCGAAACGCGACCGGACTGAGAATTTCAAACGCTGTACGGTCGAGTTGGACCGGCAGGAGGGTGAGGAGGCTTTGCGCGATGAGCAGGGGAATCTTCTGCCGCGGTTCCGCATCAAAGTGTGGAATGGTCGCACGCAGATTTCGATTCACGTTCGTGCGACCTCGCGCGCTAGATGGATCTTCGATCAGCCTACGCGCGCGGGTTTCGTCAGTCATCTAACCTACAATGAGTACCCATTGGAAATCGAGAAGATAGCGATCCTCGATGAAGAGGGACTGCGGACTTTAGATGATTATGAATGGATTCGTGGCAATGCCGAACACTCTTGGGGGATCCTCAACTAACCGGTTTGGGTAGACTTAGGATTGAGGATTGCTAGCTGCCGACGGATGAGGATGCTACTGCCGCACCGTTCATAACCAGCCGGTTACCGAGGCTGGTCGCGAGGAATGCTAGATGAGTGCTGACGAGGTAGTGACACAGGCTGCTCAACTGATTACCGGCGGGGATTTCGCAGGTGCGATGGGTGTGTTCGAGAATTACATCGATTCCAATCCAGATGACCCAGCCGGTTACCACGGCTGGGCTGAGGCTGCCCTGTTCGACATTCAGGAGAATGGCAACCTCGACGATAAGGGAAATGATCGGATTAACGAGGGTCAGATCTCCGCTTACTTCCGACGAGCAGCTGGCATGGCGCCAGATAACGCGGATTACAACGCCGCCTATGCTAATGCTCTGGTAGAATTCGATCGCATACCAATGGCGGTTCGCCAATTGCACAAGTTGGTCGAAATCGGCAAGGCTTCCGATGAGGTCGATGTTTCATTCCACCTCTATGAGGCGGCGCGCGGCTTGATCGACGCGATCGATTTGAAGACGAATTTCGACCGCAGCGCACCAATCGCTCGCCAATACATCTCCGAGGCGGTTACTTTCGCAATGCTTGGATTGGGATTCTCCTCCGCTGAAGAGGCAGTCGAGTACCTCAACATGGACGAGTGAAGAGGGGTTCGCGTGAGTAGCGACCTGATGATGGTCGCCTTCGGCTATCATGGAGCTGGGTTTCACGGTTCGCAGATTCAACCCGATGTTAGAACCGTGCAGGGTGAATTCGTCAAGGCTCTGCGCCGGCTCGGTTGGTGGAGTGAGGGTTGTATCGACCTCTCCAGCCGAACCGATGCTGGGGTCAGCGTGAGGATGAATCTGGCTGTCATCACGCTGCCTAACTCACTGAGAACGAGTCTTACTGGGAAAGGCTTCGTCTCAGCGATCAACGACCATCTTCCCACTGATTTGGTGGCTTGGAGAGCTCAGTGGGTACCAGAGGGTACGAGGTCGAGATCTGGGGCTTCACGAACCTATGTCTACCGCTGCGAGATGGTCCCTAATTGGCCGCAGCAGGCTGATTCAGCCTTGTTTGCTGAGGCTTGCAGCGCCTTTGTTGGCGAGCATGATTTCACCAATTTCTGCCGAATCGATGGGGAGCGTAGTCCAGTTCGAACCATAGATAGTTGCCAGCCATGGACCGACGCCTCTGGGAGGGTGGTCGGCTTCTCTGTCAGTGGCCAAGCCTTCCTTTGGAACCAAGTTCGCCGGTTGGCCTCAGCCATTCAATTGGTACTCGAGGGCGAGATTTCCGTGGATGATATTCGTTCTGCCCTCGATAACCCTCAGGCTAGAATCGATTACGGACGTGCACCAGCGGAGTGTTTGATTCTCTGGGGCTTGAATCACATCGCCTTCGATGGGCCACCTGATGCGGTGCCTCAAGTCGAGGGATTCAGTGCGGCGCCAAAGGGCGAGCGCGCCCACCGTCAATGGCTCAATCTGGCGCGCATCGAGAATGCTGCATTGCTCGAACGCGAGTGGTTGGCATTAATCAAAGGCGAATCGTAACCGAATCCCCATCAACACAGGGCAAGCGCTCGCGAAGGAATGCGCTTGAGATGACCTCAGCTGTCTGCGTGTGGCGGGTCAGGTCGGGAATCAGAATAGCACAGCTCACCCAATTCTCTGCATCCGCGCTTATCTCAGCAGGGAATGCAGTAGCGCCTCCGAAGGAACGTCCGTCACGCTCGAAGCCAGCGATTCGGATAGCCTCAGCAACCGAATCCACTTCGCCTTCCTCTAGGCCAGCGTGGATTCGCAATTCCAGATATACGGCGAGGTCGTCCCCGTGCAAGTCTACATTCAGTGTTCCCGGCCAAGCTCCACTGCCTAGAATCACTTTGAATTGGTCTTGGTAATGGCTCTGGGCCATGAAGACGTGAGCGCGCCCAAGGCCGCTGACGACCGTACCGGTTAGACGCATGGTTCTGCGGGGGGCCCATATCAGATAAGGCAAGCGTGGGAGGCCTAGTGAAGTTGAGCGAATTAACCACTCTTCGATTCACAAGTCGATGGTCCAGCCGCGCTGACCGATGCGCCATCCAGCGACTTCGACGGCGCGTCGTTGTGGGCTATCGGGATCGTTCAATGGATTGCTGTGATTAAGATGAATCAAGTGGACTTGGGGGTCGTCAGCTCGTCGATTTCCAAGTCGATCGAGTGTGTCTTCGACGAGCGGATGTGGGACTTCACTCAAGTCACGACCAGGCAGCTCTTCCGCTCCCCAGAAGGTTGCGTCGATTAGGACATGAGTGAGCCGAAGTGCAGCGAACCACGAGCGAGGTGAAGAGTGTCCCGCAGCCGCTAGGGTCTCACCCCAATCATCGTGGTCGGGCAGGAATAGAACTCGATTCTGCGCACCAGAAATCACAATCGCATGCGTATCGGAAGCGTCATCGCGGTGCGGAACAGGAATAAACTCGAAACCAATTCCTGCCATCTCAACACTCGGCGACCCCGCCCCTTCGACCTGACTAACTCTCGCGAACGGTGCCATAACTTCACGCCTCGTGAGCACTTCACTAACAGAATCGCTCGCTACCAGAGGAACATCCTCCAACCCCATCGCCTCTCGCCCAAATTGACCCAACCCCTCGATATGACCCAAATGTGCATGTGTCAGCAAAACCGAGTCAGGCCTGACCGGAGTCTCCAGCCCCAATGCTTCCGCCCAGACCTGCAATTGCTCGGGCAGAGCCCGCGTGGCCTCGATCAAATGCATCCCGCCGGCAGCATCACGCACCCCGACGGCCACAGGATAGCGTCGGCGCTCTCCATGCTCAAAGGCGGCCAGACAATTGGCACAGCCGCAACCCGCTTGCGGAACCCCCCCATCCTGTCCGGTACCGAGCAAGGTGAGTGATGGTGAGTCGGCCCCTGACACCTCAGCCATATACCTAGGAATAGAGATTCGCGGAAAGACTCGTCGATTGCGGCGATGAGCCGGAATAGGCCTCCGATGAAATCATCAACGTCGCCGACCTGTGAAGCCCGTGGCCGGCGACACATCGTGGATGAGAGAGCGCTACGACTCGCTGAAGAGTCAAGGGTTGGAGTGGAATCCGCCTACACTCGAGACGGCCAATCAACCGCGTTGCACAATCGATGGCCGCTCGACGATAATGCTCTCAGCCAATAATTACCTGAATCTGACGAGTCACCCCAAAGTCATCGATGCGATGATTGAGGCGACTCAGAAATACGGCGCTGGCAGCGGCTCGGTCCGTGCCATCGCCGGAACGATGGATATCCATCTTGAGGCCGAGAAGAAGGTCGCCGAATTCAAGGGGGTTGAATCGGCTCTGATCTACTCGGCGGGATATACAGCCAATGTCGGACTAATCCCGACATTGGTTCAGGGCAAGCAGGACGTGATTATCAGCGATGAACTGAATCACGGTTCGATTATCGATGGAGTCCGATTGACCAAGGCTCAGCGCGCCGTCTATTCCCACAATGACATGGGCGCGCTGGAAGCGGTTCTCAAGGAACACTCGGAATCGGACCGCAAATTGATCATCAGCGATGGAGTCTTCTCAATGGATGGTGACATCGCTCCACTCGACGAGATCTCAGCCCTCGCAGACGAGTATGGAGCGATGGTCTACGTAGACGATTGCCACGGTGAAGGAGTCCTCGGAGAGGGAGGCGCAGGCATCGTCGACCACTTCAAATTACAAGGAAAAGTCGATTTTGAAATCGGCTCATTCTCCAAGGCTCTGGGTGTGCAAGGGGGTATAGTGGCAGGCTCGGAAGACGTGCGCACCCACGCCCTCAACCACTCTCGATCATGGCTACTTTCCGGCAGTCAGCCACCTGGAGTAGCAGCAGCACAGAAGGCTGCGATAGAGGTCTTGATGAGCGAGCCAGAACATCATGCAAGGCTTTGGGAGAATACCAATTATTTCCGTGATGAATTGCAATCACTCGGCTTCGACACAGGTCTTTCTGAAACTCCAATCATTCCGGTGATGTGCGGCGAGTCGCCGAATGCCAAGGCACTCTCACAGGCACTCGCAGACGAAGGAGTCATGGCTGGCGCCATCACCTTCCCGATGGTAGCTAGAGATAAGGCAAGAGTGAGGACTCAAATGTCTGCAGGTTTAACTAGAGAAGACTTGGATCAAGTTCTGAGAATATTCGAGCGAGTAGGAAAAAATCTCGGTCTAATCTGAGGTAGTCAGATGGTTGATACTTCGAGTTTGTCAGAAAATCAAATCGATGCGATGATGAAGAGAATACATTCAGTACCGATTATTGAGACGTTACAAATGGAAATACTTCGACTCGATAAGGGTGAATGC
>CAYFHB010000040.1:0-10761 GCA_964342705.1 uncultured Candidatus Poseidoniales archaeon
TTGAGCCGCACACGCTGGTGCGGCTCGTCTCTTGTGAGGAATCTCTGGACTGGGATGGTCAGTGCGAGGAGGGCGATCATCGCCATTTCATAGGGGCCGATAGGCCAGTCCATGCGGCGCGCTGGTCCGCGCTTTGGTGATGAACTTCGCGGCTCGGGTGCCCAACACCTTCTGGGTGTCGTCACTCTTCACAATCATCGGAGTCAGAGGCTGTCAGGATGGAGAGTTCCGGCAGGCCGGTGAGTAGGGAAAGGCCGAGGCCGGCAGTCATGGTCCACTCGAAGAAGGCGGCCTCGGAGAGTGCTTGGTGTGCGAAGCTGGTGCAGATTTCGACTTCTGTGAAATGTGCATCCATAATCGAGCGCATGCCGGCGATTGAGACGTCCTCTGCTGCGGCGGACATGCGCGCGAAGTTGAGGAAGATTAGACAGATGCTCGCGACGGTGAGCAGGAGGAAGGCGAGCCGCGGGGTCTTGAGGCGGTCCAAGCGCGGCTCGATGCGGGACATAGGGTCGGTGATGATAGTCTGGCAGAAGATGAAGACGAGGCCGCCGCCGAAGATGAGGAAGGCTTGGCCAATGTGCAGGTAGAGAGCCTCGTTCCAAGGTGTTACAGATATCCAGACAACGCAGATGGCTCCAATCATCCCGGAGTACATTCCAATTCGATTGACTGCGGACCACTTTGGTTCGACTCCTGAGGCCGCTATCCAGTGTCCTCGGTAGGTGGAGAACTGCCACGCGCTGATGAACATCAGAGCGCCGGCAGTGGCGAGTCCGAGGGTGAAGATGAGGTCGGTCCTCGGATAGACATCGAGGTCTGAGATGAATGGCATGAAGGCTTGGCAGCCATCACTTATCCAAACTCCATAGATGACTGCGAGCGTCGCCGCCCATACCGTTGCCATGCCAATGGCGACCCGGCGAATCATCGGCGGGTCCAGCAGGCGTTCCACGAGTCTCGGCGAAGGCTGGGTCGGCTTCAATGCGACTCCCCAATGATGAAGTCGGGCGGCGGGTATCGGAGCGCATGGACGGTCACCTGATCTGGCTGGGCGAGTGCGCCAAAATCGGCTACGCGCCTGATACTCACACCTACGAAGAGGGTACTCGCACGAGTGAGGATGCGGCGAACCAATTGGGTTGCGACGTAGCTCATATCGCCAAGTCGATCGTATTTGCTGGTGAGGAAGGTGCGGTAGTGGTCATCACCAGTGGAGCGAATCGAGTACATCGCAAGAAGAAAATCAAGCGACTGCTCGGATACAAACCGAGTATGACCGATGCCGATTACATCCTTGAGAACACCGGTTATCTTCCTGGTGGAGTTCCACCGTTCGGGCACCTCAAACCATGCACCGTGCTGATGGACGAGGATCTGTTTCAGTACGAGACGGTCTGGGGGGCTGGTGGCTCGGCCAAGACCGTCTTTCCAATTTCTCCGGACGAGTTGCTTCGCATCTCGGGTGCGACGGTCGGCGATGTCAAGCAATAGGTGAGCCGATGTCGCAGACTGCTGATGTCGTCGCGAGGATGGTCGCCGCTTCCGCTCGACTGCGCGACGATGTCGAACCCTTCGCCGACACTCTAGTCGCGGAAGGTTCGGTGGATGCAGTGTACAATCCGCTTGCCTATGCGTGGGAACCGCACCGTGCCTATGTTGAGATGGCTGCTGGCGGCGGTGCGACAACACTGCTTCTGGGAATGAATCCAGGCCCGCACGGGATGGGGCAGATGGGCATCCCCTTCGCTGCCACTGCTGTCGTGCGGGACCTGCTCGGAATCCGCGATCTTCCCGTGGGTCAACCGCGGAATCCGCACGCCAAGCGGCCCGTGACCGGGCTCGATTGGCCAAAGGAAGAGGTCAGCGGCACCCGCCTGTGGGGTCTGCTCGCTGACCATTATGGAAATTCAGCAGCGATCTTTCAGCGGGTCTTCATCGTCAATCACTGCCCGCTGATGCTTTTCTCAGGCGAGCGTGCAACAAATATCACGCCCGATAAGATCGCAGGACCCACCGCTCGCGCCCTGCTCGAGCGGTGCGACGACCACCTCCGCGAGGTGGTCGAAATACTAGGAATCGAACGTGTCATCGGCGTCGGTAAATTCTCAGAAAAACGTGCCACTGAAGCCCTATCAGACACCGATGTCGAAGTCACAACCTGCTGGCATCCAAGCCCCGCTTCACCCCTAGCAAATCGCAACGGCGGGGCCGATTGGCGCGCGAATGTAACAGCGGTACTACCCTGATTCGCACGAATCAATGCCGAATTCTCACCCTAGAGAATCTCCTTAAGGGAATCATCATCATACAGCCTTTGGTTGATTCCATGTTCATCCCACAACATCTGATGAAGAATGCAGCAGAATACGAGAACGAGCCCGCTATTTCGTGGAAGAATGACGCGGGCGCTTGGGAGACGATGACTTGGGGCGAGTACAATGCAAATGCAATGAATATCGCAAAGTCGCTTATCGCTCTGGGCTACGAGGCACGCGAAAATTTGTCGATTTACTCTTACAACCGCTCTGAGTGGTACACCTGCTACGCTGCCGGTCAAATGGCCGGTGGGGCCGTGGTCGGAGTCTACCACACTTGCTCGCCTGAAGAGGTCGAATGGGTTGTCGGCAATTCGCAGTCGAGGATCGTTTTCGTCGGTGATAATCCGATGGCTGGGGGCGACCCTGCGAAGATGCCAATTCACAGGCTTCACGAGGCTTTGGCGAATCTGGATACGGTCGAACACGTTGTGGTCTTCGACGGGGTCGAGGTCTTGGACCATCCAAAGATGATGAGTTGGTCCGAATTTTACTCAAAGGGTAATTCACTTGCTGATTCGGTCGTTAGCGAGCGTGCGGAGGCGATTCAGGGCGACGATGTGGCTTCGCTAATCTACACGAGCGGGACGACTGGGAACCCGAAGGGTGTGATGTTGACGCACCGCAATATGGAGTTCGAATTGGACGCTGTTGCACAGATTTTCACTTATGAGCAGGGCGAGAAATACGTCTCTTGGCTGCCGCTGGCTCACGTTTTCGGGCAACTGGTCGATTGCGGTTATTGTGTGCGGCAGGCGATGCACATGCACGTTGTTGATTCGCCAATCCACGTTGTGGATTATGCGAAGGAGGTTCAGCCGCACTTGTTCATCGGGGTTCCGCGGATTTACGAGAAGATTTACTCGAATGTCAAGGCGGCGCTGGATGCGAAGGCGATTTTGCGTATTCTGCTGAAGATTCCGGGCATCAACGGGAAGATCAAGGGTAAGCTGAAGGCGAAGATAGGCTTTGCAAATTGCCGCTTTGCTATCACCGGTGCTGCTCCGATTAACCACGATATTCTACGTTTGTTCCACTCGTTGGATATTCCAATCTACGAAGGCTACGGAATGACCGAGGATACGGCGGGTGCTACACTGAATGCTCCGGGTGCAATGCGCATCGGTTCGGTCGGTCGGGCTTTCCCTGGCACCGAGATGAAGATCGCGGGAGATGGTGAAATTCTGATGCGCGGTGAGCACGTGATGAAGGGTTACTACAACAATCCAGAGGCAACCGCCGAGACAATCGATTCAGATGGCTGGTTGCACACCGGTGATGTTGGAAAGATCGATGATGATGGATTCGTTTTCATCACCGGTCGCAAGAAGGAGATCTATGTGTCGAGCGGTGGCAAGAACATTGCACCTCTCGTCATCGAGGAGACGATGAAGTCGATTCCTCTAGTCTCGCAGTGTTTCCTTGTCGGCGATGGCCGTAAGTACTGCAGCGCACTGTTCACGCTGGATGCTGGCGCGATTATTCGCGATAAGTTTGGGATAGATCCGAATGATATCCCGAAGGATCCTAATGAGCAATTGGCCAAGTTGGAAGAATTGGGTTCGTCCCTCGAGGCCTTCACTGGAAGTGCGGAGATTCGGGCTGAGATTCAGGCTGCTGTCGATGAGTTGAACGGTGAGTTCAGCAATCCTGAGCAGTTGAAGAAATTCGCGATTCTGCCGCGTGATTTGTCTGTTGATTACGGCGAATTGACGCCCACTCTGAAGATTCGCCGCAAGCAGATTCGTGAGAATTGGGCGGATGTCATCGAGTCGATGTACGCTGATGCTTGATGGTATTGCGGAGTGGCAAGAATAGGCTTACTGAGGAGTTGTTTCTATGACTCCTGAGGCTTGGTTCGGCCTTTCAGTGGTGCTGATTCTAGGAGCGATTTCCCCCGGGCCATCGGTGGCTGTGGTAATTCGCAATACCGTGGCCGGTGGCAAAAGGATGGGTGTTGCTACTGGCGTTGGTCACGGTATTGGATTCGGAATCTACGCCTTCTCCACCGCTGCTGGTTTGTCGGTCGCGTTAGCGGCTCATCCGGCGACCGAGGAAGTGCTTCGTTGGGGAGGAACTGCGTTGCTAATCTACCTTGGAATCGTCTTCCTTCGGCACGCGCGAGCCGGTCCTTCTGATGGGATGGGTGATGCGGAGGCGGATGTTACCTCGCAGCAGCGGGATGGCTTTGTTCAGGGTTTTTTGATCGCGTTGTTCAATCCGAAAATCCTGGCTTGGATGTTGGCGATTTACGCGCCCTTCATCGAGCCTGGTGCGAGTCTTCAGACGCTCATAGGGATGGGTGCGCTGGGATTGGTGATTGATGGCACTTGGTATGTTAGCCTCGCAGCCGTTCTATCGGACACTGGGGCTGTGGATTACCTTCGGGCGCGGGCTCACTTGATCGATGGTGCGATGGGCGTTCTGATGTTTGTTTTCGCTGGACTTCTCGTCGGTGGCGCGCTCTGATTGTGAAGGCTAGATGGCTGTGCGGTCAGAGGAGCACGATTGGCAATTGGAAGAGGATTTCGAGGACTACGGCGAGGGTGTTGGCTTCGACGCGGGCTGGGCGTTCACCGTTCACTGGCGGTGATAACCTCTGGAGTTCGCCCGCGTCCAACCAAAATGAGATACAATCCGGGCAGCCGTCAATTTCTATCGGTTCAGTCAGGCTGCCATCGATGCGTTGGAAGGCGAATTTTCGCACGCGCATATGAGAATCGCAGAAGGGACAATCGATGTCGACCTCAGTCCCTTCTTCGATGAAGCCTTCGTGCATCTTCTCGAGCTTGGTTGCGCAGATTGCGTCTTCGGCGGCTTCGGCGTTGAGGAGCATACCTGAACAGGCGTTGCAGTGGTGAATTCCGTGGCGCAAGTAGGCCGAGCGGTCAGACTCTGTGGGAGGAACGAGCGTGGAGCCGTCGCGCGGGCAGAAGTGGGCTCCGTCAAGGGTGGCCATCGTGTATCGAACGTGCTTCCTACCTTCAATACTCACCCGGCACGGCTGCGTTAATTCACTAGTCGAGGGGGTGGTTTTCTTTGCCTCTTCAAATAGTCTGGGAGTCTCTCTATGAGAGATGACTCGCAATTGCTGGTGCGGACATGCTAGAACTCAATTCATTCACGGCTGTGGAATCTGCTCAATCGTAGCACGTGGCGTCACTGGTCTGCCTAATTCAGACTTCCCGAAAGACGAGCAGATCGCACCGATGAATCGTCTGCTAAAGGAGGGTCGTGGGTTGCCGGAGGAACAGCGGTTTCAGATGCTCGTCGAACGACTGACCGTTGATTCTGAGTTGCCACGTGCCTTCCGAACCAAGCGTGGACGAACAAGTGATTGGAAGGAGGGCGAGGCTGAGGAGTGGCAGAGATATCTGAGGCTGGTCGAAATTCATGGATCTCATTATGTTGAGAGGCTGCCATTACCGGGAGGTTCGCATATTTCTGTTGATTTCGAGGGAGATGTCAGCATCGATGGCTTGGCTCTCCCTGGACCTCTTCCACTGAGAGACATCGCCATCTGGTTGTCAAATCCTGCTCGTGCACGAAGGATTAGCGATTGGGCTGCATTCCTGATGGCGATGTCCTGTAGCCTGAGGAAGTTCGCTCTAGGTGTCGTCGACGACATCGCACACTGGTTCCGAATCAGCTCCTGGCATGGGATCGATTCAAGAATTTTTGATGAGATGCAGGATTTATCGATTCGTCATCTCCAACATCCATATCTGAAATGGAACAACCTCATGGAACAGCACCGGCATGGTGAAGACGCTCCAAAACGCGATTTCTTTGAGGCAGATATCTCAATCATCGATGAGCAAGGTGGCCGTCCAGCAGCGGGTTGGTTACCGTTCGTTCAGAATCAAGAACTGATGATTGATATCGTGATGAACAAGATTGTGGTTCCAAAGCTCGTCGTTGTCAATGGCCGTTTTTGTCTACTAGCCTTGCGCGACGGAAAATTGACCCCTCTACCGGTTCCAGTCGATGCAAGAATCTGGCGGCTCCTGATATCGTGGACTCTAGAGCCGCCTACCAGCCAAGGATATGAGAGGTTGAACCTCTTGCTCTGGTGCTGGCACGCGGAGCAAGAGACGTGGACTCTCAAGAGCAATCAGAGTAAGTCGATTCATTTCCTCCGTGAAGCCGTTGAAGCGCTTGGAAAAGATTCGTCTCTGGACCCTGCGAACATAAATGGTGAACGACAGGCCTTGCGAGTTCGAGGCAGGAGTGGATTACTCTATCTCATCTTGCCAACAATGCACCCAAGGAAATTCGACGTCCGAGCGATTCCGGATGAATCATTGATTCCGTCAGCACTGGATCGTGGACTCCATCTGTGTATCGATAGTCAGGCGAATCACGATATTCCGTGTGCTGACATCGCCGTCAGTTACCTGCTCTCATTGCACAATGACGTAGACAGTAATACTCAGGTTCACACGGTTCGATGTATGCTGGATATGCTGAAGAAATACCCGAATTGGCAGAAGCGTTCCACCACATCACCATCATGGTGGGATGAACTCGTAGACCGATACATCAACGAGGATCCAGAGTACTACGAAGAGGATGAGGAACCATGGGATGATGGATTCGAAGAAGATGCCGATTATGAGGAGGACCCAGATTGGCACGATATCGAGTTTGAAACAGCTGAGGAGATTGAGGAGAACCGAGCAATCACCCGTAGCGTCATCGCTCAGAGCATCGAAGATTTGACCCCCGAGGAAAATGAGTTACGGGGCCATCTCGAGTTCCTCTTCGAGAGATTCGGTGGAAATCGAGAAGATTTGGAGGGTGTCGAATGAGTACCTGTGACTGCTGTGGCCGAGATGGTCAGAACGAGAGGTGCAGCATCTGCAAAATCCTCATGCCGATTCTGACCTACGGTGGGTCTACAATCAAGCCTGAAGAGAAAGATCTAGAGAATACTGTGGCCCACTTTGGCCTCGTTCGAGGACATCGAGGTGAATTCTGGTCATACCTCGATTCGAAACAAGGGTCAGATATCCAGTGGATGATGGACCCACCTGATGTAGATGAATCCAGATGGATTGGAGGGCCCCCTCCAGAGTGGAAACTCGATGATGAGATGAAAGAGGAAATCGACAGTGCAGCAGAATTCCCAATTTCCGTCCAAGCACGACGCAGGTTACAACGAGGTGGAATCCTTCCCGATGGAACCTACCTCAGTTGGACGAGGAACCAGTTCTGGATGGACGGGGTTCCAGTCCAGATCCCATACCTCACACTTGAGAAAATGCTTCTTCGAGACGACGCAGACAGCATCGATTGGAAGGCATTGATTCTAACAATGAATGTCGCTTCTGCAGTGGATCCAATCAGCAGAGGACCTCATCGTCAATTCACCGGTCTGGAACAACGGCATTCCGCAGAAGTCTGCATACATCCGGTGCTCGTATACTTGGGAGATAATACGATTGAATCGCTTTATGGAAACCAACAGAGACTGGCCTACCTCAATAGATTATTCAGAAATAGATTGGGAATCAATGCTGATTATCTAGGACGATTTGAGTGGTTCAAGAGGTGGCGATCAATCGAAGACTATTCTGAGATTCGAAAAGATGAGATGCTAATCTGCAAGAACTTCGTTATCAAGCGAGGGCGTCTGTTACTACGAATGAAGAATGATACACGGTGGAATACACGACGATTTCCTGCAAATCCCATTCTGATAGCAAGGCTTCTGAACTGGGCACTCTCACCAGTGAGCCATCCTGAACATATGCGATTCCGTTGCTTACAGTACGGCCTGCTCACGACTGGGGATTCGGGTTTGGATGATGAGAACAAGAAAGGTATCGAATTCCTAGCAGGAATCCTCCAGCATGAGAAAGTCACCGTTGATGAAGAGAAAGGTCGATTCCTCATCGAGGGCGCATCCGGAGTCAAGTGGAGTGTCACGCCAGGTGATGGCCCTCACGGTAGTCGTTTCAGAGTCCGTGCGATTGGGTACGGTCAAGAAGGTCGAATTCAATTTTCGAGGGGGGCCAGAAATCACATTTGCGTTGTTGAAACTCCAGAATTACGTCGGCTAGTCCTCGGAGATGCACTCGGAGGAATCGTACTCGCCTTACTCGATGATTCTAATTCTGCTCGTCGAATTGACACACTAAATCCCATCCTGCATGAGGCCGCAAGGCTTCGAATCAGAGAAGAAGAAATGCGTATGGATGCTCAGCGTGAAATGGGCGGTCCGATGGATCTAGAACACCGAGCCCGAGACATAGCTGAGCAGGAAATACAGGAGGCTAGAAACGCTGCAGAGGAGATTGCGATACGAGCCACAGTCATTTTCCCGCGGCTGTGGAGTGTTATACTCCGATGCCAAATCGGCACGACTGCGCTTATGCTTCCACTAGCAGGAAGAGAGTTTAGAGTCACCTTCTCAAATTACGACACCAGGATTACTCTTCGCAATCAAATCGAAGTGGATTTGGTAAACATGATGCTCGAAGCAGCTGGATGGCGACGATCTCGTGAACATGAAAACCCTGAGAATAACGGAGTAATCATGATGCGTTTCGAGGTTGGGGAATTAGATATGAGCAGACACGTCGAGAGATTCGGGGAATTACTGGAGCCGATGATCACCATCCGCGAGAGGATGAGACTGATGCCGGGGCCAGCATGGGCTAATTTCGACAGGCGCAATCCAGGTCCAGGGCCACTACCGCCTCTAACGGACGGCCCACTTGACTGAATCAAAATCTCGATTCATGGTTGGTGGGAAAAGGCACCAAATGAGTTCACTCTTCCTCTGCTTCTGCAGCCGCAAGAGCTCTGGTGAATGCATCAGAAAACCGGCGCCCGCGGAAGCCGAATGCCTTGCGGATTTGCTTTATCTCAAAGGCCGTGTAGTTCAACTCCTGTGCAGCTCGACAAATCGATTCAACGATTAATCGCGAAATTCCTAGGTTACATGTTTCACCGATGTTCTGCGAATTTGGATCCTTGATAGGCTCACCGAGAGCAGCCAAGAAATCCTCAGTATGCCGAATCAGTGTATCAGCAGACTGAATTCCGAAGAGCTGATCCAACTTACCACGAGCCTGACTCAATAACCGGTTCAATTCACTTCGGCGGTGCTGCAAGTAACCGTTCTGGCCCTTTGGATAAAGCGCCTGTTCGGGCCTTGTGACCGACTTCATTAATTTGTCAAACTTCTTGATGATTCGGTCCTGAAAGACATCTTCAATAGCCCAATCGTCTTGATATGATTCTGTATCAATTGGGATTCCCTCCTGATTGAGTCTCTTCATCGCCCAGACGATGTAGGCGCGTCGCTTCATCAGTGCGCGTTCCTTTGACGATAGCCCCTTCGGGTGCAATCGAGTTTTGCCCAACTTCTTCGAGCCAACAAGACCACCTAACTGGTCGATTAGTTGCTCCAATCGTCGCTTGACTTCCGGTGTTTCGTTGAGACTATCGATGATTTCGATGAGTTCTCTTTCGAATTGTGACCTCGCGTGTTCTCGATTTCTTCGCTCTGTTCGGATTAGATCACGATTCCTACGATTTCTTCGTGCCTCTGGGTCGGACCTATCGATTACACCGCCGAGATGGCGCCTGTTGCGAGGTCGTCGAGAGTCGAAATCACCCAACGCTTCACCCGCTTGCCAAGGTTGTTCGAATGGGTCGTTATCTACAACTACTCCACACTCTGAACAAATGAGTTCATTTGCCTCAATATTCGTTTCGTTTGCATTGCATTCTGGATTTTTATCGCACATAATATCACTTCTTTACGCGTTAGGCCAAATTGACGTTTTTTTCCAATAAATGGAAAAATAACCGTTAAAATAACTGCTTCAACGGCTCGTCTCTGTCGGCCGGAGTTCTACCGGACTTCAGATGGCACATAAAGGGTATGTCGAAATTACGCATCTCGGCCTCGATTTCGAGCCGTTTCGAGGCTTTTCGTGAAGGCGGCTCAGGCCGCCGACTCGCGCCATCGAACCAGACCGAGGACACCTTTGACCACCTCGGGTAGAGTCACCGTCGTCTGCCTTGAACTCATCGCTAATCGAACGAGTTCTAGGAGCTCGTCATCCGGCACCTCATCGATGACTGCTTCGACCAAGACAGAGATCGTAACCCCGATTTCGTCGGGGTCCCGAGCGCGCATGACATCCGCTACACGCGCGAGGGCTGCATTGAGTTCAGCGTCCATGCACGGGCACCTCGAAATCTGAGTAATTCATAATCGGCTCATCGGTCCAGAATTCGAGTGGACTGCCGCGCTCGAGGCAGTCAATAACCGGCTCCGCCCTACGAGACGCTCGCTTGAAGTGATCATGACCAAGCACCAGAGCTTCCTCAAGAATCTCAGAGAATATGAGGAGACTATCCAGGTCCGTCGAAGACCAATATGCATCTTGTGGGTGAGTGTGAATCCATCGCTTGAATGGAATCC
>CAYFHB010000041.1:0-1469 GCA_964342705.1 uncultured Candidatus Poseidoniales archaeon
GCGATCCGCGACCTCGCTAACCAACACCTACCCAGCCTCTCAGCATTGGTCGGCCCGCTCGGTGCCGCCCGACTCGTTACCCTCGCGGGCGGGCGCGAGCGCCTAGCAAGAATGCCATCAGGTTCCCTGCAAGTTCTCGGTGCGCACGCTGCGATGGCGGCGCACCGCCGTGGCGCAGCACCGCCTAAGCACGGAGCCATCCTGTTCAGCATGCCACAGATTTCCCGCTCCCCGCGATGGGTCCGCGGCAAGATAGCCAGATTCCTCGCCGGCAAGGCCTCCATCGCGGTCCGCTGCGACCATTTCGGTGGTGAGCCGTGGACCGAAGAAAAGGTGGCAGAAATCCACAAGGAAACCGAGGCGATCAAGGCAAAATTCCCCAAGCCTCCAAAGCGCAGGTGAGCCAATGGCAAAACCCGTAAAACTCGCCTGGGGCATCCGCAGAGAGGGCCGACAACTGTGGTCCCGCAATGCCGTCAAAGGCGTCTCTGTCAGGGGAGAGCGACGCAAGCGGGATGGTCGAAATGAGTGGCGCCGCTGGGACCCGACCCGCTCGAAAGTTGCTGCAAGTTTGATGAAAACCGAAGGTTCACCAGCGGCTCTATTGCCCGATTCTGGTTCTACTTGCCTGTATCTTGGAGCGTCTTCAGGTGGGACTGTTAGTCACATTCACGACAGCGTGTGTGGAGCGGGGAATCATCACGAGGGGCAGGTCGTCGCTGTCGATATTTCTCCGAGAATGATGCGTGATTTGGTCAAACTTGCCGAGAGTCGGCCCGGACTCGTTCCGGTGCTGGGCGACGCTCGAAATCCGATGGCGATTGCACCCTATTTGCGAGGCAAGGCAGATTGGTTACATCAGGATCTCAGCATCGGCGATCAGGCCGAGACCTTCACCCGTATGACCTCGGCCTTCCTCGCCGAAGGCGGCACCGCTCTCCTCTCACTGAAAGCCGCCAGCGAGCGCTGGATGGAAGGCGGCGATGACGCTAGATTCGCTCACACAAAAAGCGTCATCGAAGAGTCCGAACACCTCGAATTAATCGAAGTCATTGACATCTCCGTATTCGAGGAGCAACACGCGGTCTTCCACTGTCTCAGAAGTTGATGTATCACAAAAATGGTTCAGAAATCGCCGCTTGCGGCTCCAGCTCCGACCATTAATACCCCGATGAAGAGGTAGAATAGAATGACCAATACCCAGATTCCAATCGTAATCCAACCGATGATCTTAGCCGCCTGTGCCAAGCCATGATCGGGATGACCGAGATGTTGTGAGGTTGTAGCCATGGCCGTATTTGCCATGATGACACCCGGAATTGCTGTGCACAATCCGCACATTACGAGGCCTACAATGCTGAGGACCAATGCAACAGTCGCTTGGGTTTCGGGATATTGTCCTACGATACCAGGGTTGCTCATACCTTGGACATAGAGTACTTCAGGCCCCGAGTTCGGAGGATTTGTTG
>CAYFHB010000041.1:1569-10587 GCA_964342705.1 uncultured Candidatus Poseidoniales archaeon
CCCATCGTATTGTCGAGTTGAGGTTGTTGTGCCGAGGTGTAGTGAACTGGCTGGGGGTTACCTTCGAGAGTCGCTGCTTGTCCAGAGAATACCTGCTGAGTTTCAGGGGGGCTGTCTTCTTCCATGCGTCGGCCTCTAGTTCTTGGGACTTGAATGATTCTCCGGCCACTAGTCCCTGACTCTCCTTCGGTAGATTCGCTCTCCGGCAGCATGATTTGCTTGCCGTTGCCACTTGCTCCCATGCCTGAGATGCCCGAGGTTGAGACTGTGCGACGTGGGCTGGTTCCGCACTGGGTGGGGCGGCGCGTGAGCTTCGTCGATTTGCGCCGGCCTGACTTGCGTTTTCCATTTCCCGATGGCTTCGAGGAGGACTTGACTGGGGCTCGCGTGGAAGCCATCGGGCGAGCCTCGAAGTATCTGTTGATTAGGCTCGACAATGGCTTGACCTGGCTGAGTCATCTAGGGATGACTGGGGTTTGGACTATCGATGCTGATGGGCAAGGCAAGCACGATCACGTGTATGTTGAATTCGACGATGGCGCCCTGACTGCGACTTACACAGACCATCGTCGATTCGGGATAATGGATCTGTTTGAGACGGCGATTGAAGGTGAGCACAAATTGCTCGCTGGCTTGGGGCCGGAGCCGTTGACTGATGAGTTCACGCCCGAGCGCCTGAAAGCTGGATTGCACGGGCGGCGCAGCCCGATCAAGACCGTGCTGCTCGATCAGCGAATTGTCGCAGGATTAGGCAATATCTACGTTAGTGAAATCCTCCACCGCTCTGGAATTTCTCCTACGAAAACAGCGGCTGAAGTGGCAGGCAAAACTCAACGTATTGTTGTCGCGGTTGAGAAAATTCACAAATTTACCAATGAGGTAATTTTCGAAGCTATCGAAGCCGGGGGCTCAACGATTTCTGATTTCCGAGGCGTAGATGGTTCGGGTGATTTAGGCTACTTCCCTCAACAATTCATGGTTTTCAACAGAGAGGGAGATACTTGCAAGCAGGAAAGTTGTGGAGGTAGGATTCGACGTATCGTTCAATCCGGTCGTTCGACATTTTACTGCCCAAGATGTCAGAGATAATCACGACATGAGTCTCTTCACTACAGCTAGGTTTAGGCTAATTGGAACCAATCTATTTGCATAGGGAATTGGCTTGTTCAATAAACCAGGTATAACTTCCCTTCTCCCTTTGCGCATGGCCTTTACCGCCGTCTTCGCTACCTTGTCAGCAGGAACAGCTCCTGATAATTCAAGGGCACCCAATTCCATTCCAGCAACCTCTTGGAAACCGGTCTCAACGAAACCCGGGCAGAGAGCGGTTACAGATACACCACTTTTCTTCAACTCAGAATGTAACGCGCGCGTGTACGAGAGAACGTATGCCTTGGTGGCGCAGTAGACTGCCATGTTCGGGCCGGGTTGGTAACCAGCGATTGAAGCGACGTTGAGGATACGGCCCGAGCCGCGCGCCTTCATTTCAGCAGAGTAGTGGCGCGCCAGATGGGTCAGCGCTCTGACATTGAGATCGATCATGTTCAGTTGACCGGCTTGGTCGAGCGCTGTGTGCTTGCCCACGAAACCGAAGCCGGCGTTGTTGATTAGGATGTCAACCTCGCCGGCTTCGCGAATCAAATTTGAGACACCGATTTCTTCTGACAGATCTGCAACTATCACTTTCACATCGATTGAATTAGCGCTGGTGAGTTCTTCGGCCAGCGCTTCGAGTTCTTTTCGCCGCCGCGCAGTGACCACCAAATCACAGCCCTGCGCGCCCAAAATCCGCGCTATCTCAAGTCCGATCCCGCTCGACGCGCCGGTGACCAGCGCCCTCTCCCGATTCTTCGATATCATGACCTAGCCATGAGCACCGAGTAATTCAATTGATTCTATGGAGGGTTAGTGGGTCCTCAGGCAAAGTGAAACTGACTCCTTCGGGAACTGTTAATATAGTGTCGAATCGATGTAAGATATTACCGCCGAGCGACGAGAGCCGGGGGGGCAATAGGAATCAATCCTCAAGGATTGAACAGTTGCCCAATCCCCGACCGATTCGCCGCTCGGTTCGATCAACTGGGGCTGAAAAAAATGGGTACAAACACAATCGGAAACCAAAGCTGGACACTGACCACGGTGCGCGATTACGCATCGGCGAATGTCAACGACATCGCACAAGCCGAGTTCGCCTACGGGCGCACCGCCTTAGAACTCGAAGCAGAAGACCGTTCGTCGGCAAAACTGCCAACCGGCCTAATTCACCTGCTCGCGCGAGCCGAACTTACTCGAGAAGCCCTCGAATCCGGCTTCACAACAGAAATCTCAGCGCGCTCTCAGAGCGGCGAAGATTGGGTCTGCTTCGAGCAAGCCGCAATCGGCACTCGCAGAATACCAGGCTTACCATTTGGCCCGACTATTGCAATCTACGTTGTCGAGGAGGGCGAAGACGTCTTCGAGATGGTGGAGTTGTGTGGGCCGAGGAATGGTGAGAGCCTTCCCAAGCGCATCTGGCTTCGAGTCTCAGAAATGGACCCCTGCAGGCTTGCGTGGGTTATTGACTCAGAGTTGTTGAAGGGCGATGAAGGACACCAAATGAGACTCGACCACTGGTTCGATATCGATGATGAACTCAATACCAAGAAAGGCGAAGAACTCATGGAACGCCGAGCCCTTCCTTTGCCTGGACCGCCTAACGAGCCCTACGAATTCTTGTGAGCGACTGCGCGAATGTTCATGGGCGTTCGGTTTCGGGCCAATACCATGTCTCAGCATACGCTGCAACACAAGCTGATAGCCGAATTCATCGGGACTTTCTTTCTCGCTCTGACGATTTGCACCGCCGCCGTTCACGGTTCCGCGGGTGACTACGCTCCCTTCGCCATCGCCGCTACCCTGATGGTGATGATATACGGCCTTGGGCACGTCTCCGGGGCACACTTCAACCCGGCAGTTACTGTAGGGGTTTGGATGCGCGGCGCGTGTGAGAAGGATGAGGTCGCGCCGTATATCGCGGCTCAGGTAATCGCTGGTGCTGCCGCGGCTCTGGTGTCTGCTAATGTGCTGTTCACCGATGCGGATGTCTCTGCTCTTGAGATGGAATTGGTTCCTGCTTTGGGTTCTGAGTTTCTGTACACTTTTGCGCTGGTCTTCGTGATTCTGAATGTAGCGACCAGCGAGGCGACCGCCGGCAACGGGTACTACGGTGCTGCGATCGCCTTCGTCGTGCTCGCCGGAGCGCTGACCGTCGGTGGAATCTCCGGCGGCTCATTCAATCCGGCTGTGACCGGCGCGCTGTTCACAAGTGGCGTCATCGAAGCTAATGACCTGTGGATCCATCTGGTTCCACAATTCGCCGCCGGTGCCTTGGCCGCTGTGACATTCAAGTCAATGCAATGATTTCACATGTTCCTTCTGAATTTGCCACCGGTCTCAAACAAGGCCTGAGTAACTTGGCCGACTGAACAATACTCGACGATATCCATCATCACCTCAAACAGGTTGCCGCCGTCGCGGGCGACCTGTTTGAGTCGAGCAAGCCCTTCCTCAGCCTTCGCGGCGTGCTCGTCCTTGAATGCCTGATTGCGCTCGATGACCATGCGCTTCTCTCCCTCATCCGAGCGCGTGACATCGACATCGAAAGCGTCTGCATCATCTGCCGATAGGCTCGCAGCCTCCTCATTGATGAATGTGTTAACGCCGACGATGGGCAACTCTCCCGAGTGCTTTCGATGCTCGTAAACCATCGATTCATCCTGAATCCGATTCCTCTGATAATTCACCTCGAGAGAACCAAGAACTCCGCCGCGTCGATGCATTTCCTCGAAGATTCGCAGAATTTCATCCTCGACGCGGTCGGTCAGCCATTCGCTGAGATGCGAGCCCTGCATTGGATTCTCATTGGCGAGCAATCCGTACTCCTTTGCGAGAATCATCTGAATAGCCATCGAATCGCGCACTGTCTCTTCAGTCGGAGTCCCGAATGCCTCGTCGCGCGAATTCGTATGAAGCGAATTTGCATTGTCAGCAAGCGCGTACAAAGCCTGCAAAGTCGTTCTGTAATCGTTGAAAGTGAATTCCTGCGCGTGCAGCGAGCGTCCGCTCGATTGAATGTGATATTTCAACTGCTGACCGCGATGCCCCACCGCATGCACATCGCGCATCGCAATCGCCCAGATACGTCGCGCCACGCGCCCGATTACTGCGTATTCCGGATCCATTCCATTGGAGAAGAACCAACTGAAATTTCGTAGGAATTTGTCGGGGTCGAGCCCACGGGCTCGGAACAATTCAACGTAAGTCAGGCCGTTGCTCAGCGTCAGCGCAGCCTGCGTGATCGGATTCGCACCGGCCTCGGCGATGTGGTAGCCCGAAATCGAGACAAAGTAGTGGTTGCGTATGCCGTTTTGGACGTAGTATTCGGCGACGTCGCCCATCATCCGAAGAGCCGTGTCGAGGTTGAAAACCAGCGTGTTTTGCCCCATCGATTCCTTGAGTTGGTCGGCCTGGACGGTCCCGCGCACATTGCTCAATGCCCACGCCTTAATCTCCGCTCGCTCGTCCTCGTTCGGGAGGCGCCCGTTCTCGGCCTCGAACTTGGCCACTTGTTGGCGAATTGCGACGTTGAAGAAGGCCGCGAGGTGCCACCAGTAGTTTCCATTGATGGTTTTCGAGGTGGAGGTGTTCGGTGCACAGAGGTCGAATCCTTCGAAGAGCCGCTCCATCTCGTCTACGGTGCTGATCGATACGCCGGATTCGCAGACTTTTCCAAAAATATCGAGTCGGGTTTGCGGGTCTCTACCGTAGAGGGAAGGTGAGTCGAAGGCCGTTGAGAGTCGGTTGAATGGTTGGCCTTCGGAGAGGAAGTGGAAGCGCTTGTTGGTGCGTTCTGCGCTGCCTTCGCCGGCGAACATTCGGATTGGGATTTCGTCTTCGCGCTTGAAGGGGAAAACTCCTGCTGTGAATGGGAATGCGCCGGGGATGTTTTCTGAGCGGATCCAGCGCATTTTGTCGCCCCAGTCATCGGTGTCTGGAAGGGCGACTCGGGGGAGGTCGAGGCCGCTGAGTGTCTCAGTTGTGGTTTCGACTTCGATGTCGCGGCCTCGGACGGTGTAGGTTGCTTTGCCTGAGCGGTATGCTTGCGCGCGCTCGTCGAATTCTGCTAGCATCTGCCATGCTGATTCGGGGACTCGCTTGCGGACTTCCTCCGCTTCTGCGGTGAGGTCTGCTGCCGAGGTTAGTCGGTTTGACTTGCGCATTTGGGCTGCGGCGGCTTCGAGTTGTTGAACGAGGCGCACATTGCTAGCTGCTTCTTCGGTGCGCGCGTGGTAATCTCTCACCGATGCTGCGACTTCTGCGAGGTAGCCTTGGCGCTCGGGTGGGATTGGTGCTGATCGGTGTGGTAGGCCGTCGGCGCCGAGTCGGGCTTCTGCCGACGCGAATTCTTGTCCGTGCTGGTCGTTGAGCAGACCGGCGAGGTGCTGCCATAGTTTGTCGACTCCAGCGTCAGCAAATTGGCTGGCGATGGTTGGAACTACGGGGAGGTCCTCGTTCTTGGCGTCCCACATCTCGCGGTTTCGCTTGAATTGCTTGCGGATTTCTGTGAGCGCGTCTTCGGCTCCAGGTCGGTCGAATTTGTTGAGGACGACGATGTCTGCAAAGTCGAGTGCTGCTAACTTCTCGAGTTGGCTCGGTGCTCCATACTCTCTAGTCGTGACGTACAGGGACAGGTCCGCTACCTCGGTAATGGCGTCATTGCCTTGGCCGATTCCGCTGGTCTCTACGAGAACTAGGTCGAAGCCTACCGCTTGGCAGGCTTCGATTGCGCGGTCGATGCAATCGGCGATTTCTCGACCGCTTGCTCGGCTTGCGAATGAACGCATGAACAAGTTGTCATCGGCTAGGCTGTTCATGCGAATGCGGTCGCCGAGCAGGGCGCCACCGGTTCGCTTGCGGGTTGGGTCGGTGGCGAGGAGTGCTACTTTCGCTCCGGGGTTATCGCGCTGGATTCGGAGCATCAGCTCGTCAGTCAGGCTGGATTTTCCTGCACCTCCCGTGCCAGTCAGTCCGACGACTGGACAGGCTTGCTCGGCTGGGGTAGAGCGCACGCGCTCGAGAACGGCTCGGTAGTGAGAGTCGTCTGCGTTTTCGGCAAGGGTCAGCAGTTTTGCCACCGAGCCGTGCTGATCTGCGCTGACCGGGCCAGAGAGGCTGTTGAATCGCGCTGGGTCGAGCAGGTCTGTCTTGCTGGCTTCTTCGATTGCGTCGCCGACCATTCCAGTGAGCCCCATTTCTCGTCCATCGTCGGGCGAGTAGATTCGGGCTATACCATCGTCGCGCAGCTTCTTGATTTCCCACGGCAGGATAGTTCCTCCTCCACCTCCGCAGAGGAAGACGTGCTCGAATCCTGCCTCGTCGAGCAACTCCTTGGTGTGAGTGAACATCTCGACGGCGCCGCCTTGGTAGGAGGTGATTGCGATGGCGTGCGCGTCCTCTTGGATGGCTGCTCTGGCAACCTCGTCTGCACCACGATCGTGACCGAGGTGGATAACTTCGCAGCCCATTGATTGGAAGATGCGACGGAAGATTCCGATGGCAGCGTCGTGACCGTCGAAAATCGCCGCTGCGGTTACGACCCGTAGCGGCGTGCTCGCCTCCAAGCCACCGCCGACATCAGCCGAATCACCCGCCTGAGCCTCGCTCACCATGCAACTGCGACCTCAAAGGCGCACATCAATCAACCGACGCTGATTCAATCGGCCCTTTGGGCCGATTCCTCATCCACTTCACGCAGAAATGCCTCGGTCAAAATCTTCAGACGAGACTCCAATTCCTCATTCTGCCAATCGGTCTTGACAATTCTATCTTCAAGTTCCTTGATTTCACTCAACTTGACAATGTGTTCAGCCGCATCCCTTACTGTTTCCGACCAACGTCCGTAGGTATCGGTGTTTTCAGCAATGGTTTCGAAGAAGGAATCGAGGGCTTTTTCTCTTTCAATCTCAGAGAATGTTTTGACTTCAAAGCAACGCAGTTTCTGATTGATTCCAATTTCTGATCCGAAAATACCGATTGAATTCTCATCATTCAGTCGATCGAATGTTTTTCCGAGCATTCGTACTTGATGTTCCGTAAGATACCAACGAGAACGAGAACTCACCAGATAATCTGATTCATTTGTGAAATGAACTTCTAATTCCCATTTTTCCAAATCGTTCTCGAATGGTGTAATGAAGGCTTTATTCCTTTCATCAACCACAATATCCCAGTTTCTGGATTTCAATTCCAAAGCCAATGATTCGAACCCTTTGACCTTCCTAGAGGCGCCTGATTGAACCATGATAACGCCCCTAAAACAATGATGTCTTCTTTTGGGTCTTTCCAACCATTAATCTTCAACCAACTAAATTCTCCAAAGGGTCAATTTGCGGTTTCGACAGTAGGAGTGGGCTACTCATATAGATGCGACAGAAATCAATTTTGAGCCCGACTTACCACAGCCTTCGCGCGCTTGCATTTGCGTCCTACTAGGGCTGAAACCTTGTCGCCTTCATATATGCTGGATAGCGCTGTTCTGGTATGCTGCAAAGTCAGAATGCGACGGATGACGCCGCAGATTGGGATGCACGCATGGAAGACCAGGAGGTTGAGCGGTGAGCGAGATTACGACTAGCGTCATGATCGCGGACAGAACCGGACACACAACCCTTCAGTTGACCCAGCAGGAGACTCTTGAGAGAGTCGCTGGGATGGAGGGTGCCTGGGTCTTCGCAGGAGACAGGATGGTGCAGCCAGGTGATCTGGCTGAGGCCGACTGGGCTACTGTGGGGGCTGTCAGGGTGTTGCCGGGAATCGTCGGCGGTATCTGAGGTCCTCCGTGGACACGGCGCCTCGATTGGCGCGGAATCACGTAAGGCGCCACCCGGTAGGGCTTCCCTGCTGGGTGGTTGCCGAAACCGAACTGAGCGTAAGCGAAGAGTAAGCGGGAGCAACAAAGGAAGTGAATAAATTGAGCACATATGAAGAGAACACTTGGATGCATGGCGAGGTTATCGTATCGGTGATTGGAGGGGGAGGCATCGGCTCGAATCTTCTGCCACACCTAGTGCGGGCGTTGCGGGCTGGTGAATTGATTCATCGGATCGGACCGGTTCGGCTAAGACTGATTGATGGAGATTATGTTGAGGAAACGAATCTAATGCATCAGAACTTCTCTTCCGCCGATGTCGGCGTTCACAAAGTAAGTGCGGTCATCGACCGAATGAAGGATTGCGAAAGCGAATTTCTTCGGATTGAAGCTATTCCTTTCGATGTCCGAGAGCCTGCCCTCATCTCAACCTCGGACATCGTCATCGTGGCTGTCGACTCGATGATTGTACGCAAACTGGTTCATCGTTACGCCCAGATTTGGTTGGATTTGCGCTGCCAAGGCGATGCCTACATCGCCCTTGATCATCGAGTCGATCCCACGATAGTTTCGAAACTAACTCCTCTCAATAGCGAGTCTGCCTCATGCCAATTGCCTGGGGCGAGGGAGTCGGGGAACATCCAGTTCGGCCATCTTCTAGCCGGAGCACATGGTGCTCAGTGGGGACTACAGTGTCTACGAATATTCTGTGGTGAGGAGAATGCTGAGTTGCCTGCCCCTCAGACCGCGAACATCAGTTTCGGAACCCTCAGCCGCTTCGACCTCCACACTCCTGAATTATCTCCACAAGTCAGTGTCGAAGCGCAGATTCACGATGCGGAATTAATTGATTTGATGGTCGAATCGGAAGACCACGACTCTCTACCAATCCGTGAGACTCTGGCCGCCTTCGCTCGGGCTGAGCGATGGAAAGAACTCTGGAATCTCGCCAACCGGCTAAATCGCGAAGTCAGCATCCTGTTCGATTCTGATGACAATGTCTGGGTGGATGTCGGCACTTCTGGTCAAGTCCGTCTGGCCCCACCTGAAGGTGCGAGGATTCCATTCAAGCGATGGATTCACACTCACCCACAAGATGCATATTGGTCTTC
>CAYFHB010000042.1:0-10518 GCA_964342705.1 uncultured Candidatus Poseidoniales archaeon
CAATGTTCGGCAACGCCGCTGCAGGCGCTCCCACAACCCTCGATTTCGCCGTCGCGATCCTCGATGATTGGGCCATCGTCACCGTCGTTCTTGGCATTCTGTTGGCGATGGCCATGATTGGCGCTTCCTATCTCGTGCGCGACGAGCGCCTCGTCAATCTCCTCTACGATATGGGAGGCGATGAGTGATGATAGAGGCCAGTTGGATAGCCGGACTCGGCGTCATTCTATTCGGAATCGGACTCATCGGCGCGTTCAGCCGAAAGAACGCCATCGTCGTTCTGATGTGCATTGAGGTCATGCTGAACGCAGCCAACCTCAACTTCGTCGCCGGAGCTCTCCACTATGGCTCCGTCGACGGCTGGGTATTCACCGCGGTCGCAATCGCAATCGCGGCCGCGGAGGTCGCAATCGGGCTGGCCATCCTGCTCTCGCTATACAGCACGCAGGAGACAATCTCGCTAGACGAAGCGACCCTGCTGAGGAACTGAGGTGACAAAGATGGGAGAGCACAAGCAAGAGTGGGATAGACTACTCTACATCCTACCGTTCCTCGCGATTGTACCTTTCCTGTACACAACAGGTGCGCAATCAACTGATTATTGGTGGATAATCATCGCCGCACCACTGGTCTTCTTCGCAACGATTGCAATCGCTGGTCAAATCTGGAACGGCGATGAGACTTGGGTCAATCGCTTGAAGGAAGGAGGTATTCTCGGCCTCGGGGCTCTCAGCGTATCTCTCTCGGCGGCCGTGTGGCTGATTTACGATTATCTCGAGCACCACGGACACATCGAGTCAGGCGATCCATTCAGCTGGCTCACGTTCGACGTCCTGACCTACAATGGCGAGGGATGGTCCGTCGCAAGCACAGGGTTCACTGGCATCGGATTCGGCATTTACCTCGACGCTGTCAGTATCATGCTGCTCTTCGTCGCAACCTTCCTCTGCTTCCTCATCTGCTGGTTCGCAATCGGCTACATGACCACGGACTCAATCAACGATAACAGCAACCACCGATTCTTCGCCGAGTTCGTCCTCTTCTCGATGGGAATGTTCGGAATGGTCCTCGCTGACAACTTCCTCTGGCTCTTCATCTTCTGGGAGATTATGGGACTTTGTTCGTATCTTCTCATCGGCTTCTACTACTGGAAGCCGAGTGCTGCCTACGCTGCGAAGAAGGCATTCCTTACTACTCGCGTAGGCGATGTCTTCCTGATGATTGGACTTCTGATGCTCTACGACATCTACGGTTCCCTCGACTTCGCGGTTGTCTTTGACGATCCATCGACTGGAGTCGGTGGAGCGCTCGTCGATGCTGGTCATTTGCAGACCGCGCTACTGATGTTGTTCATCGGTGCGGTCGGCAAGTCGGCCCAATTCCCACTTCACGTTTGGTTGCCAGATGCGATGGAAGGGCCGACGCCAGTCTCCGCTCTTATTCACGCAGCGACCATGGTGAACGCTGGATTGTATCTGGTCGCCCGCATGGTTCCATTCGTCGATGTCGGACATCACGGCGTCGCTGGGATGGAAGAATTGGGACTCATCGTCGCTTGGATCGGTGGAATCACCGCTTTCATGGCAGCGGCAATCGCCTTTGTTCAAAACGACATCAAGAAGGTTCTCGCATACTCGACGATGAGTCAATTGGCATACATCTTCACAGGACTTGGTGCGGCGCTGTGGCTATTCAACAACGGAAATCACCACGCCGGCGCGCTCGTCTTCGGCGGCGCGCTATTCCACTTGTTCAACCACGCCATGGCTAAGGGGATGCTCTTCATGGCCAGCGGGTCGGTCATACACGAGGTTCACCACGCTCACGATCATCTGCATCACGGTGATGGAGACGACCACGGCGACCACGACTTCGACCCGCAGGACATGCGAAATATGGGCGGATTGGCTAGTAAGCTGCCGATTACGGCTACCGCGATGATGTTCGGTTCGATGTCGATCATCGGTATTCCACTCATCGGCGGATTCTGGTCTAAGGAGATCATCGTCGGCAAGACTTGGTACGCTTACTTCCACGGCGCCGACGCTCTGCTCGGACCCGCATTGCTCATCCTAGCGACCGCCGGCATGACTGGATTCTACATGTCACGAATGTGGTTCATGACCTTCGCTGGCGAGCCGAAGAACGAGTTAGTCGACCACGTACACGAGGTGACTCCGTGGATCAAGACACCTCTCGTACTTCTCTCAATCATCACCGCACTCGGCGGCTTCGGCCTCGCCCTCTTCGGCATGGTCGACTGGCTCTCGGGTGAGTACGACCACCTCGCACTGCACAAGGCGACCTTCCTCGACCAAGTCATCTACGAGTTGGAGCACGCCTTCCTGCCGGAGGATATGCAACTGCGCTATGTCGGCTGGACAACCATCGCTCTCTCATTCATCCTCGGCCCAATCATGGCCGCCCGTGTTTACGGTGGTGCACTGCGCGAAGGCGAGCAGGCCACAGGTCTCGTCCATTGGCTGACCTCACTTTCTGGTAAGTTCGGCAGCCAGAACGTCGACGACCTTGCTAACTCTCGCCTCGCCGACGCCCTGCAACAGCGCCTCTACTTCGACGACCTCTACGAAGCCGTCCTTGCGCGCACAATCGTTCCATTCGCCGACTTTGCCGCTTGGTTCGACAAGAATGTCATCGACGGAGTCATCAAGCAGATCGAATCCAATTCGGTGCTTGGTTCAGTCCAAATCCGCCGAGTCACAACCGGTAGCGCGCGCGACTACATTCTGATGGCCGCGGTCGGCGCGCTCTCCATCTTCGCTCTGATCTGGGGGGTGAGCGCTTGATCACATCAGACCCGCTCACCTTCATCACGCTGACACCGATTTTCGTCGGTCTATCCCTGCTCATCCTGCCTTACCTCGGCCCAGCGAGCATGGCCGACTTCATCCACCGCATCGCCCGCTCACTCTCGATGGCCATCGCAGTCGCAATCTTCGCCATCACCACGATGCTTTTCCTCGGCCAGATAGGCAATATCGACTGGCTCAACATCATGCAGGGCGAGTACGTCTTCCAAAACGAGGCCGTGGTCCTGCTCGGCGAAATCGGCGTGCGCTGGACCGTCGGCGTCGACGCGCTGTCATTCCCAATGGTCTGGCTGACCGCGCTCCTCATCCCTGTCTCGATGCTGGTTGAGTGGGATGCTAAGGAAGGTCACATCTTCCATCCTCTCATCCTTGTGATGGAGGGTGCTCTGCTCGGCGTTTTCGTCGTCCTCGACCTCTTCGTCTTCTACGTCTTCTGGGAACTCACCCTCATCCCGATGTTCTTCCTCATCCTGGTCTGGGGTGGCGATGACCGCCGCTACGCCTCGATGAAGTTCTTCATCTACACATTCACGGCGAGCGTTCTGATGCTCATTGGTATTCTAGTGATGTACTTCAACACGGGAGACGCGATCCTTGCTGGCTCGCTGACCGGTCATCACTTCGACCTCGTAGCGATGACCGCGCAGGCTGCCGGAGGTGGCCTCATCGCCGGCGAGGGCCTGCGACACTTCGTTTGGATTCTGTTGCTCATCGGCTTCGCAACCAAGATGCCTAGCGTCCCAGTCCACACTTGGCTGCCGGACGCTCACGTTCAGGCACCCACCGCTGGCTCGATGTTGCTGGCCGGTGTTATGCTGAAGATGGGCGCCTACGGATTCCTGCGAATCGCAGTCACCATCTTCCCAGAATCAACAGTAGTCTTCACTCCACTTCTCATAATCCTTGGAATGGTCAGCCTAGTCTACGGCGCAATCGTCTGCATGGGCCAGACCAACCTCAAGCGCATGGTCGCATACTCTTCAGTCTCGCACATGGGACTCATATTCCTCGGAATCGCAACAATGCAGCCACTTGGAATCGCTGGAGCACTGTTCATGATGTTCGCCCACGGCATCATCAGCCCGCTCCTGTTCGCGGTCGCGGGCGCTTTCAAGCACCATTACCACACACTCGAAATCGGCTCGATGCGCGGAATCGCGCACCACTCGCCGTGGCTTGCCGGCCACATGATGCTTGGCTGGATGGCGAGCCTCGGCCTGCCGCTGCTCGCCGGATTCGTGGCCGAAGTAGCGGTGATGATCGCATTCTGGATGACCTTCGGCTGGCTAGTAATCCTACCAGCTCTCACCCTCATCATCACCGCGGTCTACTACCTAACAAGCATGCAACGCACAATCTTCGAGGGCGGCGACCCACACGTTGGAGTCCTCCCCGAGAGCCTGCATGGAGAGGAGCCACGCGACATCACTTGGCATGAGAATGTAGGCATGTTCGTACTTGCTGCATTCACGGTTCTGTTCGGAATTCTGCCCTTCATCTTCTGGGATATGATGTCCGATTGGTCGACTGAATTCATGCTCGAAACCCTAGTCGATGCGATGAATAGCCAGGGGGTGAAACCCTAATGCTGAGCCTCGATGAGATGGAAAATCTGCTGCCGGAAATGGCACTCGTCGCCGGTATCATCCTCGCTATCCTCGTTCCCAACTTCGGCGATGCTACGCTCCGCCTCCCTCTCACACGCGTGCGCGTGCCTCTATTCATCGGTGGTACGAGATTCAAGGCGACTTCTGACCCGCGCCTGCCGGCGTGGATCTCGATTGTGGCCTTCTCCGTGGCCCTCTTCTTCTCCTTCTTCGGGATCGAAGGGGCCAGCGGTGAGATTGGCGGTGTGATGGAGGTCACCTCCTTCACCCGCATGATGTCTGTTGTGTTCTACGCGGCGCTCTTGTTGGCTGCTGTTGCTACAACTTACAGGATGCCCTCGCGCCGCGGTGCTCGCGCGCCTACAGAGAAGGATTCCGAGTCGCGCGTCGACGCGCTGGTCGCCGCGCTGATGGATAATCGCAGGCAAGTGGATTTCCACCTGCTGCTGCTGATGGTTGGATTGGGCATGAGCCTGATGGCTATGGCCTCGAATCTATTCTTCATGTTCGTGGCCATCGAATTGGCCTCGCTGGCTGCCTATGTGTTGGTCGCCTTCCACAAGGAGGAAGCGGTTGGCGGCGAGGCCGGTGCCAAGTATTTCATCGTCGGATCGGTCGCCAGCGCGACTGGAATCTACGGAATGTCGCTGGTCTATCTCTGGGCTGGTGACCTCGACTTCGATGCTCTTGCTGCGGCTTGGGCGGCGATGGACGGACTAGATCCATTCGCCGTTATCGGAGTCGGTCTCATGCTCGTCGCTTTCGGATTCAAGGTCAGTGCCGCACCATTCCATCTGGCTGCGCCCGACGCTTACGCTGGCGCATCTTCGCCGGTCGCGGGCGTACTCGCAACCGCATCGAAGGCGATGGGATTCGTTGCCCTCTTCCGCGTCCTCATCGAGGTCACCATGCCCGCTGAGGGCGAGGCCTTGTGGTTCTGCGTCGTCGCCATCATCGCAATCATCACGATGACTTGGGGGAACCTCGCGGCTTTGACAAGCGAGAACCCGAAGCGTATGCTCGCTTACTCGAGCGTTGCTCACGCTGGATACATGCTCGCCGCGCTCGCCGCTATCGGCAGCGGCCTCGGTGATGCCGACTCGACTCAATTGGTTCTGGTCGCCATCGTCTTCCATCTGACCATTCTCGTTCTCTTCAAACTCGGTGCTTTCCTCGTCCTCGGCCTGCTCGAGACAGAGGGTCGCAGCCACCGTCTGGAGGACCTCCACGGATTGGCACATCGCGACCCTCAGATGGCCGGCTCGATGTTCATCTTCATGTTGGCTCTCGCCGGCGTGCCGCCACTCTCCGGATTCCTCTCGAAGTTGCTGATGATCAACGGAATCGTCAACATCAGCGCAGGAACGGGAAGCACCTCCGCCGACGCCATCGTGCCATGGGCCGAGACGGTTGACCCAGTCTTCTGGCTGGCCATCGCGATAGTTCTCAACAGCGCACTCTCTCTCTTCTACTACTTGCGGCTGTGCTTGGTGATGTTCTTCGAGCAGCCTGAGGAGGCAAAGCCACTACGCCAAGCAGGACACCTACGCCGTGCGATTCTCGTGCTCGCCGCACTAACCGTCTTCTTCGGAATCGGCTCGGGCGCAGAATTCCTCCTCGACCTCGTCGAGACCGCGGTCAAAGCACTCTGAACCGCGACAGCAACACACTGAACCGAGCGTTCAGCCGTTTTGGCTAGCGATGGTTACACGTCTCGATACCTCGCTTCCGTCGAGGCATGGTTTCACATAGGGGACGCTCGACCGAGGCCCAATGGCGCGTCGTGAGGAGCGTGTGGACACAGAGTTGCTGGCGCAGCTTGAATCAGGCGCCGGCGACAAGATTCGTGTCAAGCTCCCGAACAAGAAAATCAACGAGATGTTCGCCATCGCCGACCAAATCCTCGGCGGTCGCCGCGTCCGTGCCGTCTGCGAGGATGGCGAGAGCCGCCTTGCTCGAATCCCGGGCAAGATGCGCCGCCGACAATGGGTTCGCGAGGGTGACCTCATCATAGTCCAGCCTTGGGATTTCCAGGATGCAAAGGCTGACGTTCGCATGCGTTACACCAAGACCCAATCGATCTATCTCTCACGCAAGGGAGTTCTCCCTGAAATCGTCGATCTCTTCGGCATGACCGAGGACCAATTCAACGAGTCGGACGACGAATACGAGACCGTCGCGTCCGAAACTAGCGATGCGACCTCAACCGACGATGTGGGAGCCGATGCGGTTGATGCAGGCGAGGCAGAGGGAGCGGACGAGGTAGAGGCCGAGGCAGAGGCTGAGGAGAATCCGACCGCGGTCTGGGCTGACGATGACGACGACGATATCGACTCATTCTTCGGGTGAGAGCGATGGCAGACCCCGACTGGGAAGACATAGACCCGGACGCTCTGATGAAGGCGGCACGCCAACACGACTGGATGTCGGAGCCGCGCTTCAAGCGCATGTTCGAAGAGATTGAAGACAAGTTGCAAGGTGTTCTCGGCGGTGGTCAATACGATTGGGTTGACCGCCGAGTATTCGATGCGGTCTTCGACCGCTCGACCCTGATGTCGCTTCACAAATTGATGCAATCGGGTGAAATCGAGACCGTTGATTATCCGATTGCCCGCGGCAAGGAGGCTCACGTCTTCCACGCCACTACCAACCAAGGTCCTGCCGCGGTGAAGATTTTCCACACGACGAATGCCGTGTTCAAGAGTCTGGCCAAATACATCGATGGCGACCCGAGATTCGGTGGACTGAAGCGTCGCCATCGCGAACTCGTGAAGATCTGGGTGCGCAAGGAATACCGCAATCTCAAGCGCCTGCGCAAGCACGGAGTCCGAGTTCCGAAACCGCGTGCAATCCTCAACAATGTACTGGTGATGGACCTCATCGGCGATGAGGGTGAACCCTCACCTCGCCTCAAGGACATCACCATCGACGATCCGAAGGGCGTATTCGACGACCTATTGGAAATACTCGCAGTCTGCTGGCAGACCTGTGATCTCGCCCATTCGGATTTCTCCGAATACAACATTCTCTGGTACGACGGTGAGCCGTGGGTCATCGATGTAGGGCAAGCCGTCGTCAGTGCGCACCCATCCTCCAACGAATTCCTAGTGCGCGATGTCACTCGACTCGTTGAGTGGATAAACCGCCAGGGTTACGAGGTAAATCTGGCTGATTCCCTCCTGAGAGTGCTGGATGAACCGGTTCCGACTTATCCGGAGTTGGCGGGCGGGAATTAAAACGGGGAGGCGGGTCGCCCGCCTTCGTGGAACTACTCGCACGCATACCCAAGGACCGCATAGCGGTGCTCATTGGCAAGGGCGGGCGGACTCGCAAGATGATCGAGAAGGCCAGCGGGGCCTTACTCGAAGTCGATTCCAGCACTGGCGACGTGATGGCCGATTGGGGCCAGTCCGAAGTCGATCCGATCCTTCGAATGAAGATGCCAGATGTAGTGCGCGCAATCGGCCGCGGACTGGCGCCGAAGCGCGCCGTCAAACTCCTTGAGGACGAGGTCTTCCTGCGCATGTACGACATTCGCGAATGGGTCGGACGACAGCCAAATCAGACTCGCCGCATGCGCAGCCGTCTAATCGGTCGCAACGGCCGCATCCGAAGTCTCATCGAGGAGATGACCCACACTGAGATGGCGATCTACGGTTCGACAGTTCTCGTCATCGGTGACGAGGACGGCCTCGCCCTCGCAACACCCGCTATCGAGAGCATCCTCAATGGTGCCGAGCACGGTACCGTCCTACACGGCCTCGAACAGGACCGAAAGCGGATGCGCATTCAATCCAGAAGCCTTGATGCGTACGATGTCGATAGCGGAACCTCAGACCAATTCGACGCGCTGGTTCCCGAACTCGCAGAAGCGCGTCGCCGCCGCGAGCGCCGCTTCAAATCAGCTCAAGTCGACCCCGAAAATGCTGAGGAAGTATCAGAAATGCTCGAGCTCGCCGACGATGAAACAATTTCATTCGAAGAAGAGTGAGTGCCGCCAACGAATTCTCGTCCGCTACTCAGTCAGTCTTGCAGATCAAGACTCGGCTTTCGTGATGTGTGAATCGACTCTCACACTAAGGGGCATCCTCGGTGGGTTACTGAAGCCGAAGCAGGCTGATGGAGCCATCCCAGTCATCTGGTTTGAGCTTCTTCCTTCTAGATCAAGCGTTACCGATTTCATTCTTGACAACCCTTGAACATGGTACCATTCCTTGAGGCCGTTTCTAGTGGTTCCATGTGTCTTAGTGCCGAATAACAACCTAGCAAAGAATGCCTCAACATTTGCTATGAACCACCGTGGCCTTCGGAATGGTAGTGGAATAGTCATTCCCCATTCCATCGAAACGCTACCTAGGTCGAAACTGACTTCAATGGATTTGCCAGTCCTGTTGATTTCCATCGGAGATACAATGACTTCTTCGAATGAATACATTGAGGAGACGAAGTCACCTAATTCCTGAGATGGTGCTATCAGCACCCTAGTACCGTCGGGCTTCGCCCACATCAGATTGGTAAAGGGGCCATAAGGAGAGTTGTTCCAGTCTCCAATAACCACCATGTCTCCAGTTGCGAAACCGGATGAAATCACTCGGCCTTTGAATATCTCAATGTCTTTCTTTCCAGAGTTCATCTGCTCAACTCCTCTGTTTTTCGTTTCCGTTGCCCCCCTTTAGCAAATAAGGCGTTGTTCGAGTTCATGAGCAAGAGTAGGCCGTTGTTCTCTTGCGAAGTTTGAGAGCCGCCACGCCTAAGCGGGGGTCCTCGCTCGACCGGCCATGAACCTGCTTGAGGAGTGGTACGATTACGAGCGTGCGGTCATTCAAGCGCTGACGGTGATAATGGGGCTGTTCTTCGGTGGAATCGCCCTGCATGAATTGTCTATTGGCAATCCTCTCTCCGATTTCGTCTACACATACTACCTCGATCCGGTGATGAGCGAATCGACGGGCGACGCCGGTTACAATATGGTCAACACGATGACTTACGGTATCGTCCTCGCAATGTTCGCGGTCGCTCTCTCGGGCTGGCTGCGCCACCTTGGAATCGATGGCTCTGACAAGACTCTGCTCGCGTTGCTGCCGTTCGTTCTTTGGGCAGCGTTTGGCGAAGTGGTCGAAGACGCGAGATTGTTCGGGGAGTTCTTCTCGGCTTGGTTCGTCTCCCCTGGAGTTCACTTCCAAACTGCTGGATGGGTGGTTTTGGCTGGTTGGGTTGGATATTCGATTCAATCTTCTGATTCCGATGAGGAGAAGAAGATCAAGACAGTCAGGTCGGCTTCGATGCTGATTATCTTCTCGCAATTCATCCTCTATGGAGCTTCGATATCCGGTAGTGACCGAGTCGCACAATTGGATCTCGACCTGACTCTGATGTTCTTGTTCGCTATGCTCGCGCTCGCGGTTCCGAGCTTGCTTGAGGAGAGCGCGAGTGGATTCGATCACGTTCAACGCACCGTGTATTTCTCAGGAGTTGGCGGAGGCATAGTTCTCTTTGGTGCGCTGGCATCTTTCATGGTGACGCGCGACCTTTCTCAGTTGAATCTCTGGCCAGTGGCTGTGGTCATCGGCGCTCCGCTGATTCTGTGCATGTGGATGATGGAGCAGGGTCGTGAGGCGGCTGGGGAGTTGGCGGAACAAGGAATCGTTGCGGGTGTCCTGCCGCCGGGTATGACCGAGGATGATTACATCGCCTGGGATTCGAAGGAGAAGGACCTCATTGAGTCACTTCGCACCAAGGCGACCATGGCATATCCGGTCGCCTTCTTGCCGGTCGCCGGTCAACTCCTCGATGGGCTAGCGACCTACATCGGCATCGATTTCTTCAGCTACCACGAGAAGCACATCGTTTCCGCTTACATCATCGAACTCTTCGATACAGCAGCGGGCTTCGCTTTGCTGAAGCTGGCCATCGGTGGAATCATCTTCTGGTTCTACTCGCTGGCCAATTTCGAACATCGTCAGCAGCACCTGCGCCTGCTCATCGGATTGGCTCTGATGGTGGTTGGAATGGCGCCAGGACTACGCGATGTCGGACGTCTTATGCTTGGTGTCTAATCACGACATCTACGATGTCGTCTC
>CAYFHB010000043.1:0-10380 GCA_964342705.1 uncultured Candidatus Poseidoniales archaeon
TGCTGACCGAGAGAATGATAGAGATTTTCGATTACTCTTCGGCAATTTATGTCGGTGCCGCTCTGACAATGATTTCCTCAATAATGCTGATTTTCATTGATGAGGACGAAACAGACCGAGTCTTGGAAGGCCGTTTAGGAGACGACGACGAAGATGAAGATGAATGGTGGACAGAAGAGGGAGAATCAATGGAGGGTGCGGAGCTTGGCGAGCATGCAACAGTGGCTTGAATCGAGTGAGACGGATTTCCTTTTCTTTTCGAAGACGGTCTGCCCTTATTGCACCCTGGCGAAGAATTTGCTGAAGGCAAAAGGCTTCACATTCACCGAGATCAATACCGAACACCACGCTGGTCTGCGCGACGATGTGGTTCGCGAAACGGGTCACCGGACCGTGCCGGTTTGCTTTGATTTACGAGGGGACGAGCCGCGCTTTGTGGGCGGCTCGGACCATCTGATGGAATACTTGGGTTGAGCCAGTTCACTGGACAAATCCCGCTCAAGCCGAATCGGCCATCCTTTGGATGGCCGCCTTCAATTCATCGAATTGATTGAGATTGACCATGTGTCCCTTCTCGTGCGCGAGGCGAAATACCGGCCAACCAGCCGCCTCGAAGATCTCGGCGTGCTCGACCCCATGTTCCATCGGAACTAGGTGGTCGTGCTCGCCGTGCATCCAAACGACGGGGCGCGGGCGCAAGAACGGCAAACGCTCCGCAAGGCTTTGCGGGCGCACCGTCTTTGTGCCGAGAAGAACGAGACCGACAATTCGCTCCTGCAGGTCGGTCTCGAGCAGGGCGGAGGCAATCGCTCCGCCCTGAGAAAATCCACCTACGATCAGCGGTCCATCAGGCAACTCCCCGATTACTCGCTGCATCGATTGGTCGACCTGCCCCTGTGATTCTTCATTCAACGGCAGGCTCGGGTCCTCCGCCCGCAGCCACCATGCGAATCCACCACGCGTGGGGTGCTCAATCTCAGCCTGCGGGCAGAGGACTGCCCAGCCGCTGGGAACAAGCCGCTCAGCCAGCGGCTGCATATTGGCTGAAGTCCCCGTCATCCCGTGCATCATCACGAGGGTACCGAGGGGTTGTGGAGTTTCGTTGGGCATAAGCGCACCTCAGAGCGTCCAGGATTGGGTTATCCCGCCAGCGATTCTGAGACGAAGGTGTGTATCGCCTGTGAAGGTCAGCGTCAGCGTATACTCCTCACTCGGATAGGGAATGGTCCCCAAAGTGCCGTACTCTGAGGCTCCAGGTCCCCAAATGCGTTCAAGGGCAGAAATCGATGAATGGTCGCGCAGCGTCAGCGATATACTCGAACCTCCTCCTCCACATTCGGCGTCTAGCAAGTAGATCATCTCGTCCCACCCTCCGTCGCTTGGGTGGTCGCTGACGAAGAATGTGTCACGAAGTTCAGCGTCGGGACCTGAGTTATCCCAAGTGTCTGAGTAAAGGTCGCCGCCGCGGACGAAGTAGACCGTGCCTGTGTGGTCTTCGCCGCCGGCGGCGTGTTGCATTCTGAGTTGGTTGATGCCGTCGGCGTCGGTCCAGATGAATGAGGCGAAGAAGCCGACTTCTGCATCATAGGTGTAGTCGAGTCGGGCGCCATCAGCGGCTTGGGCTGAGATGACGGCGAATTTACTCGTGGTGTCGAGGACGATGGCGGTCCAGTCGTTGGAGAATAGAGTGAATATCCACGATGCGCCTTCTTCGAGGGGGAAATTGAGGACGGGTTGTGGGATGCCGTTCTCGAAGGCGCTGAGGTTGTCGTGGGTAATTCGGCCGAGGAAGGGGTTGTGGTTGAGCACGGCGTGGCGACGGGCTTCGGTCTCGCTGGAGATCGCCAGCATGTATGCCGTGCCGCCTTCCTCGGAATCGGATGCGACTACAAGGCGGGCTGTATCGTCGGAGTAATCCGGTGTCGAGAAGGTGTAGAGCCACCAATCTCCGACCTCCCATGTCGGGGCGGAGATGGACTCATTCGAGCCTCCGCCACCGTTGCCGCCGGTGAGGCCTGCGCAGCCTGCTAGGCTGCCTGCCAGAAGCAGGAGGGTGAGTCCGAGCGCGCCGGTTCGCATAGCCCTCGCTCCTATCGGCCCATCATGAGTCTGACGATGCTTCGTCAGTCTCGGTTATCGGTCCAGATCAGAGCAATCCGGTCAGGGTGAGTCCTGGTGCGATTACCACAGCAACGATTGACATCAACTTGATGAGGATGTTCAGCGAAGGTCCGCTGGTGTCCTTGAATGGGTCACCGATGGTGTCTCCGATGACTGCAGCATCGTGAGCATCGTCACCCTTCTGAGCACCTTCGATATGTCCTTGCTCGATGGCCTTCTTGGCATTGTCCCAGGCTCCACCGGCGTTCGCCATGAAGAGAGCCATCAGAACGCCGGTGACAAGTGCACCTGCAAGCATTCCACCGAGGGCAGCGGAACCGAGAACGTATCCGACGATTACAGGGGAAGAGATCGCCACGAGTCCAGGCATGCGCATCTCGCGCAGGGCTGCTTGGGTCGAGATCTCGATGCAGCGAGCGCTGTCGGGCTTGACGCCCTCCCTGCCCTCAAGCAGACCCTCAATCTCGCGGAATTGACGGCGAATCTCAACGACCATGTCGCCAGCTGCGCTTCCCACACTCGTCATGGTCATAGCTGCTACAACGAAGGGTAGAGCACCACCGATGAGCAGACCGATGACGACGGTCGGGGAAGTCAGGGTTAGGTCGGCTGACTCCAAGCCAGCGGAGGTGGCGAAAGCGGCGAATAGTGCCAGTGCGGTCAGAGCCGCGCTTCCGATTGCGAAGCCTTTGCCGATGGCCGCGGTCGTGTTACCAATCGAGTCGAGGCCATCGGTGATGTCACGGACATCCTTCCCGAGGCCCGACATCTCGGCGATGCCACCTGCGTTGTCTGCGACTGGGCCGTAGGCATCTACGGTCATGGTGACGCCGACGGTTGCGAGCATTCCCATAGCTGCCATCGCGATTCCATACAAGCCGTGCTCGGCTGTAGCACCATCTGCTCCCATCATCATGTCGTTGGCGACGAAGATGCCGCCAGCGATTAGGAGGATTGGTAGGAAGGTCGACATCATACCAACCGAGAGTCCTGCGATAGCGTTGGTTGCAGGTCCGGTCTTGGACATCTCACCGATGTGTGGGATTGCCTGGACATCGATTCCGAAGACCGGCTCTATACCGGTGTAATACTCTGTGACGAGTCCGATGAGAATTCCAACGAGCGAACCCGCGATGACAGCCAACATCGGCTCAGTTCCTGTCTCGAGTCCGAAGTAATCGATACCGAACCAACCGGCTGCCCAGAATAGAGCAGCAGCGATGAAAGTGGTGTTTCGCAGCGCCGCTGCAGGGTCACCACCCTTCATCAGCTTCATACTGAAAACGCCGACGATTGATGCGGCGTAACCAGCGAGTCCGAGGAAGATTGGCAGGACGACGTAGTCAGCACCCATGTCTGATGATGCCTGCGCGATGACCATGGCTGCGATGATCGATCCAACGAAGGACTCGAAGATGTCAGCACCCATTCCGGCGACATCGCCGACATTGTCACCGACGTTGTCGGCTATGACTCCAGGGTTACGCGGGTCGTCCTCTGGGATTCCCGCCTCGACCTTGCCGACGAGGTCGGCACCGACATCGGCGGCCTTGGTGTAGATTCCACCGCCGACACGGGCGAAGAGAGCGATGGACGAAGCGCCCATTCCGAAGCCGGCGATGTTCTGGACATCTTCGCCGGTTCCCAGCCATAGAGCCATGACTGAGATACCGAGTAGACCGAGTCCACCGACTGAGAGTCCCATCACGGCGCCGCCGTTGTATGAGACTTCGAGGGCCGCAGCCTGACCACCGTCAGCAGCGGCCATCGCTGTTCGACCATTGGCGCTGGTCGCCGCGCGCATTCCGCTGAATCCAGCGGCGACGCTAGCGATAGCACCGGCCAAGAATGCAATTGCTGTCATTTGGCCGTTATTCGCGTAGAGTAATCCTGCAACGATTGCAACGAAAATACTGAGGATGCGGTACTCAGCCTTCAGGAATGCCATTGCACCATCTTGAATTTGATTCGTGATGTCTGCAACCGTTTCATTTCCTATCTTGATCTTCTGAATCGTCGTGTACAGCACGTAGGCGATAATCAGTCCGAAGACTGCGGTGCCTGCCGCTAATTGTGTTATGTCCATCATAGTGTTCACCTATGTCGTCCCGCCGACCTGCGGTCCGTATTTAATCCGAATCCACATAGCCCGCCCCTTTGGGGCGGAGATTCATCGTCTCCTAGAGTAGACGATTTCAGCGAAGGAGGAGAGGATGCCTGCCCCATCGTGCTCACCTTTCATCGAGGTGAATTCCTCCTCGGTTATGTGACCCCAATCATAGGCGCGTTCGATTCGAGCCTTGGCCGCTTCCGGATGGAATTGAAGGCCCCAAGCCGGGAGAGGCTCGCCGTTTGCGTCGTTGACGCGAACCGCAGTGACACCGTTGTGCTCGGTGGTGCCTATCAGGGTGCAACTGTCTGGAACGGTCATAACGTGGTCCTGGTGAGTAAATAGACCCGCAACGCAGGCTACTGTTTTCGCGTGGGAAGTCAGAAGCTCGTCTCCTTCCGCTTCTCTGGTTAGATTGACGTCCCAGATGCCACTGGATAGTTTGTCGGCGCGCTCGATAGTCGCTCCGAGTGCGTGACAGAGTAATTGGTGGCCGAAGCAGATGCCTAGTGTCGGTCGTCCGGAAAGGGCTGAGGCGCGGAGCATAGATCCTGCTGGTCCCATCCAATCCTCCCACATGCTGACATTTCGACGCGAACCGCTGCAGACCACCGCGTCGATTGCGAGCGCATCCAACCACTTTGCCATGCGTTCGTCATCCACGTGCATCGGCATGACGATTCTCTGGAACAGTACATCGCGCTCGCCGAATCCGACACTCGTCGATTGCCAGAATGGGTACTCGTCATCCCAATGTGGGACATCCTCCTCGGTCAGTGTGACCAGCGCCGTTCCTTCGGTTTTCATCCCAGCTTCAAAGGATTGCATTTGAGGCGTGACGAGAAGCAATTCGACCGGCCCGCGCGCCGCGAATGGTCGGATGACCTCCTGATTCCCACCATGCCCGAAAGTGGCGCGCTCGACCAGTAGGTCGACCATCAGAACGCGAGTCAGAGTGCTCATTGCTGTGGCCAGCCCACCAATGGTTCAAAGCACCTCGCCCATGAGCAAAGGTCGGTGAAACAGCATGGCTGAAGTCGATAAGCAGTTGATTCTTGAGTCGGTTGGGCCGGTTCAAGCAATTCTCGACGCCCATGATGGTGTGGTGAATGTCGTCGATACGACCGACGGTGTCATCATGATTTCACTCGAAGGTGGCTGCACTGGATGCAGTTCGACACCGATGACCGCGATGCAAATCTACTACTCGCTGATGAAACTCGACGAGGTCAACGATGTTATCTTCGTAAACGGCGAGTTACCGGCGTACATGCGGGCATTCATCGATGACAAACTCGGTGTCGAAAAGAGCGAGTAAATCGCTATTTCGCAGAAGAGCCAGATCGTCTTACTCTTCCTCGCCCTCAGACCGTCTCATCCGCATGATTTGGTGCGGGTTAATCTCACCCTGAACATCGGTCCCCTTGATGTTCAGCGACCCAGCAGCAGCAACGATCAACGCTACTACGGCAAATGGTCGCGCGACATTCCGCGAACCGAACAGCTCGCCACCAAGATGGTGGAAGGCGAAGAGCATGATAGCAGAGGAGACGCAGAGAATTAGAATCACGCGCTGCGCGAAATCCTCACCCCACGGTGCGCGCGTGAAAGTACCGATGCTCATCCAGAGAAGCATGGCTACCCCACAACCAGTTAGTGAGAGGGTTTCGAGGGTCGCGAGGACCTCCATGTTGTCCACAAGGCGTGGGCATTGTTGAGTCTTCTCTAGGGACAGCGGGCGCGCGCGAGCCGATGAACATCCTCAAGACAGGTGAGTTCCCGTTGGTCGCATGGTCAAGGTCAAGGGTTGGAGCCTACCCAAGCCGCGAAGCAGCGGTCCTCCCTTCCAGACCAAGTCAGCGGTGGTCGCTGTTCTCGAACAGGTAGCCGTGTTACTCGAACTCGATGGAGCGAATCCCTTTCGAGTTCGCGCCTATCAGAATGGCAGCCGAGCCCTCGCCGCGATGGAGGAGGATTTGCTTGCGGTGGTTCAGGAGGGTCGGCTCGTCGAAGTCAAGGGAATCGGTAAGGGAATCAGTGGATTGGTCAGCGAGGCTGTGCTAAAGGGCACTTGGGGCGACCTCGATGGACTGTATGCGAAGATTCCTCCTGGATTAATCGAGATTGTCGGAATACCGGGATTGGGACCGAAGCGAGCTCGGGTGATGTACGAGGAATTGGGGGTCGATTCCGTCGAGGCGCTGAAGGTCGCATGCGAGATGGGGCATGTGGCGCCGCTGTCGGGATTCGGTGAGAAGAGCCAGCAGAAATACCTCGAGGGAATCGAGTTATTGCGCCGCTATCAAGGGCGCTCGCGGATGGATGTCGGATTGATGTTCGGGCGAGCGCTGGAGGCGCGCGTCGCCGCTATTCCTGGTGTTACGCGAGCCCAATTAGCAGGCAGCGCGCGGCGGCGCCGAGAGACCATTGGAGACCTCGATATCGTAGCGGCGGCAGAACTTGCTGACCACGATGCCGTGGTCGAAGCCATCCTCTCTTTCCCCGGCATCGCCGAGGTCAAAGGCTCGGGCGAATCGAAGGTCAGTCTGATTCTCGAGCAGGATATGCTGGCGGCTGCAGCCACCAGCGGCGGGGTAGACGCCCAACTAGCAGAGACGCTGATGGAGCGCAGCGCGGATGCCACCATCGACGCCCAAGTCAGAATCGTCGCTCCAGAGACCTTCCCATTCACCCTCGCCTACTTCACCGGCTCGAAGGAACACAATATTCGCATGCGCCAACTCGCGATCGATCGTGGCCTCCGACTCAATGAGTTCGGGCTTTTTCCCGAAGAAGCCGCAGGCGATGCCATCGGTATGGAGGCGGCTAAACATACGCTCGCCTGCGCTGACGAGGCCGATATCTATCGCCACCTCGGCCTCGAATGGGTATCACCAGAATTACGCGAGGACACTGGGGAGATAGAGGCGGCCCAAACAGCAGCCCTCCCCCGCCTTATCGAGCCCGCAGACATTCGAGGCGCCCTGCACAACCACACTATCGCCTCTGACGGCGTAAACACCCTCGAAGAGATGTCTAGGGCAGCAATCGACCTCGGCTGGCAATACCTTGGAATCGCCGACCATTCTGAAATCCTCAACATCGGCGGCCGCCAAATCGGTATTCCAGCCGACGGCATCCCAGCCCAAGCAGACATGATCCGCGCTCTCAACGAGGGCTGGGCTGACGCTGGAACAGATTTCCGAATCTTCCATGGCTCCGAGTGCGACATCCTCGTCGATGGGGCACTCGACTACCCCGATTCAACCCGAGAATCCCTTACTCACATCGTCGGCTCGGTACACGCATTGGGCAGCTGGCGAAACCGCGATGAGATTGCCAATACCGAAGCCCTCATCCGAGCCGTCGAGAATCCAACTTTCACAATTCTCGGCCACCCGACCGGTCGCATCCTGCAAGGCAGAGAAGGCTTCCCGGTCGACATGCACGCAGTGCTGCGTAGGATGGGAGAACTCAACGCGGAAGGTGTGCTGAAAGCAGTTGAGATCAACGCATCACCATACCGTCTAGACCTCGATTGGCGCCTTTGTCGCTATGCAAAGCAACAGGGTGTGCCGGTGTGTATCAACCCGGACGCGCACGCGACTGAAGGCTTGGCGGACGTGTGGTACGGAGTACAAATCGCTCGCAAGGGGTGGCTCGAAGCGGGTGATGTTCTGAACACTCGAAGCGGAGCTGAGATGGAAGCGCTTCTCGGTCTGTGATTTGTGCTTGGTCGAGCCGATTACTCTCGATTCCACTGACGAAGATTCATCATGCCCGCGCACGAGGCGATGTCATGCGAGTCATGCGCGGTCTGGTTTTCGGGGCTGTATCTGTGCTTCCGGCGCTCTTCTTCGGAATGATGGCGTATGTGCTGATGGGTGGCGAGACCTCGTTCCCAGAGTGGGAGGCTTGGATGTACGGACCATGCTACGGCCTACCCGCCCTAATCGTCGGTGGCTCGTTACTCCTCGGTCTACGCGATGAGGAGGATGCTGAGTGATGCGGCGAGTGGAGAAGGCAGAGCGGATTGGTGCTCTACTCGATGATTTGTATCCGACGACTCCGATTCCGCTCGATCATACCGACCCATACACACTTCTTGTTGCCGTAATGTTGTCTGCTCAGACTACTGACAAGAAGGTGAATGAGGTTACGCCGGCGTTGTTTGCGGCGGCGGACACGCCGGCGAAGATGGCGGCGCTAGAGGTGGATGACATTCGTGATTTGATTCGTGAGATTGGGTTAGCGCCGACCAAGGCGAAGAATCTCAAGCGGATGGGTGAACAGATTGTTGCTGGCGGTGGCGAGGTGATTCCCGATTGGGAATTCCTCGAGTCGCTCGCTGGTGTTGGTCACAAGACGGCGAGCGTTGTCATGTCACAGGCATTTGGGGTGCCGGCCTTTCCGGTTGACACTCACATCCACAGGCTGGCGGCGCGCTGGGGTCTGTCGAATGGGCGGAATGTTGAGCAGACTGAGCGCGATTTGAAGGCGGTTTTTGCGATGGATACTTGGAACCGCCGGCACTTACAAATCATTTACTTCGGGCGTGAATATTGTCCCGCGCGGAATCATGATTTGGCCGCGTGCCCGATTTGTGGTTGGGCGGCGACGAAGAAGCGAATTCGCGAGGAAGCGCGCCGCTGAACGGTTGATTATGGGTTGAGTTCAGTTCAACTGCGGAAGATTAGGAATCCGCCGCCGCCGACCAGCGCGACACCGATTAGAAGCAGAGGTAACTGCAGTGCTGCGAGGGTGTCGCGCGAGTCACGACCCTCCTGACACTGACCCTCGTCCCAACCGGTAATTTGCCCGATTTGACCGGTCGGGGTATCGCAATTCTCCTCCAATTCACCATCGATGTAGTTCACTACCATTCCGGAGCCGGCCCATCCCAGAAGGAATGCTGCACCGATGACTAGGGCCAGTGTGCCGCCGAAGGTTCCTGCTTTGCCCATATTCTGACGGGCCGCTCGGGCTCTCTTGAAACCTCTCGGTCCGAGCATTCATCAAACCCACTTCGGTCGAGCGGCCATGAGTGATGAGTGGGTTTCCCTGGAGGTCGGTCAGAAGGCACCCGATTTTGAGGCTGTATTGACCGATGGTAGTACGGTTCGGCTGAGCGAGATCTTAGCAGCCGGTGAGAAGGTCATCCTCTACTTCTACCCAAGAGATTCGACGCCCGGTTGTACCACTCAGGCTTGCGATTTCCGAGATAATTTCGATGCTTTAAGCGCCTCAGGATACCGAATATTAGGAGTTTCAAAGGATTCGGCCAAGTCGCATTCTAACTTCATCGAGAAGCAAGATTTGAACTTCGATCTCATCGTCGATGAGGAAATTGAATTGCATCAAGCGTATGGCGTCTGGCGTGAGAAGATGAATTATGGCAAGACGTACATGGGCGTCTCTCGCTCCACCTTCGTAATCGATAGCGATGGTACTCTTGCCTTCGTCGGCTACAATGTTCGCGCCAGCGGCCACGTCGAGAGGTTGATGCGCGAACTCGGGGTCGAGGGTTAGATGGACATCGATGAGCGGCGCAGGGTGGTCGCGACTTACTTGCGCCGTTGCGTGACTTATTCGGATGCTTCAATCGAACGCAAGCGCGCTCGAGGAGAGGAAGAGACAGAGTTAGCGCGCTGGCAGGCATTCCGTGAATTCACCGCCTATTCAGCCAGCGAAATCGAGTCGGGTGCCCTCGATACTTGGTTGACCGATTCTGATGAGGACGCACCCCCGCCCCCTTCGATCGGTGGAGGAGGTGAAACACACCAACTCGGCGGGATGAGTCATCAGCAGCGACGCGATTGGCTGACAGGTCTTCTGATGCCCCGCCCAGTTGTGCTCGTCGCGACCGTCTCTTCAGAAGGTGTCCACAATCTCGCTCCGATGTCCTCGGTGAATGTCGTATCGAACTCTCCACCGCTTCTCTCCCTCGCACTGTCCGTCGACATTGACGGCCGGCCGCGGGACACTCTGGTTAATCTGAGCGAGGCTGGAATCGGTTCGCAATGCACCGTTTTCATCCTGAATGCAGACCATGATTCCGCTCTCGCAGTCGACACCACCGCTCGCCCTCTACCCAATGAGGAGTCCGAGTGGGATCTACTGGGCGAATCGGCGCCCAAATTGCCAAGCGC
>CAYFHB010000044.1:0-10259 GCA_964342705.1 uncultured Candidatus Poseidoniales archaeon
ACCTGGTTTGCAACCAGGGGGCCGGGGGTTCAAATCCCCCAGCGTCCACCATCAAGCCTCAAGCGGAGGCGCAAGCTGATTGAGGATCTTCAGTAAGCCACGAAGGGTCACTTCGCTGATGCCCGCGACTTTGCAGACCTCGCTCTGGGTTCGCGGTGAGGTACTCTCCTGCGAGGCACGATAGAGAATGACTCCCGCTATTCCCGAGGGCTTCTTGCCTTGCCAAGCCAAGTCCTCGCCGACCGCCCTCCAGATGTCGCGGGCGGCGCCCAAGACTGATGGCGGTAGTTGAAGGTCGGAGTGGAACTTCTCGAAGTATTCCTCAGGTCCGGTGATGTGGCGGGTACCGAGGTTGCGCGCGACCAGACGAATGGTGCGCTTGAGTTCCTTCTGCTCGATTTCGCTGACCATGTCGAATGCCTCTGCGACATCCTCTATTCGGCGTGGGATGCGAGCCTCGCGCGCGGCAAGGTAGACACAGGCTGCCGAGACGCCGCGGATGCTGCGTCCGGTGACTAGACCACGGTCGACCGAGTGTCGGTACAAGGACGCGGCCTGTTGCTGGATTTGAGGTGGCAATCCACCGCGGTCGCGAATAAACTGCATCGCAGTTGTGAGGTTACGAGCGCGAGAGTCGCGCGTCTTGGAGCGCTGGTCAATGCGCTGGCGTCGGCGCCAGTCTCGCGCCGCTTTCCCAGTCATGCCGTGGCGCTTGGCAGCGCCAGAAGTCAAGTCGGTACGGCTGATCTCACTAGAGAGGCCCTTGTCTGAAAGTGTGAGTGTTGTAGGGGCACCGACCCTGCTGCGGTCATTGCCATCGGAGTGGTTCACCCACTCTGCACCAGGGTCGATCATATTCTCTGCAGCGACGTAACCGCAAACTGCACAGACGGTCTCACCGCGGCTGACATCGGTGTCCCACTCGTCGCTGCCACATATTTTGCAACAACCTGAGACGGCCTCTGTGTTTCGTGCTTGCGAGGGGCGTGTCGCCCCCTTGAATGGGTTTCTTCGGTTAGTGTTCTTCACAGTATCAATCTCCTCGGTTTTCCGGTGCTTAGTCTCTCGTTCACTCATATTAACTCGTAGTTGTATAGTGGAGCCCGTCACTTATAAAACTTATGGTGACATGTTTGCTGGCTAAAACTCCTGAAAACACAACACGCCTCTCACATTCACACAGCGAGAGATTCTTGCACCCCGCGCCGCCGGATAGCACCGTGTCAGGAGGCGAACCGGTGCGCACAGCGCTGTACGAATGCCATGTCGAAGCCGGTGCGAAGCTGGTCGATTTCCACGGCTTCGAATTACCCATCTGGTATTCCTCCATCCAGGATGAACACATCGCTTGTCGGTCCGCTGCCGGCATGTTCGATGTCTCGCACATGGGTTTGTTCGCATTCGAGGGCACCGATATTCGTCAATGGCTCGAGAGTATATCAACGCAGCGAGTTTCTTCATTTTCACCCGGTCGTTGCGGATACACGCATTTCCTCGATCACAACGGCCACATCATCGATGACATGATCTTCGCAGTTGACTCCCCAGAGCGCGTCCTCGGGGTTCCCAACGCTTCGATGATTCAGACGATGTGGGATTGGTTCAACGGATTATTGCCCGACGATGGCTCGGTGGCCATCGTCGACTTGTCGGCCGAGACCAGCATCATCGCAGTTCAAGGTCCGGCCGCGATGGATGTAGTTGCAGCTACGCTTGGTGAGCAGAATCGTGTCGGGCGATTCAAGTGCCAGCCTATTTCTGAGAATTCTACTGGAATCACAGGTTGGATTCAGGGTACTGGCTACACCGGTGAGTCAGGTGTGGAGATCTTCGTCCCGAACGGTGAAGCTCCCTCTCTGTGGCGCGCTTTGCTCGAGGTGGGTGAGGCTCATGGATTGGTTCCAGTCGGTCTGGGTGCTCGTGATACTCTCCGCCTCGAGAAGGGGTATCTTCTATCGGGTCAGGATTTCTTGTGGCCCGGACTCGGGTTGGCAGCGGATGAGTCGCTTCCAGATGGATTTCTTGCGCGAGATACGGCTGAGACTGCCGTCCCGTTCGGGCTTGATATCGATCATGAATTCGTTGGGCGCGCGCGCGTGGTTGATTCACTTGAGTCGGGCGCGCGCTGGCATGGCCTGCGTTGTCTAGAGCGAGGTCCTGCACCGCGACTTGGCCATGCCGTGAAAGAGGCTGATTCCGATGAGGCAGCCGTGGTCGGATACGTCACCAGTGGCTGTCCTTCACCATCGCTCGCCCGTACCGGAATCGCCATGGCCTATCTGGAAGATGTCGAGGTCGGCGCCGAGGTGTGGATCCAAGCCAGCCCTCGCCGGCGGGTCAAAGCCGAGGTCGTCAGACCCCCCTTCGTTTGAACGCTGTAGAGCGCGAATCGGCATCCCTGCCAACTCTAGTGCCGGCGCAATCCTCTTGACCGGCAGTGCCGAGCAAGCGAAGAGGACCTAGCGATGAGTGCGAGATTCGAGGCGGTTGCCCTCAAGAAATTGCAGGAATTGTTGCGAGCAAAGGGTATCAGCACAGAGGCTCTATTCCTCAAGTATGATCTCGACGGAAATGGCTCACTTGACGTGAACGAATTCAGGCACGCAATCTCCTCTATCTCAGGCCAGAACGCCCCTGACCCAATCATCAGAGCCGTCTTTGCTGCCCTCGATACGGACGGTGACAATTCACTCATCATCCCAGAGATTCTCGCATTGATAGAGGGTGGTCAATCGCCGCATGTAACCGGCGAGATGTCCGGAATCGAAATTACCGGGCATAGCAATTCGAGTTTCAACGGTGTTTACCAGCGACAAGATGGTCTGATCAACAACTACCATTGGTTCTCCAAATCAAGCGGTCACACCCTCTACCACTACGATGGAGGGGCGGGAGGAGCCCGTTCCTGGAGCCTTCACTCAAGTCGCGTCGACGGTTCCGAGGACCACTACGACGGTGGCTGGACGCGACCTGCTTCGTCAGGAGAGTTGCCCTTGGGGACACGCCGCTGGGTCGGGGTGGGAATGCTGACTCTTTCTGCCATCGGCGAGCGCACTACACCAAGTGCAGGGGAAGCGGAGAGCGAGAGCACGACCGAGATTAGAATCGAAGTCGCAAAGGCTCGATTTCATTCCAACGAATCGATCGAAGTCGATTTCACCGGTCCTCAATTGGACGACGATGCCTGGCTTGGCATCGTTCCCGCAGGCATCGAACACGGCGATGCAGAAGTGAATATCGAACATCGAGTCGAGTTCATCTCAATCGGTGGTCAAACCATCGGCAGTCATACTTTCGACAATCCTGGCGTGGGAGATTGGACCATTCGCCTGAACGATTCATCGACTAGGAACAAAGAACTCGCCTACATCGAATTCTCAGTCGATGAGGCACCCGAGTCGACGTTTGCAGAATCGAGCTTCGGGATAGAATCTGTATCCGATTCCTTTGAAGAAGATCCGGCAGAATCTTTTGAGGATATTCTCAGCCAACTCGGACCCGATTTCGGCGCTGAACTTGAAGCGCTGGTCGCAGCGCCCGATCAATCGCTTGCAACCGCGCGTGCAAAGGCGGATTTGATGGCGGCAGAGAAGATCAATGAGATGCCATTCCTCTTCCGAGCACCTGCCCGCAGGATGTGGGATGCCAACGCTGATTCCATCCTCGCCCGCATCGTAGAGAATCTCCCTCCACCCGAAGAACTCGCGCAGGCCGCGGTCGTCGCCGGAGCCATGGGGGCAGGTGCTGTCGCAGTAGCAGCCCACGCGGGCCTCGAGGCTAAGTCACCTGAGGAAGCGGTGGTCGACGCGGTCGTCGACACTGTGGTCGAGCATGCAGCGGGAGCGGTTCTAGAAGCGGTGGCACCAACGGCCGAAGTCAGCGAGCCTCAGACTGCAGTTTCCCCTCAAGAACCTGAATCCCAAGTATCGGTAGAGCAGGAAGAGCCTCCGGAAGCAGCCCAGGATACCTCTACTCAAGCACCGGCTGCCGGCGATGGAGGACTGGACCTCGAAGAGGTCACTAGGAGCCTAAACGAGGCTCGCTTCCTCAACGATCAGATTGCCATTATCGAATCGACTGAGGGTCTATCGACGACCGCCTCGGTCAAAATCGACCGCTTCGAGAGAACCTTCTCAATCGGAATCGACGATGCCTACCGCGGTGGCCAGACGGCCATCGGAAGCATCGAAGGCATCGGCGAAGTCGAAATCCATCTCAAAGCGGATGTCGATACATCGGAATTGAACAATCGTGGCTCAAAGTCGTTCACCGTCAGCGTCCACAAGTGGAACGGCATTCGGAAGCGATTGGAACTTAACGCGCTCTGACACGCGCCGCAGTTTTGAGATTATGCGGCTTCAGTGACCTGCAAACTCAAATGCCTCTTCGAGCATCTCTTCTAGACTGATTTGCGGAGCGAATCCTAGTCTCATCTCCAGATCTCTGGCATCGACGACACCGAAGACCTCCTGCGACTCGTCTTGACCCAATTCCAACTCGCACCCAAACCTCTGAGTGAAAATCGCACCCAGATCGAACATACTGATTGCTTTGCCAGACCCGACAGACATACTCTCTCGAGTTGGAGGCGGGTCGTCTAGCACGGCACCGACGACAGCAACCAAATCCTGTACGTGGACGAAATCCTTCACGCCGGTACCATCCCCTGGAACATTCACCCAGCCCATCATGCATTCCTGCGCCCACCTGTGCAGTAATCCATTTGCTTCCGACCCGTCGAGCAGAACGCCTTGAACATTCGAGGCTCGGATGATGCTCACAGGCCGCTCGGCCTGTGCGCGCTCGAGGGCCATCTCCTCCATCCACAATTGGCCCTCAGCCGCCACATCCCGTGGCGCAAGAGTCGAATCATTCCCATAATACGGCTCGTCTGGCTCCCATTGTGGATGCACTCTCAGTGTTCCCACAATGATCAGATGCAGCTCGCCGTGCCGGCCGACCGCATCGAGAATCGGTCGCGACTGCTCGCGCATTCGCAAGAGAGTCTCGCGGTCGTCCCTGCCCAGCGCAGAATCAACAGGTTTCGAATTTATGTGAACAATCGCTGTGCAGGAGGTCAACAGCGCATCGAGTACCATCGTATCTTCCATGGCTTCGGGAGGTATGAGGACAGCCGAATCACCGAGCATCTCGATGATGTACGGGGCGACGAAGTGGTCGGGGGCACTGACGGCGACCTTCATTCCAACACCAATACCGACCTTCTCCATCAACCTAAGAGTGTGTCGGTTGGAGGTGTTTGATTCGCTCGGCGAACCATTCAAGCACTCGCCGCAATCCAGCAACTCTGCCTTCGGGCTTGAGGTGTCCTCGGATGGACCAGCTTCCCAATCTCGGTCGCGAGCAGGAGATGCTGTCCGCGATGGGTTTTGCCGTGATTGAAGACCTCTTCTCGGACATACCAGAGGGGGTCCGTCACACAGGGGGTTTGCCTCTGAGAGGTCCACAGTCTGAGGAGGAGATTTGGGCTGATGCTCAGCGTTTGCTTGGCGCGAATATCGATTTAGACTCACGCCCGTCTTTCTTGTCGGCTGGCTTGGCGCGGAATTTCGTTCCAACGATGGTTGGCATGCTGGCTACTCGTGGGGAGTTTCTGACCGCTTACACCCCATACCAGCCGGAGGTCAGTCAGGGGATGCTGCAGGCGATGTGGGAATTCCAGACGATGGTTTCAGAATTGGTTGGTTTGCCGGTTGCTAATGTCTCGATGTATGATGCTAGTACGGCTGCTGCAGAGGCTATCACTTGCGCCGTTCGTGTGAAGGGTCGTAAGGCTGAGCAGAAGGGAGTTGTGTACGTTTCACAATTCGTCCCGCCGCATCGGATGTCTGTGATTGAGAATTACACACAGGGCGGCGGGATCGAGTTGCGCATGCTCGAGCATAGCAGCAATGGGTGTGTCGATTTGGATGCGGCTGCGGCTGCGGCTGGTGCTTGTGCGGTTTATGTCGAGCAGCCGAACGCATTCGGTGAGCTGGATGAGGGCGTTGCTCGTCTGAAGGAGATTATTGGTGATAAGACGGCGCTGATTGTCGGTGTCGATGCGGTTTCACTAGGGATTGTTGAGGCGCCGGGCAATTACGGCGCTGATATCGTCGTTGGCGAGGGTCAGCCATTTGGGATTGGACCGACCGCTGGTGGGCCGATTTACGGATTGTTTTCCTGTGCCAAGGAATACCTTCGCCAGATGCCTGGGAGGATTGTTGGCAAGACCGTCGATGAGGACGGTCTGGATGCCTTCACGCTTACACTTTCTACGCGCGAGCAGCACATACGTCGCCATCGCGCGACCTCAAATATCTGTTCAAATGAGACGCTCATCGCCCTAATGGGTGCGATGCACATGGCGCTTCTCGGACCTGAGGGGCTAGAGCGCTTGGCGCTTCGTGTCGCGGCTGCGACCGAGGCTACGAAACAGGCTGTGTGTTCGATTGAAGGGGTCGACTTGGTTGACCCCGAAGCGGCGAACTTTCGTGAGTTCGCCGTGAAATTACCTGGCGATGCCGCCACTGCGGTTGCTCATATGGATGCGGCTGGAGTCTTGGGCGGTTTCGCCATGGGTGAGTGGTGGGATTCGATGTCCGAATGCCTCCTCATTGGATGCGATGAGCGAACGAGCCAATCGGACATCGATGCGCTGGTCTCCGCTCTGGGCGCATGGGTTGCGGAGGTGAGCTCTTGAGTGATATCTACCAATTCAACGGTGCGGCAGGAACCGGTTGGTCTCAGCCAGCGCCGATGATTGATGGGGCGCAGTCCACCGTTCCTGAATCCCTGCGACGCAGTTCATTACCACGCTGGCCGCGAGCCAGCGAGCCCGAACTTGTGCGCCATTACACTTGGCTTTCACAGCGCAATTTCGGTATCGATACCGGCTTTTATCCACTCGGTTCATGCACGATGAAACACAATCCTCGCATCAATGAACGAATCGTGCAATTACCCGGTATCGACCGTATTCATCCACTACAACCCGAGCATCAGATTCAGGGCCTCTTGTCTATCTTCTACGAGATGCAGGAGATGCTCGAGATCTGCGCCGGCATGGATCAAGTCACCTTGCAACCGGTCGCCGGCGCACAGGGTGAATTCACCGCGATGAGGTGCATTCAGGAATATCATCGCGAGATTGGTCAGGGACAGCGAGACAAGGTAATCGTCCCTGATTCCGCACATGGCACGAATCCAGCCTCAGCCGCCATGTGCGGCTACGAAATCGTCGAAATCCCGAGTGGAGCCGACGGTCGCCTCGATCTCGATGCCCTTCGCGCTGCAGTAGGTGATGACACCGCGGCGATGATGATCACGAACCCAAGCACGCTGGGAATTTTCGAACCCGAAATCGTCGAAGCCGCCGATATAGTCCACGCTGCCGGCGGCCAGATGTATTACGACGGAGCAAATTTCAACGCCATTCTTGGCAAGACCGACCCCGGCAGAATGGGCTTTGACGCTGTCCATTACAACCTCCACAAGACGTTCAGTCAACCTCACGGCGGTGGCGGTCCCGGAAGCGGCCCAATCGGAGTCAAGGCCCACCTTGCAGACTACCTCCCAGCGCCGCTTGCCGACCGCGAGGAAGCGGCCGATGGCGGTGCAACAGGCGATGGCTACCGTTACTTCTGGCGCACACCGGCCAAGAGCATCGGCAAGGTTCAGCAATGGCACGGAAACTCGGCAGCCGTCGTCCGCGCTTGGGCATTCTACCGACGCTACGGGCGCGAACTTGAGCGAATGAGCGAACACGCCGTCCTCAACGCCAATTACCTACGCCACCGCATCATGCAAGGAGCTGAAGGGGTCCACGCAATGCCACTCGACGGAGCGCCAGCAGAAGTCGTCAAACACGAGTTCACCCTCTCTATGAGTCCGCTCAAGGAAGCGGTCGGAGTCACCGGCAAAGACGTCGCAAAACGCCTTCTAGACTACGGCTACATGTCGCCGACACTCTACTTCCCGATGATTGTCCCAGAGTGCTTGATGATCGAACCTACCGAGACAGAATCGAAGGAAGTACTCGACAAATTCGCCGAGGATTTCCTAACCATCCTCGGCGAAGACCCAGAACTCGTCACAACGGCTCCGCACACCACCGATGTGCGCCGCGTCGACGAGGTCCTCGCCGCCCGCACTCTGGTTCTACGCCACGATTTCGAAGACTGAAGGCAGTCAACCCCTCGCATCGGCGCCAACAAATACGAGCGGCCCGACGCAAGGCTCGTGCAGGCCGCTCGCGACAGTGATTGGTTAACCGGCGAATCTCGTTGGTTCCCTGCAAGCGAAGCTGTCCCGGAGAGTCTGGCTGGGGAAGCCACACCCAGTGAGGAGTGGAGTCCTACGACACCATCGCAGGGAGGTCGAGGTTGGATGCGTCAGAGGCTAGCACCCCTCGGTCCACAAATCCTCTACACCACCGCATGGGCTCCCTTCTTCCTGTTGGCTGCGGTTGCTCCACTGGCATTCCCCGGTCGCACTCCAGACGACCAAAGCGTTGCGACCGCCCTTTTTGCGATCAGTTGGGCTTTGTTGCTCATCCCATTTCTGAGATTGAAGGATGGTCTACCGAACCGAGCGTCGAAATCACTTCTCGACCTCTACCCCTTCGATGTGCCTTACATCGCTCTGGGGGTTCTCACCTTCCCTCTGCACATTCTCGTCGATACTCGCATAGGTTGGCTCTCTTTCGTTTTCTTCGCTCTCGCTCAATACCGTACGATTCGTAACTTCACTGACTGTGCCGGACGAAACTCCGCTCGTTGGTTGTTGCCGCTCAAATCCGAGGATTATTCGCCCGATATCTTAGCACGCGGTTGGGTAGCGGATTCGAGCGCATTCAGGAACGGCCCGCTAGCTCGTTGGAAGGGGCCGTTACCCGAGTACGCCGCGGACCTCATCGGAGTCACTCGCGGCGACTCGACCTTCGTTGCATTCACTGTCAAGCACCGAGGTGGCACCCTTCACGACCCCTTCTCAGACCACCTCGTCTCAGACCCAGCATTCGCTGATCTTCTCGCCTCGCCTCCGCTAGTCATCGGCGGCGAGGCTTGGGCTGACAGATTCAGGCCTGCAGGCGAGCAGTGAGCCTTTTGCGGGAGTCGTGGTAGACGGCAGGCATTTGAACCGGCCGCAGTCCGCCGTGGCATGGACGTCTGTGTTGTTCTGGGCTCCAAGTCCGATCTGCCTATCGCTGACAAGTGCCGAAGCGTGCTCGAGAAGTTCGATGTCGAATTCGAGATTCGGGTCGCTTCTGCTCACCGCGCTCCAAAATATCTCGAGGGAATCATAGAGGCTGCTGAGGCTGACGGCTGTCAGGTTTTCATCGGTATGGCCGGTGTCGCAGCAGCCCTTCCGGGCGTCATCGCTTCGATGACCACCAAGCCCGTCATCGGTGTTCCAGTCGGCGGCAAGGTTCCACTTGATTCGCTCTTATCGATCGTTCAGATGCCGCCGGGAATGCCGGTTGCAACAGTAGGTGTTGACCGCGGCGACAATGCAGGTGCGCTGGCAGTGCAGATTCTTGCCACATCCAATGATGAGCTCGCCGGGGCTTACGCGGATTACCGAAGTGCGATGACCGCCAAGGTCATCGCCGACGACGAGTCGATTCAAGGGTGAACTGAATCATGAACACGCAGATGCTCATCGACGAGGCCATCGAGGCTCTCGAGACTCAGATTGATGACACTGCAATCATCGCTTGTTCAGGAGGAATCGACAGCACTGTCGCTGCGGTTCTAGCTCACCGTGCTGTCGGAAGTCTCCTCCACTGCGTCTACGTCGATACCGGTTTCATGCGCAAGGGGGAGACCGAGGAGGTACGCGAGATGTTCGCTCAGATGGGCATTGAATTGAGCGTTGTCGATGCATCCGAGCGGTTCTTCAAACACCTTGATGGCGTCACCGAACCCGAGCACAAGCGCAAGGTCATCGGCGAGCAGTTCATTCGAGTTTTCGAGGAGGAACAGGCCAACTGCGGCGCTAAATTCCTCGTTCAGGGAACCATTGCGCCGGACTGGATTGAGTCGGGTGGCGGCGAGCGCGACGTCATCAAGAGCCACCACAATGTCGGTGGTCTGCCAGAGGATGTCGATCTGACCATCGTCGAACCTCTGCGCGAATTCTACAAGGATGAGGTTCGCCAAATCGCTCGCGAACTCGGTATCAAATCCAGCGAGCGTCAACCATTCCCTGGACCCGGCCTCGCCGTTCGTGTTCTAGGCGAATTGACTCGTCCACGC
>CAYFHB010000045.1:0-9564 GCA_964342705.1 uncultured Candidatus Poseidoniales archaeon
CCTCGAGCAGAACGGATACCAAGTGGAGGTGCGCTGAATGAGCATCTACCACGCCCCATGGCTCGCTCGCGACATCGAAGTCGTCGCGAGCCGCGACCCGACCCTCGTCGGAGTTACTGGAATGGTCGTCGAGGAGACTCGCAGGACGCTTCGCGTCCGCACGCTCTCGGGAGAGGTCACTCTGCCCAAGGATGTAATCACATTCACCATCGATTCGGGATCGGTCGCCATCGACGGCTCTACCGTCACCCAGCGACCCGAGAATCGCATCAACCGAAGATACAGGAGGAACTGAAATGAAAGACATCGGAGTAGACGTCCGCGCCCCCGAGGGCGAGTGGGATGGAGACCAGAATTGCCCATTCTACGGCAGCCTGAGGCTGCGAGGACAGATTATCGAGGGCACAGTTTCCTCCATTGGAATGAGCAATTCGATCATCGTGCAGCGCGAGGTCACTCGCTACATGAAGAAGTACGAGCGGTATGAGAAGCGCACCCGCCGCTACGCAGCCCACTTGCCTTCTTGCATCGGTGAGGTCGCTTCCGGCGACAATGTCCGAATCATGGAGTGCCGCCCGCTTTCCAAGACCGTCAAGTTCTGCGTTATCGAGAAGGGGGCTTCCGAATGAGGGGAGTTGCTGGACGCTCGACAGCTGGCCTGCCCAGCATGGCAAGGATGGACTGCGTCGACAATACTGGCGCTAAGGTCGTACAACTCATCACCGTCCTGAAGAAGGGTGGTGTCGCTCGCCGGTATCCTGCTGGCGGCGTCGGCGATATGATTCGCGTAACCGTTCGCCGTGGTACTCCAGAGACCCGCCGCCAGATATTCAATGCGGTCATCGTGCGCCAGAGGCGTCCGTTCCGCCGCGTTGACGGAACCTGGGTTCAATTCGAGGACAATGCTTGCGTCATCACCAATGAGCGTGGTGAGGTCAAGGGTTCCGACATCAAGGGGCCAGTGAGCCGCGAGGCAGCAGAGCGCTGGCCTCGTATCGCCGCTACGGCGAAGCAGATTGTGTGAGGTGTGAGAAATGGTAAGCAAGAAAGCAGGAAAGCAGCGTCAGGCACAGACCGACGCCCCAGTTCACGTTCGCCGCAAGCGCATACGCGCTCGCTTAATCGCCGACGACCCCGATTTGGCTACGATTCGCTCGGTGACCGTGCGCGTCGGAGACGATGTCGAGGTTCTTCGCGGAGATTTCGGATTCCCCAACAGCGTCAAGGCTGACTCTCGCGGTAAGCGCCTCGGGCAATCCCGCGGCCGCTCCGGCGTCAAGTCGAGCATCGTCGGAGTCGACACCAAGAGCGGCTTCGTCTTCGTCGAGGGAGTCACCACCACCACCGCGGATGGAAAAGAGGAGCCCCTCCCAATCCATCCATCTAATCTCGTAGTCACCAAGCTATACGATGGTGACCCACTGCGCATCAAGCGCATCATGGAGCGATCTAACGGAGGTGCTGAACAATGAGCAGCAGCCACATGAAGAGACTGACAATGCCACGAAGTTGGCCCCTGACTCGCAAGACCGATATCTGGGTCCAGAAGCCGAACCCTGGCGGACACAGCGACGAGATGTGCATGCCTCTCGGGCTCATCCTGCGTGATGTCCTCGGCCTTGCTCAATCACAGCGCGAGGCCAAGCGAATGGTTGCTTCGCGAAAGATTCTCGTCGACGGCCGCATCGAGACCGATGTCGGCCGTGGTGTCGGACTGATGGATGTCCTCACCGTCGGTGAGGACAGCTTCCGCTGCATCCTCGACCAGAACGGCAAGCTCCGCTACCGTTCAATCTCGGAAAAGGAAGCCTCGAGCAAGCTCTGCCGCGTCATGAGCAAGACCACCATCCGAGGTGGTAAGACACAGATTCACCTGCACGACGGACGCAACATTATCGTCGAGGATGCAAACCAGTACAATTCAGGTGACACCCTCGTCATCACACTCCCAGACCAGGAAGTCTCTGGCCACCATGCCTTCGGCGAGGGTGTGCAGGCTTACCTGACTGGCGGAAGTCACATTGGTACTACCGCCAGCGTCGTATCGCGTGACATCAAGCGCTCCTCGAAGCCTAACGAAGTCCAGTTTGAGGACTTCGGCACCGTTGCTGACTACGTCTTCGTCATCGGTGCCGACAAGGATCTGCCATTGGAGGTGAAGGCTTGAGCGAATCAGCCAACCCAATGCTCGCTCCGCGAATCGGCAAGGTCACCGTCAACATCGGTGTCGGCGAGGGCGGCGCCCGTCTGCAACTCGCCGAGCGCGTGCTCGAACTGCTCACCGGAATGAAGCCCGTGCGCACGCTCGCAAAGAGCACAAACCGCGAACTCGGCACCCGAGAAGGCGCGCCGATTGGCTGCAAGGTCACAATCCGTGACTCATCTACCGTTGAGTCCTTCCTGAAGGATGCCTTCTGGGTGCGCGAGAACACACTACCGGCTTGGAACTTCGACCAGTCTGGCAACCTTTCCTTCGGAATCGCGGACTACACCGACTTTCCCGAGCAGAAGTATGACCCAGATATCGGCATCTTCGGCATGGACATCAACATAGTACTCGAGCGCCCCGGACACAGGGTATCCCGCCGCCGCCGCCGCGCGGCAAAGGTCGGAATGCCTCACCGAGTGGGCAAGACCGAGTCCAAGGAGTGGTTCAAGGAACACTTCGGACTCACCATTGTGGAGGAGTGAAGCATGGCACGTGATCATGGAGAAGAGATCGGACGGACAAACGGATGCCGACGCTGCGGACGCAAGCGCGGTATGATTCGCCGACATGGCCTGAGATTGTGCCGCCAGTGCTTCCGAGATGTGGCCCCACAGATTGGTTTCAAGAAATATTCGTGAGGTGATGAAGAATGCAGTTTGACCCATTGAGTGACGCTTTCGTCCGCATCTTCAACGCGGAACAAGCCGGACATTACGAAGTGACCGTGAGCCCTGCCAGCAAGTTGCTGGGTAGCATGCTCTCGATTATGCAGAAGTCGGGATATGTCGGAGAATACCAGATGGTTGAGGATGGTCGTGGAGGCGGCTTCCGCGTTGAGTTGATCGGAGCTATCAACCGCTGCGGTGTCATCAAGCCACGACACTCGGTCAAGAGGACTGATTACGATAAGTGGGAGTCGCGCTATCTGCCGGCTCAGGACTTCGGTCTTCTGATTCTAACAACGAATCAAGGTGTGATGAACCACCATGATGCGAAGAAGGAGCGTGTCGGCGGGCGATTGCTCGCATACATCTTCTGAGGAGGGATGAGTTATGCCGAAGTTGGATAAGATTTCACACACGATTCCTCTCCCCGAGGGGGTCTCTGCCACAGTCGCCGGTCACGATGTGACTCTGGCAAAGGATGGTAAGGCCCTCACCAGAGAGTTCCGCCACCCTCGCGTCGAGGTCCGCGACTCCTCGGATGGAGTCGAGGTATTCTGTAACCTGCCACGCCGCAAGGAGAAGGCACTCGCCGGAACTTGGGCGGCCCACCTGACAAATATGGCCCGAGGAGTCGACTCGGGCTTCGAGTACAAGCTCAAGGCAGTGTACTCTCACTTCCCTATGACAATCAAGGTACAAGGCAACGAGATGACCATCACCAACCTGTTTGGTGAGAAGGTCCCTCGTCGAGCCGCTCTGCCATGGTCGCCTGCTGAGGTTGAAGTCAAAGTCTCAAACAAGACCGACATCACCGTCACAGGGGCCGACCGCGAAAAGGTCGGACAGACCGCGGCTAACATCGAGCGCGCCTGCCATATCAAGAAGCGAGACCGACGTGTGTTCCAGGATGGAATCTACATCGTCTCTAAGGGAGACGAGTAAACGGGGTGATTATGATGGATTACGAAAGTATGACAGTCGCTGAACTGAAGGATCTACTCCGCGCAGCCGAGTTGCCTGTATCCGGCAAGAAGGCTGAGCTCATCGCTCGACTGCAGGAGGCAGGTGACGCACCGGCCGCAGTCGAGGAGGCTGAGGCCGAACTCGACGAGGAGATGGACGAGGTCGAGTCCGAAGACATCGATGACGATTTCGAGGACGACGATTTCGAGGCTGACGATTTCGAGGACGATTGGGACGATTTCCATACTGCCCGACAGAAGCCAGTCCTCGACGACGCAACCAAGGAAGCACTCACAACCCGTGCGGCTCAGAAGAAGAAGCAACCTGCTTTCCGCCGCCAAGAGTGGTTCCGCTACAAGCGCCTCTCACGCACCGGCTGGAAGAAGCCACGCGGTGACGACTCGAGCCAGCGCAAGAACCGCAAGTACCGCTCGCCAATGGTCCGCGTCGGATACGGCAAAATCGCCGATGCCCGCGGCCTCCACCCCTCCGGATTCGAAGAGATTCTCGTCAACGCCGCTGGCGACCTCGACGGTCTCGACCCGGAGCGCCAAGCAGTTCGCATAGCCGCATCCGTCGGCAACCGCAAGCGCGCGAGCATCCACGACCGCGCAGACGACCTAGGTCTGCGCGTCCTCAACCGCCGCCGCTTCGCGCGCAAGGGGGACTTGCAATGATGATCACGAACCAGAAGAGGCTCGCCGCTGCAATCTTCAGCAAGCGCGAGGGCCGCACTGTCGGAATCCACCGCATCTGGGTCGACAAGGATTACCTCGACGACGTCGCCAACGCCGTCCAGAAGGACGACGTCCGCCGCCTCATCGACGAGGGCATCATCAAGGCTCGACCTTTGGTCGGAACCAGCCGTTCCCGAGCCCGCAAGGCAGCTGCTCAGAAGTCTAAGGGGCGACGCACTGGACAGGGTTCGAGAAAGGGTACCCTGAATTCGCGTAACCCGAAGAAGGAACGCTGGATGAGAACAATCCGCGCGCAGCGTCGAACTCTCAAGGAGATGAGGGGCGATGAGACCCTGACTCCATCTGAATACCGCTACTACTACAGGAAGTCCAAGGGCGGATCATACCGCTCTGTCTCCCACATGAAGTCGAACATGGAAATCGACGGAATCGAGCTCGGAGGTGAGCAGTGATGGCACACGGTAAGAATCAGAGACTACGCTACAAGCGCCGCCGCAATGGAGAGACAGATTACCGCCGCAGGATGCGAATGCTCCGCGGCGGCAGCACACGCGCAGTCGTGCGCGTGACCAATACTCAGACGATCTGTCAACTGGTCGACTACACTACCAGCGGCGACGAAGTCGCCATCTCGATCGATGGCAAAACCCTCGTCGACAAGTTCGGCTGGCCTCTCGATGCTTCGCGCAAGTCGGTGCCAGCCAGTTACCTTTCTGGATACGCCATGGCCAAGGCAGCGATGGCTGCTGGCCACGATGAGGCGATTCTCGACATCGGCCTGGCCGCTTCGACGCCTGGAAACCGGGTGTTCGCAGCCCTCAAGGGAATGGTCGATGCAGGCCTTGAAATTCCTCACAGCGAAGATGTGCTACCCAGCGAAGACCGCATCAACGGAGCACACATCGATGACTCGATCGCAGCAGCGGTCGAGTCGGCAAAGAAGTCAATTGAGGAGGCGAGTGCATGAGCGAAGAGACAACCGATATCGTCGAGGAAGTTCCAGCAATCGCTCCTGGATTGGCTCTGGCAATGGCGGAGCAGGAGGATGCTTCCCCTCGCCGTCGCCGAGGTCCAGATCCTCTGGCTGCTCTTCGAACTTGGCAACCACGCACCCGCCTTGGTCGCATGGTAGCTAGCGGTCAAATCCTGACTTACGAGGATGCCCTCGAGACAGGACTACCGATTCGTGAGGTCGAAATTGTAGACGCACTGCTTCCCGGACTCACCGATGACGTCCTCGCAGTGAACATGATTCAGCGCATGACCGACTCCGGTCGCCGTGTTCGATTCAACGTCCTGTGCGTTGTCGGGAACAGCGATGGATACGTTGGCCTTGCAATCTGCAAGGGCAAGGAAGTCGCCGGGACCATCCGCAAGGCCATCGACAAAGCCAAGCTCAACCTGATTCCAGTAATGCGCGGTAACGGATCATGGGAATCCGGAGGCGGCCCAGGGACCTCCGTCCCACTGAAGATTACCGGCCGCTCCGGTTCCACACGAGTCACCCTAATGCCAGCACCAGCTGGGAAGGGACTCGTGATTGGTGACTACGGTCGCCGAGTTCTGCAGCTAGCTGGAGTCACCGACGTTTGGAGCCGCTCAGCGGGCCAGACTCGAACAACAATCAATTACGCTAAGGCGACATTCAACGCCCTCGTCGAGTTGAACAAGACTCGCGTCGGCGAGGCAGACCGTCGTCGCCTGAACATCACCAGCGGGAGGCGAGATCAATGACTTTCCTAGTTGTACGCGTACGCAGCGATCGCGGTGTCGAGCGCAGCATCCGTGACACCATGGGCATGCTCAACCTGACCCGTGTCAATCATGCAACTATCATCCCAGAGAGTTCCACATATGCTGGAATGCTGCAGAAGTCCAAGGACTTCGTCACCTGGGGTTCGATTGACGCTTCGACAATCGAGAACCTGCTCAGCACCCGTGGCCGAATGGTCGGTGACAAGCCGGTCGACGATGCTGCTATCAAGGCGGGATCTGATTACAAGTCGGTCAAGGAATTCGCTGCTGCTCTTGCTGCTGGCGAGGCGACCATGAAGTCGGTCGAGGGACTCAAGCCCGTTCTCCGCCTACACCCACCTCGTGGTGCGAAGGGCTGGGGCGGCATCAAGCGAGCTTACTCGGTTGGCGGTGCTCTCGGATTCCGAGGCGACGAAATCGGTGCTCTCGCGGAGAGAATGATCTGAGGTGAGATGAATGGTATCACGGACTAACAAATTCAGGGGCCGCTCCCGCTATCACGGTCGCGGAAAGAAGGCTGGTCGCGGCGCAGGTCTGCGCGGTGGCCGCGGAAATGCTGGAATCAACAAGCACCGCTTGATGACTCGCCTCAAGTACATGCCAGGTCACTGGGGAATGCACGGATTCAACCGTCACCCAAGCCTGCGTAAGGTAAACGTCAGCATCAATCTCATTCAGGTCAGCCAGATGGCTGAGGGCGATTCAATCGATCTCGGCGAATTAGGATATGACAAACTCCTCGGCAGTGGTCGAATCGACCGCGCGCTCGAGATTACCGTCGCCGCAGCAAGTGCGCGCGCCATTGAGAAGGTGGAAGCCGCTGGCGGTTCCGTCGTCCTCAGTGACGGCGACGACGGCGAGTGGGGCGAGTGGGAAGAGGAGTGAGTCGTACTCAAGACTCGATTCCATGATATACAGGATAGACAGCGGCGCGGGTGAACGAAATGAGTGACAAGATTCGTCCTTCACCAATTGGTATCGCCATCGTAGCCGCGATTTACTGGGGTGCATTGGTCTGGTGGCAACAGGATGCTCTATTCGGATCGGACACCGACGCCCAACTCAAGTCTCTCTTGATGTTCGGAACATCGTTCCCATACGTTGGATTCGTCATATGGGCTACGATGACCGATCTTCCGAATGAAGTCGCAGAGATTCCCTATCTTGGACGTATGTTGAAGCCAGGAATCTGGCTGGCGGCCGTTCTGGGATTCTTTGCGTGGGGCTGGAAGGACCCATCGGTTGTCGGATTCGTTCTCGTTGGAATCGCCCTTTTGGGTCTGGGTGCCGGTCTCTCGCTCGCCTGTCTGATGTATTCGGGAGAGGAGTCCAGTCGACTGTACGCGCTTCGCCGCTTAGTCGATGTTTATCCATCAATCACCAAGCCTGAAGGGCACGTTCGCTTCAATCAGAAGCTATGGACGACAACTCTCGTTCTCATCATCTACTTCATGATGACCAATGTGATGATCTGGGGTCTTTCCGATTCGACCCTTGACGTCTTCTCATCTTTCCGCGCCATCATGGCCGGTGCTTCCGGTTCGATTATGCACCTCGGAATTGGTCCGATCGTCACCGCCTCGATTATCATGCAATTGTTTGCTGGTGCTAAGATTATCCAGCTTGATCTGCAGGACTCGGCTGACAAGCAACTCTACCAGGGTGTGCAGAAGATTCTCGTCCTGCTGATGATTCCAATCGAGTCCATCCCACAGGTCTACGGATTCCTTGACCCACACGAGTCGATTATCATCCAATATGGGCTAGGCTGGGCAAACGCGATTATCGTCGCCCAGCTCTTCGTCGGTTCATACCTCGTTTTCCTACTCGACGAATTGGTCAGCAAGTGGGGTATCGGCAGCGGTATCTCGCTGTTCATCGCTGCCGGTGTCGCTCAGTCGACTTTCGTCGGAACCCTCTCCCCTCTCGCGTCAGTCCAAGGGACTCCTTACTCACTGCAGAACCCACCATCTGGCACCTTGCCGATGATTTTCTACACCCTGCGGACGGCGACGAATTCCGAATTGGTCAGTGAGAACGGTTTCGAATTGATATTATTGAATCATGCAAATCCTGTTGCTGCGCTGGTGTCATCGATTATCGTGTTCCTCGTAGTGGCTTATGCTGAATCGAGTAAATTGGAATTGCCGCTGACTCACGGAAAGGTTCGAGGTCACAGAGGTCAATACCCGATTCGTCTGGTTTACGCGAGTAACATCCCAGTGATTTTGATGGCTGCTCTTCTGGCCAACGTCAACATGTTCACTCTCCTCTTTTGGAGTTCCCCAACGCTCTCCACGGTCCCGATACTGGGTAAGAACGGTTGGGGTTCGATGGCGCATTACTTCGGTTCGTATGAGCCGGGTGCGACAACGCCATCGGGCGGATTCGCTTGGTATTCCTCGATGGTCAACGGGGTTGGTGATTGGTTGATTCCGTTGCTCAACCAGAGCGGTGATGCCTATGGTCACGAGCTCTGGCAGATTATGGTTCACGTCATCGTTTACGTGACCTTCATGACCTTGGGTTCGACAATCTTCGCGAAGTTCTGGATTGAGACCACCAATATGGGTTCGAAAGATGTCGCAAAGCAGATCGAGCGCACAGGAATGCAGATTCCAGGATTCCGTAAGAATCCGGTCGTTCTCGAGCGCATTCTCGAGCGCTACATCCCGCCGGTCACAATCTTCTCTGGTGCTTTCGTCGGGTTGTTGGCAGCGGGTGCTGATCTTCTGGGAACGGTGGGTAATGCGACCGGTACTGGATTGCTTCTTGCGGTCGGAATTATTCTCAGAACTTACGAGCAGATTCAGAAGGAACAAGCGATGGAAATGCATCCAGTTCTTCGTGAGTTCTTCGGTGCTGAATGAGACTAAATCTCATTCTTCCAGCGCCTCAGATTTCTAACACAAACGGCAACAATTCAGCCACTTGACTCGGCACGATTCGGCACCGATTAACTAAATATGCAAACCTTCTGAATCGCGGCGCAGTGCATCGATTACAGGTCTCAGCCCACTCGTCATCTTCATATACCGAAGGTGAGTCGGCGGGCTGCTGCGTCAGACTGGCGTTGGAGACTGAGGACTCTAGAGTCCGGTGATGTCTTCCATCAAGTCAGACGCACGCCGAGGAAATGCAGTCGCGAACTCGATTCGCGATAAAGAGGTGAACCACGTTCAACTTGACCCCCGACCATAGGGGGTGCAAGAAGCAGATTATTTCGATTCAAATTCAAAAAATAGAATCGGTGATCCTGCGTCAATTTTCAATA
>CAYFHB010000046.1:0-9429 GCA_964342705.1 uncultured Candidatus Poseidoniales archaeon
CCTGCCGGGATTTGAACCCGGGTCGCCGGGATGAAAACCCGGAATGATGGACCGTACTACACCACAGGAGCGACAGCCCGCCGACAAGCGACCCGCTCATAATCGAATCGGGTCGCCAGCGACCGATTCGACCCGCGCAGAGTGCTCGTCAAGGCGGTGTGCTATTCTGCGCGGCGGTATAGTTCGTCGAATCGACCACGCCATCCTGATCGAAGTCCCAAGCATTCCACGTGGTCGTCACAACATGCGTCCATCCATTACTCGCGTTCCACGCCCAAGCGACATGGGTCGCATTGGTATAGTAGGCATAACCAAGGTGATTGATATTGATTCGATAGTACAAATAATGCAGATACCAGGCCTGTGTCAAAGTGCCATTGGAATCGAATATCCGCAGGTGATAGGTGTAGCTGATTCGCTGCCATGAGTAATTACCGTCGGCATCATCGTCGAGCAGTACATGGCTGTAGAATAGAATCGCTCGTCGTTCAAGGAAACCGTCTCCATCCATGTCCGCGGCGTTCCACCACCAAACATTCGAGCGAATCGAATCGCGGACGCCGTCCGAATTATTGTCCCAGGAACGCGTATTGTGAACCGCGATTCGAATGAACCACAGCTGGTCTGTCTGCGCGTTCAACCAACGCTCGACCGACCAAGTCGACGCGTCTACAAAGTGGAATCCAGAGGCATCCTGATCCAAATTCGTCGAAATCTGGACACGTCGGAAAGTATGCTCCCAGACCCCATCGCTATCAGGATCCCATCGTTTAATCTCAGCGTTCAGCGTATCTTGCCGCTCGAGATACCAATCATTATCGAAGTCTGTACCATTACTCCTCTCAAAGGTTCGGTGCATGTATTCGGGATTGCCGTCGACATCGTCATCGATCCTCGTCGTCGTCAATGCCCAATCGATACGATACTCGATTATGCCCCAATCCCAGTGGGTCGACCACGACCTCATCGCAACGGTGTGCTCGAGGTCGCCGTCGCGATCCGTATCGTCCCTCATCGAAGCTACGCGGTAAGTCCAGTAGAGTTCCTTCACCCCATCTGAATTGTTGTCGTAAGCATTCGTCCATTGCTGAACAGAACGCTTCAGATCGACCGAGCCGTCTCTGTCTCGGTCGAAGCGAGTAATACTGCGAAGATAATCCTGAGAAGTGTCACGATTTCCGTCCGCATTCGGGTCGGAGCGGAAATTCGTGTGGTCGATGATGTACTCGACATCCTTCGTCCCATCATCGTTCCAATCCGTCCACCAAACCATCTCTGTTTCTGAGGTCCACAATGTCCAGTACCACCACGAAGTCGCGTTTACATTGACCAAGCGAGAGGTGCGGTCGTAAGCGATGTAGCGCTCGAGGTTTCCGTCCTCATCGGTGTCGGTCATACCGTTTGTGACCACCTGCCAATTGGTGTCTATTTGTGTTCCATTTGTCCAACGCATTGCGCTGTAATTGTACGAATTTCGAACTTCAGGAATCCCATTTGAATTGAGATCGCGAATAATCAAGCCGCGATACCACCAATGTTGTTGATCGTCGACCCCGTCGCCATCGCGGTCCTTGCTGCAGTACTTCGTGTGCCAGAGATATATCCACTCCGGACCAGGTATTCCGTCGTTATCGTACCAATAGCTCGCTACGCTCACCGTGCAGGCGACTTCCGCCACACCATCGCCGTCCCAGTCCTCATATTCCGTCGAATTGAGCCATGTGCTCGTGACGGTCATAACCGAACGGGAGTAGGTCGACCGCTGGGCTGATTCATCGCTGACCTCCTCCCAAGCTGCGTTCATGACCGGTTGGACGATGTTCGTGTAGGCTGTTGCGATGCTTGGAAGGGGGGTGTTCTCGGCGTCGGACATCGTCGTCTCCTCTTCGGTGAGGTAATTCTCTTGATCGAGCAATTCTGACTCGACTGCGCCCTCCTGTTCCTCTTCCTCACCGGCCTCGTCGCGGATCGATTGGTCATCCTTGGTCTCCCAATTGTTGATTTCCTCCTCGTCGTTCATCTCGCCGTCGCCATCGGGGTCGAAGTCCTCTTCGTAATTGTAGGACTGCTCTTCATTTGCTTCTTCGACCTCGTCGACTATTCCATCGGCGTTCTCATCGAGGAGTTCGTCGAGCCCGTCTTGCAGAACCTCCTCGGTCTCCTCTTCGGCCTCATCGTGGAGTTCGGCTGCCTCGAGGTCCTCGATATCGTCAATGACCTCGATGTGGATGAGGCGCTGGGCGGTGACTCCGGTCGGTCCAAAGGCGGTGATTGTGACTGTGTAGACGCCCTCTTCGGAGTATTGGTAGGTCTGTTCGGATGCGGCTGGTTCGACGGCGTGGCCGTCGCCGTAATCGATTCTGACGATTACTGGGCCGAGCTCGTCGTGGGTCTCGGTCTCAATGGTGAGTTCCTCAATCATCTGCAAGGCGATTCGGCCTTCGCCGCTCGGGTTGGTCTCGACTACGAGGAGCGGCGCGTCGGCTCGCTCAATGTGGATGGCTTCGCGAGCCGTGGCAACGAATCCATGCTCATCCTCCACCGTAGCCTCGACCACATACTGGCCCGGGTGGGCCCAGATGTGGTTGCCGGATTGGCTCTTGGTGGAGGTTCCGTCGGCGAAGTCGACACTGATAGTCAGTTCATCGCCGTCGGGGTCGGTGGCGCTGACCGACCAAGCGATTGGCATACCTGCGATGCCGTCTTTCGGCAATTCAAGGTCGACCAGTGGCGCTCGGTTGGCATCGCCGATGGTGAAGATTGCCGACGCCTCGCCCTCTCCACCGTTGGAATCGATGATCCAGGCATCTAGTTGATGCGTTCCAACGGTCATGAAGCCGGCGTCGTAGGATAGGCTGGAACTGGATTGAACAGTAGCGCCGTTCAGAGTCCAGGTGACGATGAATGGCCCTTCGCCTTCGCTCACAGTCAGTACGGCGCTGACGAAGTCTGCCGTCGTCATCGGGTTACCTTCGAGATCTAGTGTAGCAACGACTGGGTCTGGGTCGGGAAGCGGTTCGACTGTATCCTTAGCGGCGCCGATGCAACCCGAGGAAAGCATCAGCACGGTGAGGAATATTCCGACTTGCATCCGACGACTGTTCTGGGCGCTCATTCTGGGAATCATCGGCAAGCGGTCTCACGCGCATTATTAGAGGAGTGTGGGGCGTCGCGTTTGTCAAAGTGCTCAAAATCGTAATTTTCATTAGTTTCAGGACGGAAAACGCTGGCCAGAATATAGGCGAATAATCGGTGTCTTTGCCACCTGGATCAGGCCGGAATTGAGAGCTGAGCCCAAGCCCGCTCACCCTCGATTGTGAGGACGCGGCGCGTCTTCAGGCCGCGCCGCTCACGGCTAATCAATCCCTGACTCTCCAGCCGCCGCAGATGATGGCTGACCAATTGCTGGCTGGTCTTGAGTTCAGCCGCCAATTCGCGCTGGGTTGGAGAGGGGGCATCCGGGGATTGTTCAGCGATGGACCTTAGAATCATCAAGCCGACATCGCTGAGCTGATTGACATCGATTGGTCGAGGAAGTCGTGAGAGCTCCGCCTCGCGATTGACTCGATCGGTGTAATAGCGAAGCAGCCTACCATCTCTACGGCACCAGACATTCCCCTCGAGTTCGAGAATTCGCAAGTGGTGAACCGCCTGATGATTGCCTAATTCAAGGGCTCTTATCATGCCCGAAAGATGGCAACCAGGATGCGCGGTCAGGAATCCAATTATTCGACCGCGCTGGTAATTTCCAGCCAAGGTTCCTGGACCCTCGCTGACCGAGAGGTCCGAGAAGCGACTCATCGACCGGAATACCCGCGCTCGCGTGGGTTCATCCGCAGTCGCAGCCAATGCTAACGTAAGCAGTAGTGCACCGACAAGAGCCATCAGTGGTGCGAAGATGGTTGACGGTATGGTCGAAGAGACACCAAGTCCGTCCGAACCGCTTCCAGCGCCAGCACCTTCGCCACCACTTCCAGTGCCGATTGGTTCAGACCCCCCATCAGCGAGTCTAACGAGTGTCTCAGATTCGATTGTCCAAACACCCTCTGACTCAACGGTGTAGGTCACGAGGACCGTCGCTCCAGCAATCGGATGAAGCGTGACTCCGACAATAGGTTCGACGTGGACCAGATCATCGTTAGCAAGAGCATCCAAACACCATATTCCATCGGAATTCTTCGACCAGACGGCCTCGGCGCTCTGAACATGCGAATCAGCCATCGCGGGAGTCGAAACCGCAGTCAGGAGAACGAGGCAGAGCCCGGCGACGAATGAAGCCTGAACGACCGCGTTGGGGCACCTCGCGTCTCCTCCCATGGCGAAATCAGAGCCTCATACGTGGTATAAGAGACGTGGGACGTCGCGTTTGTCAAGCCCAAAAAATTGCTCATTCTTCCTCATCGAGGAGGTTTTTCCACCAGCGTGCGGCTGGTATGACTATCGCCAGTCCAATCAAGGCGGCAGCGCTGAATGTCATCCAATTCAGCGAATCCAACATGGTATCCCCGTAGATTCCGAGTAATGCGCCGGGGATGCCGAAGCGAAGACCACGACCGAAGATTCCGGCCGCGACGAAGAGTCGTAAATCCATGCGGCCGGCACCGGCGATCCAAGCTAGCGCCTTGTATGGAATCGGTGAGACAGCGGCGATGAAAATGCCCGCCGTACCATATCTCTCAACTAGCACATTGAGTCGAGCGATGGTTGAATCCGAGACGAATCGCTCGAGTAACCAACCACCACCAAACATGCCGATCGCATAACCCCCAAGAGCTCCAAGAACGCTAGACAGCGTCGCGACTAGAACCACCGCTGCAACCACAGCGCCGCTGTCGGCATCAAGTATCATATTCCAGACGAGTGGGTCAGGAGGAACCGGTTGAAAGGCGGCCTCAGAGGCAGTAAGTAGCGCAAGGCCGAGATAGCCCAGACCATCCGCCCACTCGATGGCGGAATCCACGAACTCCTGAGGTACGATGTCCTGCACAGGCTTTCCTCCGGCCATTTCGGGATGAAGGTTGCCGCTCGCCGCCGCCAAGCAACCCGCTACCCCACCCCTGATAGGCCAACGCGCTCAGCCCGTCGCGTGAGCCAATCGCGCGTGCTCGACACCTCCGCCCTCATCGGCTGGCCCTTGCCCGAACTCTCGGGAGGCTTTGTCGTGGGTGCACAGGAGGATGAATTGCGGCGGATTTCACCCGACAGGGGGGCGATTTTCGATGGATTGGGGCTGATTGTGATGGAGCCCGGTGCGGCTGCGGTTGAGGCGGCTTCTAAGGCGGCTCGGGCGAGTGGAGATATGAGCGGGCTGTCGGGTATCGACCTATCCTTGATTGCGCTGGCGCTTGAGAGGTCGGCAACCCTGGTTACGGATGATTACCGGATGCAGAATATCGCTACCGCACTCGGTGTTGAATGGCAGGCGGTTGGCGAGGCTGGAATCAGCGAGGTTTGGAGTTGGGAATTGCGCTGCGTCGGATGTGGGGCTTCAAGGCAGGCTCCGGACGCACCGAATGTTCGCCGCAATGACTTCGGAGAATGTCCAGATTGCGGCGCAGCACTGCGATTGAAGAAGAAGCGATGAGAACGAGCACGACTGCTATGCTGCTTCGAGAGCGTGGCCTGTGAAGTTCACTCGCTCTCGTCCGCGGCGGACTCCGTAGCGACTTCCTCGGTCACGCCGCCGCGATCCATATCGGCCTCGGCCGATGAAGGCGAGGTCACCTCGGCCATTCCGGCCTGAAATTCTCCCTTAGCTCGGCCGATGTTGCGGGCCAATTCGGGGATTCGCTTTGCCCCAAAGAGGAAGATTGCGAGTATACCGATGATGACGAGTTCAGTTGCGCCCAAGGAGCCGACCATTACACTACCTCAGGTCTCCGTGAGGAGTCCAGCGTTCAAACGTTGCTACCCTCAGCCGCCCGAGACGGGCGGGAGAAAGGCGATTTCTGCTGCATCAGCGAGATCGGCATCCAAATCCGCACCGATGACGCCGTCGACGGAAACGCGTAATCCAGAGTCGAGCAGCGGCGTCAAACGAAAGCGATCGATTAGGTCACGAGCGCTTGAACCGGCGAGTACTGCTACCTCGATCTCACGCTCGCCCATTCTCTCCGCTAATGGACCGAAGAAGAGCATCTTCACCTTCAGCGCGAGTTCTGTCTCAGCCTCTTCCGACACACTTCTCCCAAACTGCACATCCCCATCAATGCAACCCTCTCGCCTCGCAGAATCTAAACGCAGCCCGAGGCGCAATCAAGGATATGTCAGAGGCGCAGACGAGCAAGCCTGAGGTCAGAGCCGTCGTCTTCGATTGTGATGGCGTGCTCGCCGACAATGATTCCTCATGGCAAAATATCCACGACCACTTTGGCACCGAAAATTCCGAAATGTTGGCAAAGTTCCTTCGAAAGGAAATCACCGACGAGGAATTCGTCGCCGACGACCTGCGAATGTGGCGTGAGGTTCAGCCGGAGATTCACCGCGACGAGATCATGCGCTGTTACTCGGGAATCAAATTGATGCTCGGCGCACGCGATGTTGTCGACGCCCTGCACGAGCGCGGAATCATGGTCGCAATCGTCTCCTCAGGAGTCGATCTTCTCATCGGCTCAATCGCTCAGATGCTCAAGGTCGACGATTGGGCAGCCAATGGATTCGAATGGGACGAGAATGGCTGGCTCGTCGGTGCAAAACCAACCGTCGTCGACTCGCACGATAAGGGAGCCATGGTTGTAAAATTCGCCCGAATAAACGGAATCGACCCATCCCACATCGTCTCCGTGGGAGATTCCGGCCCTGATCTCTCGATGATGATTCCAGGCTCGCGCTTCGTCGGCTTCAACCCAGCATCGAACCGTGGCGCCGACGCCTTCACAGAATCTGGTGTCCCAGTTGTCGAAGGCAAGGATCTACGTGAAATCTGGGAGCCCATCTTCGGCGAACCATTTCCCAAATGAACGATGCTCAGGCGAAGGGGATACTAGCTGATTCATGTGTGTGCAGATTGATCACAGTCAGAATGCAAGGCTTCGGCTGGAATCCCAGCATACGCTGGTAATCCGTCTGGTCCTGCCAAGTCGAAGAGTGAACGATGGTAGTCCCCTTGTGATTACCTACGAAGTGCCCATGCACGTGCCCAGTGACGAAGATGTCCGGCACATCGCGAATCACCATGCGATCTTCTGGCTCGGGTGAGAGCGGAGTCTTGCCACCCCAGGAGGGAGCCAAGTGCCGACGCTCAAGCATCGCTCGCATGGCCATCTCCGGTTTCGAGTAAGTCACAGAGCGTAATCCTGCAACGAAATCGTCGATACTCTTGCCGTGATAGGAGAGGATGCGGACGCCGTGTAGACTGAATTCACAAGGGTTCCCCACGAATACGGCGTCCGAGTAATCCTGCTGCACCTCAGGGTCCAATGCAGGCTGTGGTTCCGCGGGGCGAACCGCATCGTGGTTTCCGGGTAGGATGACCACGTCAACCCAGTCCGGAAGTCCCTCCAGCAAGCGTGCCAATTCGCCGTACTGCGCGAATAAATCGGTAATGGCAAGGTGTCGCTCCTGACCCGGGTAAATTCCGACTCCATCGACCCCATCTCCGCTCAGAACGAAGTACTTCACCGTCCTTGCCAACGGGTCCTCGTTGAACCACTGAATCATCTTCTCCCACTGCGGTCCGAGGAAGGTCTTCGACCCCACGTGAACGTCTGAAAGGAAGGCAGCTGATACTGCTCGATCCGCGCTAGCGGTCGCCTTCGAATGTTGTCGCATCGGTGGGAGGTGGATGTTTGAAGCCATGAATCGCGGGCTCCTCTCGCCGAGCAAGAAATGCCCGCTGATACCGACCACATCGTCATTCATCAGCCCGTCCAAAGCGGGGTGCAATGGGGCTGCTCCCGTCGGTGGTCGGAGGGAACACTGGATGTCCTGAGTCTCGTCTTCAAGTACGAAACTGAGGTTGCCTGAGCGCGTCCAGCGCGAGTCCGAGGCGAGGCCGACGAGAGTGATTTCGTAATCTCGCGAGGTGTGACGTTGTCTGTTTCGCCACGCCTCGGCTATGCTGATTGGTCGGCGCGGCAGGGCACCGCCTGTGATGAGCAGGTTGCGGATTTGTTTCAGGCGGTCCGAGAAGCAAGATTGCATATCAGTCATCTTGCCTTCAGTCTTCGATGAGCCAGTTATGTCGAAGTGGATCTCGATTTCTGCGTCGACATCGCGGGCCTGCATCGGGAAGTCTTCCAATCGGTAATACTCGAGCCCGTGAGGACGTGGTGGAGGTGCGGGCTCGCTGCTGGTGACAGGAGCGATGGTCCGTCCTATTGCAGAGCCAGACTCTGGACGGGCGAGGGTGGCTTGCAGGGTCTGGGAGGTGGCAGCGGGTGATGAGACGGCTGCGGCCGGTGCTGTTTCGATGGTCTCCTCGGTTGGGACGAAGGAGAGTAATTCATCGATGGTCTGCGCGTTTAGAAGCCGTGTATCACTGGCAGCGGCGGCCTCGATGAGAGGAATTAGATTGGGCAAGGAGGCAATCTTCTCCTGAGCCTCCTTGCCCAATACGAGAAGGCCTGCGGCGGCGAGTTGCCGGCTCCTTTCTGCCCAGTTCTCACCGGTCATCCGCCGCAGGTCGGCTCGGACCGCTCATGATGATATCGCCCAATCCGGCTCGTAGAGCCGTTTGAGAGAACATCACTCATCCCAATCTGTCAGAGATGCCAAATCGACCTTCTGAATCTCCTCTGCAACGGTCTTCGTATCCTCGTTAGCCCACGAAAGGCTGCCTGCCCATTGCTCGGACTTCGGGTCCATTCCAGAGGTGTCGATCTGCTCGCCGTCCTCGCCGCGGCTCTCGAGTTCGGCGAGCTTGGCTTCGTCGGCGACGACGCGGTCGAGAAGTTCGAGGCTGAGGCGAAGGGCGAAGGAAACGAAGGATTTCTTGTTGTCGAGCCGATCATTCTCGCCAAAGTCGCGGCGGCGGACGATGAATTGGTCGCCGGCGGTGACGGCGACGTGGACCAAGCCGACTTCCTTGTTGGCAGTCGCACCGCCGGGCCCGGCGATGCCGGTGATAGCGATAGATACCTCGGCATCGGAACGATAGCGGGCGCCACGAGCCATCTGTAGAGCGACCTGATGCGAGACGGCGCCCGCTTCGCCCTTGTCGAAGGCTGACTTCTCGACGCCCAATTCGCGCATTTTTGCGTCGTTATTGTAGACGACCCAACCTTGGTCAAACCAATTGGTAGCGCCGGAGATATCAGTGAAGGTAGAGGCTAGCAGTCCACCGGTACAGGACTCAGCAGTAGCGATGCTCCAGCCGCGCTTGCGGAGTCTCCGGCTCAGCCTCGAGGCGAGCGCAGCAATCTCTTCTACCACGTTTGCTCGCTCGCCTCGTCCTTCTTGACTCTTTCACAATCGGAAAAGAGAGTTTTT
>CAYFHB010000047.1:0-9267 GCA_964342705.1 uncultured Candidatus Poseidoniales archaeon
GTTGGTCAACATACCACCACCTGACTATCTGCGGATGGCGATGTAACTGACTCTTGCCCCATAGGCTGTCACTATGAGCCCCTACCAAGACATAGGTACCTGAGTCTACAATCTCAGAAGGGAGTGTGACACTAACTACCTCGCCCGGGGCGGCGTATAGGCCGGTAGTCATCCGGACATGAGATCTAGCCTGAGAGTAACCGAAGTTGCTCGGGAGTCCACTCTGATTTCCATCTATGGTAAGTGTGCGAGAAATCCTAGTCGCATTCGAAGGCACCTCTCCTGGAAATTCGACATGACTAGGGTGTGACGGCAGTTCGTTGGCGGGTAGACCTTGAGTTAGTGCAGCCTCAACCCTGAGTATGGTATCGGCCACAGGATCCTCTCCCATATTGTGGCCGACATTCTGCCAAAGAGTGCCATATTGGATGACTGTCCAGCCAGTTGCATTGACAGTCTCTCTAAGTGGTGACCAGAAGCCATGGAAGTCGAGAGTCACTACTCCAGTGCAAACAGATAGTGTCTCATCTGCTACGGCTGCATCGTCCATGGAGAGAGTCTGATTGTCAATCCTGTCCGCCCTGATTGCTTCGATGGCTGCATGAGGGCGGGCTAGTTCGTGAGGAACATTGGACAAATCTACATTGTTGTAACCCCACGCATGGGAAACGAATAGTCCAGTTGTTTTGGCTATCTTATTGCCGGGATAGTTGTGTGCCACATCTGTATTGGAGTAAGACCAATACCACGCGTGACCGCCCATTATGAGTCCGCCCCCTTCTAGCATAAAATCAATCAAATTCTGATTATCTTGATCATCATGCCCGTTCCAGAACTCATCCAGTAAACAGTCTAATCCAGAAAGGTCAGAAGGAGTCACTGAAAGGTGCACAGTGTGTCCTTCTGCTTGTAACTCATCCTCAAAGTCGTCAAATCCAGCGCCATAGGCGAGACCTACATCGGCATTCTCGCCACACACCCACTCAACGGCCCGTAGAGAGAACTCAGTCTCTGCCTCTCCGGCCCCATCGACCCAACTTTCATGCCCGTAACCGAGCATCTTGCCACGGCCAACATGACTGGCCGAGATTACTGGGATGGTCGAGCCATAACCTTCCTGTGTGAAGCCGATTGGGAAAGACCACTCTCCTATCGGCAGTATAGGTGAAGGCCAACCTCCCCAATTGGTCTCGCCCATACCAAGCAATAAGTCAGATTGATCGGCTTGCAAGTCGTGAACCGCAATCCATAGCATCAGCCCCGCTGAGCCTCCAGAATTGTTCGCCCATATTGTGTATTGTATCCAATCGGATCTCTCAGTAGGCGTACCCAAAATATCTCCCGACTGTAACGAGAGTCCAGTAGGCAATGATGGCTCAATCTCCCATGATTCGATGGCAGGGCCATCATTGGTCACACCGATGAAGGCGGGTTCATCGACTGCGAGAGCGAATTCATTCCTCTCAAAAGCAATCAAATCTGGAGGTTGACTGGTGATGCGAAGCCTGAATTCAGTAGAAGGAGAGCCACCGGTATTATTGGCCCAGATTGTGTAAGTGGTCCATAATTGCAGATCCGTCGCTGTCCCACTGATTCGACCATTGCTAGTATCGAACTGTATTCCTGTGGGCAGAGGTGGGTCGATTTGCCAAGTGTCTGGTGTTCCACCGAGGTGGGTCGGGGTTATGTCGATGCTCTCTCCCTGTCGCAGAGTCATTGCTGTAGGAGTGTAAAGTAGATTGGTGACCGCGTTGTCAGCGACGCTGATCAGCACATCAACGCTGATCGAACCTCCTGTATTCGTTGCGGTTATGCGGTGAGTGGTCAGAGTTTGAACTGTGTTCGGAGATCCTCGAATCGATCCATCATCCTGAAACAGGCTCATTCCATCAGGGAGCGGGGGTTCGACCGACCAAGAAACAATCTCTCCTCCAGAGGTAGTCGGAACCAATTGAACCGAATCGCCGATGGTCAGGTGGTATCGATTGCCACCATAACCCAAGCCCATCGGCGCTTCGTGGAGAACGATGATACGAATCTCTGTGCTAACCGAACCACCTTGATTGGAGATCGTTATTGTGTGGTTCGAATCAATGAGAAAATCCGGCTCACCCTCTATCGATCCGTCCTCAAGCAATGTGAATCCAAGCGGGAGCTCTGGAATAACCTCCCACGCCTCAGCATCCCCACCTGTGACCAACGGAGGGTCGAGGTGGCAATGGTGGCCGATTTCGCATTGTAGAAGTGAATCTGAGTAAATTATCGATTCAGGTGCAGCGCTAATCACTTCGATTTCAATCCAAGAATTGGTCGATCCTATCTGATTTGAGGCGACAATAGTGTATCGAAGGTGACGGGTAACTTCCGTCGGTGTTCCCGAGATTACTCCTGATTCATCGTCGAGTTCCAAGCCATTGGGTAGATAGGGGTTGACCACCCATGAATCCGGACCATCACCAACGAATGAAGGAGTGAGAGCCTGCATCTGCTCACCGACAATCAATGTGATCTCACTCTCACCGTAGGACAATTGATCTGGGCGCTCCATCTGTCGACAGACCTCTCCGGTGAAGATCTGGTCTGGTCGACAGTCATCCTCAGTTATCTGGTCAATAACGCATTCCGGATGATTCGGTTGCTGCTCACAATCGATGACGTCGGGGAGTTCCTCACCCGATTCGAATAAGCCTACGCACCCAGAGCTGAACATCATCACAGTCAGGAGGATTGCCACCTGCGCGCGCGTAGGCATGCCCGACCACCTGCGGTGGTCGGCAATAACTGTACTCCGGACGTGTCCGAATAGCGTCGATTCTAGATTCACAGGCCGGGGTACGCCGGTCCTTCCTCAAGGGCGAAGCGTACGGTTTGGAATCGTGACTTGAATTCGGCCACATCACGGCGGACCGCTGCCGAATCCTCTTCTTCGAGCAAAGCTCGAGCGTAGAATCGGGCGACATCCTGCATCTCGTCCTCGCTCATGCCGACTCGCGTCAATTCCGGTGTGCCGAGGCGCAATCCGCTTGGCCCTGTCATCGCCTTGGTGTCTCCTGGAAGCATATTCATGTTGGTGATGATTCCACAATCCTCAAGCGTCCTCGCCGCTCGCTTCCCCGCCCCTGAATCAGGACCTCCGTGGCGGGTTAGAACCTGGTGGCTCGCCGTGAAGCCACGCTCCTCGGCGAGCACGTCGAATCCCTCCGCCGCCAATGCCGCTCCCAGAGCCTTGGCATTGGCGACGATCTGTCGCGCATAGTCGACGCCATGCGCTTCAAATTCAGCTAGCGCGACAACCTTTCCGGCGACGTGATGCAAATGGTAGGAAGAACAGACGCCAGGGAAGATGGAATTGTTCAATTTCTTTTGTAGGGCTTCGTCATCCGAATCACTCAGCACAAAGCCCCCTTGAGGACCAGGGAATGTCTTGTGACTAGACCCGGTCATCACATCAGCACCCTCGCGAAGAGGGTCCTGAAACTGCCCACCGGCAATCAATCCCAGAACGTGCGCTCCATCATACATCACCCTCGCACCGACCTCGTGGGCAGCATCAGCGAGCTCCTGCATCGGAATCGGGAACAGAATCACCGATTGACCGAACAGAGCAACGCGCGGCTCCTCCTCGCGAATCAGAGCGCATGCCGCATCGACATCCGGCTCCATGCGCTCCTCATCCCACGGATAGGTCACTAGGTTGAGCCCACGCAACCCAACAGCACCCATCGGGTGATGTGAGATGTGACCGCCGTCAGCGGTTGAAACCGCAGTTATGGTATCGCCCGGCTTGCCCAGCGCCTTCAGCGCGCCCATATTGGATACCGTGCCTGAAATCGATTGGATGTTAGCGAATCGGCTATTGAAAACCCGCTTCGCCGATTCGATGCCGATGCTCTCAATGGTATCGAAATCATCGCACCCTTGGTAATATCTCTTGCCAGGCAACCCCTCCGCGTAGCGCCCATGCAAATCTCCACGAATGGCCTCTGCGACCATTGGGGAGAGGATGTTTTCGCTGGCGATCATCGGAAGTGAATCGCGGTAATGTCGCCCTGAAGCCGCGCTCGCTTGCATCACGGCTTCGACCTGTTCGGCTGGATTCATGCGGCTCTGCTCGCACGCGCGGTCAAAGAGTCTGACGGTCCACTCGGCTCGACTCACAATCTCCCTTCCTCGCGGTCGAACCGCTCGTAATTGGACTCCCTCAACCGACGAAATCCTACTCTTTACGGCGAGAGTTATTTCAATCACTGCGACCTTGGTCAACCATGAACCGCACTGCGAAGCCTCTGACCCTGCTCCTCGCCCTCCTCCTACTCATGGCCCCTCCGGCCGTGCTTGCGGATGATAGCGATGGGGACGGTGTCGACGATTCCATCGATGATTTTCCGAACAATCCCTGCGCTGATACCGACACCGACGGCGACGGATTGCCTGATTCGGTAGTCGCCGGCTGCTCCTCGAGTTCAGTCGTGGCTTACACCTCATTCGAGGAGCCGTTCACAATTTCCAGCGTGAAGTACACCGATACCGGAGACCAAGATAGTGACCGTTACTTGTGGAATAACGCTAACGAACCGCATGTCGCGCACAACCAGACGAATGGCAGCGAGATGGGTTTCACACTGTACTACGAATCAACTGGTGGGGTGGGGCTGACCGATGGCGATTACTTTGGGACGGTGAATTACACTGGAACCGTGGGCAATTTCTCCGACGGTGACCAAGGATACCAGATGTCGGACGTCGATGGGATAACGACGCTCGCCCTCGATCAGGTGACGGCTGAGAGCGTCAGTCTGGACATGTTCCTGCAGGATACGGGTTATGAGACTTCGAATCCGGAGGACTATCTCATCATTCGTTGGGTCACATCGAGCTCTTCGACCGATATCCTGAACACCTCCGGATACGATATAGATTCGGATTTCTCTTCCTACCTCGACACCTGGACAACTGAGGTTCTGGCCCTCGGAGGCACGACTGGCTCACTTGAGGTTGAATTCTCCTCGAATAGCGCCACTGAGGCTGTGTATCTCGATAACATCATCTTCACGGCGAACTGGACGCTGACCGAGGATTTGGACGACGATAACGATGGATGGTCCGACGTCGATGAGGACGCTTGTATGACCGACCCTCTCGATTCGGGCAGCGTTCCTGCGGATACTGATGGAGATGGGGTCTGCGATGCTCTCGAGGGAGAGGATACGGATGGCGATGGTATCCCCAACGAAGATGATGATGATGACGATAATGACGGCGTCGCCGATGAGGATGATGCCTTCCCACTGGACTCATCCGAATGGGCTGACAACGATGGCGACGGAGTCGGTGATAACGCCGACTCCGACGATGATAATGATGGATATTCTGACACAACCGAAGCCGATTGCGGCTCTGATTCGAACGATGCTGGCTCGACACCGGTCGACAGTGATGGTGACGATCTGTGCGATGAACTCGACCCGGACGATGATGGCGATGGGGTCGATGATGAGGAGGACGAATTCCCCGATGATGGCTCCGAGACCATCGATAGCGATGGCGATGGTATCGGCGACAATGCCGACACCGACGATGATAACGACGGAGCCAGCGATGTCAAGGAAGCAAATTGCAACACAGACCCGCTCGACGCCTCGAGTTATCCGATGGATTCCGATAGTGACGGCATCTGTGATTACCTCGACATGGACGGCGATAACGACGGTGTGGACGATGCCGACGACGACTTCCCCGAGGACGAATGCGCTTGGACGGACACCGATAAGGATGGGATGCCGGACAAGATTGCCGAGGATTGCTCGACCACACTGACCGCCGACGATGATGACGATGATGACGGTTGGTCAGACGATGTTGAGGAAATCTGTGGCAGCGACCACATGGATGCTTCATCGCTGCCCGCCGACCTAGACGGCGACCGCATCTGCGACGAAAGCGATTACGATGATGACGAGGATGGCGTCGCCGACGATGAGGATGAATTCCCACGCGATAACACAGAGTGGATCGACACGGATGGAGACGGAACCGGCGATAATGCCGATACCGACGACGACGACGATGGTTGGCCGGACACGGTAGAGGAAGCCTGTGAGTCAGGCCCTCTAGACTCGAATCACATTCCGAGAGACCAGGATGGTGACGGGATGTGCGACCTGCAGGACCTAGACGACGATGGCGATGGGGTTGCCGATGAGGAGGACGCCTTCGCGAATGATGAATCCGAATGGGAAGATACTGACGGAGACGGAGTCGGGAATAACGCAGATACGGACGACGATGGTGATGGATGGTCTGATGAGAATGAGGATGGATGTGGCACCGATTCTTTGGACCTAGAGTCAAAACCCATCGATAGCGATGGTGACGGAATTTGCGATGCAACCGACCCCGACAATACCGACGGCCCAGACTACGTACCCGAAGAGCCGGAGGAGCCCAAGGAAGACGATTCATTACCCGGATTCCCAGCGATTCTCGCCACTCTAGCGCTTCTCGGTGCTACGATATTGACTCGACACAGGCGGCAGTGAAGGCCAAAAGGGTGTGAACCCGCCGAAAGGTGATGACATCCCAGCGAAAGGTCTCGATGATTCTGGTTCTCCTGCTCGTTCTAGCGGTCCCACAAGACGCCTTCGGGTGGTCTAGCGGAAGGACCGGCTCTTCGAGTTCTGGCTGTGGTTGCCACGGAGGTGGGGCCAATCAAGTCACACCTTCACTAAGCGGTTTGCCAGCGGATGGTTACGAGCCGAATTCGACCTACAATCTCTCGATTGGCGGGAGTGGAAGCGTCAGCGGCTCGGGTGGAGGGTTCAATCTCGATGCCGACCTTGGGAGCTTCTCCAATCCAGGGTCGAACGCTCAAATCTCAAGCGGCGAAGTGACTCACTCAAATTCTAACGCGCGCTCGTGGACGGTCGATTGGACCGCTCCTTCGAATGGCTCTGGCAATGTGTCCTTCGACCTCGCGGTCAACTTCGTGAATGGTAATGGCGGCACCAGTGGGGATGGCTGGGGCACCGATTCCTGGGTGCTCGCTCAGGCCGCTCTCGATTCCGACGGAGATGGTTGGAGCGATGATGACGAGGGTGCTTGCGGCACCGATTCGAATGATAATTCAAGCATCCCTAGCGACGGGGATGGTGACGGAATTTGCGACCCCGTCGACACCGATGATGATGGTGATGGGTGGACCGATACAGAGGAGCAAATGTGTGGGACTGACCCCAACGATAGCGGATCGGTTCCAACCGATACCGATGCTGATGGCACCTGCGATACTATGGACACAGATGATGACGGTGATGGATGGTCCGATACCGATGAGGCGAATTGTGGAACGAATTCGTCCGATGCGGATTCTACCCCGCTGGATACTGATTCGGACGGGGTCTGCAACGCGCTAGATTCGGATGATGATGGCGATGGATGGTCCGATACGGACGAGGCGGTGTGCGGTACGAATTCGACCGACGCCGGCTCGACACCCATCGATTCGGACGGCGACGGCATGTGCAATTCGCTGGATGTCGACGATGATAATGACGGCTGGAGCGATTCGGACGAGGCTGATTGTGGCACCAACTCGACAGATCGCTTCTCAACTCCAGTCGATACCGATTCCGACGGCACCTGCGACGCCATCGATGAGGATGATGACGATGACGGCTGGACCGATGATGAGGAGACAACTTGCGGCTCTAACACGACCGATTCAAACAGCGTTCCAGCCGATTTCGACGGCGATGGAGTCTGCGATGCGACCGATGACGACGATGATGGAGATGGATACAACGACACGGAAGATGACTTCCCATTCGACGATACCGAGTGGAAGGATACCGACGGAGATGGTCGAGGCGATAATAGCGACTTCGATGATGATGGAGACACATGGAACGATGTCGACGAGATCGATTGCGGAACCGACCCTCTGAACGCAAGCGATGTCCCAGCCGACCCAGACGGCGACCGCATCTGCAGCCCCATCGACGATGATGATGATGGGGACGGAGTGCTCGATGTCGACGATGCCTTCCCGAATGATGCCAGCGAGAGTGCTGACCTCGATGGCGATGGTGTGGGCGATAATGCCGACACGGACGACGATGGTGATGGTTGGAGCGACGCAGACGAAGCGAATTGCGGTACCGACCCGCGCGATGCGGGTGGAGTACCAGCCGATTTCGATGGTGATGCGACCTGCGATGTTGTAGACACCGACGATGATAACGACGGAATCCTAGATCTCAACGATTGGTTCCCATTCGATCCTACTGAATGGGACGATACAGACAACGACGGAGTCGGTGACAATTCAGACCCCGATGATGATGGCGACGGCTGGACCGACGAGGATGAATACGCTTGCGGCACCGATTCGATGGACCTAGGCTCAGTGCCCACTGACATCGATGGAGATCTCTCGTGCGATGTAGTAGACGAGGACGATGATGGCGATGGAGTCCTCGATGTGGACGACCTTTTCCCAACAGACATTACCGAATGGGCGGATTTGGACGGTGACGGCACCGGAGATAATTCCGACACCGACCGCGACGGAGATGGCACCGATAACGATGAGGACGCCTTCCCAGAAGACCCAGCCGAATCGCGCGACATGGATGGCGACGGCATCGGCGACAATGCGGACGAGGATGCCGACGGGGACGGTTGGTCTAACGCTGACGAGATCACCCACGGATATGACCCACTCGATGCTTCATCATCGCCGGTAGATACGGACGGCGATGGTGAGACTGACAATACAGACCGTGATGACGACGGAGATGGTTTTGAGGACCGTGAAGAGGAGAAGTGCCTTTCCGACCCTCTTGACTCAGAATCAATTCCATCCAACGCAGACGGTGATTTAGAATGCGACGAACTTGACGCTGATGACGATAACGACGGAGTTGCCGATGTCTTCGATGACTTCCCATTCGACCCACTTGAGCGACGAGACAGCGATGGGGATGGCGAGGGCGACAACTCCGATTTCGATGATGATAACGATGGTTGGTCAGACTTTGCCGAGTCTCAATGCCTGACGATATCCACCGACCCCAACAGCGTGCCGGCGGACTCGGATGGTGACGGAACCTGTGACCTACAAGAGGAAGAGGAGGGAGGGTTGCTTCCTGGCTTCGGCGCGCTTGCGGCTCTCTCGATTCTGAGTTTGGCAGCTCTCGCTCGGCGCGATTGAGGTGGCGCCGACAGCAGGACTCGAACCTGCGACCTGCGGATTAACAGTCCGCCGCT
>CAYFHB010000048.1:0-8394 GCA_964342705.1 uncultured Candidatus Poseidoniales archaeon
TCCTCGGTGGCGGCTGTTTCTGGTGCATCGAGGGTGCGCTGGCAGGGTTGCGCGGCGTGTCGGAAGTGATCCCTGGATATTCGGGAGGTCATGTCGATGATCCGAGCTACGAACAGGTTTGTGCGAAGAGTACCGGACACGCCGAGGTCGTGCGCGTGACATTCGATCCCGCGGTCATTCCACGCAGGATTCTTCTGGAGGTATTCTTCACCGCGCACGACCCTACTCAACTAAACCGTCAAGGCAACGATATCGGGCCGCAGTACCGCAGTTGTGTCTTTGTGGCCAGCCAACAGCAAAGGGCTGATGTCGAGCATATAATCGGTTATCTGCAGCAGAATTTCGTCGATGATATCGTCACTGAGGTCGCCGATTTGGAGCGCTTCTGGCCGGCTGAGGATTACCACCACGATTACTTTGCCAACAACCCGCAGAACCCCTATTGCCAAGCGGTCGTATCGCCGAAACTCGCAAAGGTTCGCGCCAAGCACGCACATCTGTATGAGTGAGATGGCACTGGTCGAGCAGCCCTCATGGGATGAGCTCTCTCCAGAACCTTGGGCATTCCATTTTCTCGGTCTTGTCAATCCTGCATTGGTCATTGCCGGCAATCTGCTTGGAGGCGCTTACACTGCGATGGGTCTCATCTTCGTGTGGGGTCTCAGCCCCATTCTCGATGTGCTGATGGGTGAGGCGAAGCAGGCCCGTCCGCCGCGTGCGTCCGGCCTACCGTTCGAAGTGCTTCTATGGGTGCATGGAATCGTGCACTTCGTCGTGCTCGCCTCTTTCTTTCGCTTCGCATACCTCGAGGCGAGCCTCAGTCTCTGGTTGGTAACGGCGGCGCTCTCAACCGGACTCTGTGCCGCCGCATCAGCAATCGTAACAGCCCACGAACTTGGCCATAAACCGCCAAAGAGCGCGGGTTGGCGATTGGCACGATTGCTGCTGTTCAGTATCCATTATCCACACTTCACCACCGAACACAATCACAACCACCACAAGTGGGTGGCGACCGAGAAGTGCCCAGCCAGCGCCACTGAGAACCAAGGCCTCTGGGCCTTCTGGGCGCGAACCATCCCTGGCCAATTCGCATCCTCGGTACGAGTCCACAACCGCAAGGGTCGAACCGGTCTTTCCAACCCCTCTTTGCAAGGCTTGGCCCTGCAGATCATCGCCCTCATCGCCCTCTTCTTCGCACCCCACGGCGAGGTCCTCCTAGTCGGCTGGGTCATCTTATCGACGATTGCCATCCTCACCCTCGAGTTTGTCAATTACATCCGCCATTGGGGTCTTAGGCGCGACCTCGATGAGAAGCAGACCGCGATGCAGTCATGGAATACTGAGGCGCGCTGGTCACGCTGGACTCTCCTCGAACTCACCCGTCACTCCGACCACCATCTCCACGCCAGCGTACCCTTCTGGCAGTTGCGACCGCACCCGGACGCACCTGAATTACCCGCTGGATACTACGCCTGTTGGTGGCCCTGTCTGGTACCACCGCTTTGGAAGCGTTGGGTAGGTCCACGCATCCCTCGGAACGTGGCTTGAGCCCTTCGTCTTTGGCGCAATTCTCAAGAGGGCCACGAAGCGGATGACGGCGATGGTCCCCGATCCGGTGGAAGTGAGCAGCGTCTCAACGACCTCCGCGCTAATTCACACCGGTCTGCTGAGTGTCGGTCTGAGCAATCTCTTCTGGAAGGGAAGCGAGTTGGGTTCAGACGATCCCGAAACGATTCTCCTTCTTGCGATGGGTCTGTTCTGCATCGCGATTCCGTTTCAAGGACTCTACATTCTGTTGAGTCGAATGATTCGGGAATATCCCAATCATGTTCTGGTTCCCTCATCGATTCTAGTCCTTGCTTCACGTTGTGAGTTGGTCAGTTACACTTGTGGGATTACTGGCTTTTGTTTGATGTTAGTTCGCACTTCGACAGTGCTTGCTGCGACTCTAATTCTGTCGACTCTGATGGTGATTCTGTTGGCGCGGTCGGCGATGATTGCGCCGGCGCGTTGATGCCTCCTCAGCGTTCTACGAAGCACTTACTGGCCGCGCCCGTCGGAGTGAAGTTGATGGGTGCCGGGGTTGCGAGAGTGGGTCATGGAAGGGGTCTTCACGCTGCCGTCGTGGCCACCGGCTTCGCCGTGGGAGGCGTACATCTTCGCGTTAGCGATACCACTTTTGCTTCGGCTCTGGTTGCTTCGTCGCCCCCTTCTCGACTTGGTCGAAGCCTACGCTCCTGCTGGTGAGCGGAAGCGTCATTGGAATTGGGTAAGGAAGAACCTCGACCGGCTTCCCATCGATGGGTTTGGTGGATTGCTGCGGCAAGAGGTTTTGGCCTTCGTTCTTCCCAGTATTGCCGCGGTAATCGCTCGATATTGGGTTGGGGATATTGGCTGGCAGGCTTGGGATGATGTGCCAGAATTGGGGATGAAGACGCTGCTCATCGCTCTGTTCGCTTGGGTTCTGTGGGATTTTTCGCGTGTGATGAGGACTCGCCGCAGTCTGAAGAAATTGGCGCGATTGAATCTTGAGCGCTTGAAGCGCGGAATCGAGCGGGCGCTCAAGAGTCACGAATTGCTACGGGGCATTGAGGGGTTCCGTGTTCCTCGCCCGTGGCATCGCGTTATCGATGTCGACCATTCTATTGATGGCGAGGAGATTGTAGCTTCCGAGCCGAATCTAGCCCTTCGCTTGGTGTTTGGTCTACTGGACAAGGGTGCTGATGCGATCGATATGGGGCTGGGTGTTGCGAAGACGCCTGCGCTCGGGATTGCGGATGCAATCGAGAGCCGTATGCAGGCGATCTTCGATGGGCACATGCGGAATACTCGCGATGCGATGTTTCGCAATGTGATGTTCTCGATTTATCCACTATTGGTGCTGAAATTCCTGCCTGACATCATCGTGTGATTATTTTCATTCAATCCGCCGCTAATTGGGCATTATCCTCAGCCCAGCGGCGCTCCGCCGGCATACCAAGAATCAGCCAGAGGATGCCGGCGACGACCTGCAGCGAAGCGGTCAGAATCAGCGTCTGTCGCAGGTCAAGTACTCCGTACTCAAGAATCAGTGCGGCCATCAGTGAACTGGTTCCAGAGGTCACCGACATCAGGAGGTAGTCGGTGCCGGCCGCTCTCCCTCGCCACTCGTCATCGGCACGCTCCTGAATCAGTGTGGTTGAGAATACCCAATTCGCTCCACTCGCCGCGTGCGAGACGAAGATGCACGGAATTATCCACCATGTCCATTCAATCAGCCCGACGACGATATAGAACACACCGCTGAGCGAGACCAACCCGCCGATGAGAAATGGCCAACTGCGCCGGTCCGGCCACAACCAACGTGCGAGCACCGGACCGACTCCTGAGCCAAATCCGCGGGCCATGTAGAGTACACCGATTCCAGCAGCCACAGCACCGAATCCACCTTCTGCCCCGATTAGAATCAATAGGAAGATTTGCGCCCCGCCGCCGACCGCCCAGAGACCTTTAGCGACGATTATACGGTGAATTTCTGGCCGGTTGAGGATGATTTGCCAACCCTCAGTAACCCCTCCAAGAACTTCACGAACACCACCTCCTCTCTTCTTCTCAAGACTCGGACCTCCCTCGGGCAGCGTCCAAATCAACAAGTAGGCTACAACGAAGGTGACGGCGTCGATTAGCAGTGAGGTATTGACGCCGTACGCGGCGATGGTGAAACCACCTAGAGCCGCGCCAAAACCAAGCGCAGCAGACCAACCTAGAGAACCGAGTGCGTTTGCAGTGAGTAACTCATCTTTGGTGGTGATGTTGGGAATGTAGGCGTAAACCGCAGGGTCGTAAATCGCACGACAGAACATCATCGAGAAGGCCATGACATAGACCATCATCAGACTGTCCAGAAGCTTGAATTGAACGAAGCCTAGGAGGATTATCAACGAGAGAAAATTCGATAGAAGCATCAATTTTCTACGCGAAAATCTGTCGGCCAAAAGACCGGTGAAGGGTTCGATCAGGGCTAGGCCGAGCATCCGAAAGATGAGGACTGCGGCGATGGCGAGGGGAGAGTTATCCGATTGGTCGGCTGAGAGGATGAAGAGTGCGATGATGGAGAACCAATCGCCGAGGAAAGAAACCCAATTGGCAGCGAAGAGGCGACGGAACTCGCTGTTTCGTCGAAGCAGTTCGAGATAGCCGACGTGCTCTCCCATCTTGCTGAGCGGGTGGTAGGCCGCATTTGATTCTCTCCTCCTTCGTGAGAGGATTCAGGGCGTGCTGCGGGCAATCGCTATGATGTGAGGATGCGGGGGAGGGGTATGGTCGAGGACCGATTGGTGTGGATTGACCTCGAGATGACGGGGTTGTATCCCGAAGAGAATACTATCATCGAGATTGCCACGATTGTCACTGAGTCGGACCTATCTGTGGTGGCTGAGGGTCCGAGTTTAGCGATTGACGTCGGGGCTGACGAGCTCGCCAAGATGGATGATTGGAATGTCGAGCATCACACCGAGAATGGCTTGCTCGCTCGCATCGAGGCCGAGGGCGTCCCGATGAGCGAGGCTGAGCAGGCGACGCTGGCATTCCTCGCTGAGCACTGCGTCGCTGGCGCCTCTCCATTATGCGGGAATACGATTGGTCAGGACCGTCGCTTTCTGCGTCGATACATGCCTGAATTGCACGAGTTCTTCCACTACCGCTCGGTCGATGTGACCAGCGTCAAGATCCTCGCGCGCGCGTGGTATCCGGATGTAGAGAAATGGCGGTCGAATTCTGGGCATCGAGCCCTCGATGATATTCGTGGGAGCATCGAGGAGCTCGCGTATTATCGAGAGCATTTGTTTCGCGATGAGTGAGGCAACTGTTGGCTATGGTCACTCGATTGCGTTGCCGCTGGCATCGGTGATTACTAGGTTGACTCCGAGGCCCGTGCGGTGGAAACTGATCAGGTCGAGCCCGTGGATGAGATGGCCGGTTCGGGCTCGACCGAGAGCGCCCGCACCGTCGAGTTCGGTGAGTGGGCGCCTAACCCCATCGACATCATCGAACCATGGAAGATGACCTTCTGGGGTGAATCGGACGCCGAGAATCATGTCGGTTCCTTCGGTCCACTGCGCCGCATCGGCGTCTGCCCCACTGGGAATCGCGGGTGCATTGGGGTGGGTGTGGAGCCAGTGGGTGAATCGCGAGCCACGCGAGCCTCTGTCTTGAGCGAACAGCCCGTCCATCCATTCTTCGGGAACGTGGTGCACCTCGTAGGAATCGCCGCGGTTAACGAGGTGAGGCTGACCGAGAAGGTAGCCCTGACCAGCGAACAAACCTGCATCGTAATCGACTCCCAAGTAGCGTTCAACCACATCCTTGGGGTTGGCTCGTTCATTGTCCACATCCATGCCGACGAGGATCTCATCGGGCAGAGATTGGAAGGTCCAGTCTAGGATGGTCGCGAGATTTTGAATCGGCATCAGGAGGACCGCGGCGTAGGCGTCTCGGTTAGCCAGCGAGTGCGCATTGTACACTCGAGCCGCATCGTGCAGCCATTGTGGAATCATGCATTCCTCTCCGCAGGACCTAGTAGGCGCTCGACGATGATGACGTCTCGCCAGACTCCGTCGAGCAAGGCGTGATTTCGGTAGATTCCAACCTCGCGGAAGCCGTGTGCTGCGAGCAGGCTCAGCGAGGCTTCGTTCTCCGGGAAGACTCGCGAGAGAACCTTCCACTTGCCCTCTGCCACCAGCGCATCGAGGAATGCGGCCATCAGGAGGTCACCAATCCCCAAACCTCGAGCGGCATCGCCGACGTAGATCGAGAATTGCGCGATGCCCTCGTAACAGGGACGGGTGCGGTAGGGAAATGACCGGACAAAGCCGACCGCATCTCGTCCCGAATCAGCTACTAGAACCAGTCCTGATTCGGTCCAGCCTGCGACACCATCTGCATCGATATGCTCGGTATTGAAGGTCGCGACACGCTCATCAATCACTTGATTGTAAATCGCTGCGAGTGCCTCGCAGTCGCGCGATTCCATGGCTCGGATGGTAACGCTCATCGATTCCACACCTCGTGTTCAGCCAGTTTGAACTTCACCACCGAGCCATCTGCTCCGGCGTATTCCATCGCTTCGTTAGCCTCGCCGGAGCTACTGATTCCCAGCACCACTCTAGGCCGGTCGACCTGACCGGCCGCAACCAATTCTAGTAATCCGCGAAGCACATCCAAGCCCTTCGTCGGAGGAATGAAGTGGTCGAGCAGGAGTACTTCCGGCTCAAACTCGCGGATTCGCTCAAAACAATCCATCGTATTCCAGTGCTGTCGCAGCTCGACTCCGGAGAGATCGACACCACCCTCGGCCAGCATGGCCGCAACATCGTAGGAATCCTCGAACACCAGAACCCGCATCCTCACATCTCCTGATGTTCCCACCACGGCGGCACATCGAACCAAGCCTCATGTTCGACGCCGCGATCGATAATCGGCAATGTCAGATCAATCGACAATACCTCAAGTCCCGTCGTCGCGCACGGCGACGGAAGGTAGTCCATGCCAGATTCGGAAAATTCGAGCACCACTCCATTTCCGGAAGTGATTACATCCATCGGATTGAATTCCATTAGCATACGATATTCCGTGAATGAAGAGGTCGGCTTGGCATCATATCCACCATCGCGATATCGCACATCCATCGTCGCATGGCCAAGTCGCAAACCGGTCTCAGCATCACTCATCTCAACGAAGAGTTGCCCTCCATTGCACGCACCAGTCCTCACGTCCACATGCAAAGTCGGCAAGCCGGAGATGTGCATCGGACCACTAATTTCGAAAGTCATTCCAATTGAGGGAGGCGAGTTCCAATTGGTAACCCAAAAACTCGCATCGCCCGAGGACAAAATCGGTTCGATATCCTCGGGCGGCCAAGTCTCCTCGATATGCCACTGTCCGTCATTTCGTTGCATCTGAACATAGGAAGCCGGCTCCTCGCCCACCCCTTTCAGGTAATATTCGAACCAAGGAAACAGCTCGACAGCCCAATCGAATCGCGTCATATTCGGGTAAGCTTCGGCGCCGAAACCACTCGTTACCTCCGAGTGTCTATCCGGTTGATCGGGGTAGTTGTGCGCCCATTGACCCGCTATGGTGCGGACGTTGATGCCCTTGTTTTGGAGCAGTTGGTGAGTCGGGAAAGCGTGGTACGGATCGACGTTCCAATCCTGCATTCCCCAGACGATGTAAACGCTGCCATTGTAATTGTCAAGCACATCCTGCAGATGGTACCTCTCATCCCAATAATCGTTCCACTCGTCGCCTCCAAAGCCCGCTCCGAACCATGTCGTGAACGGACTAACAGGTCCAATCGCGTCGTCGCTGCACATGCGCATATCGTCCTCGGTCGCATCCGCCGTCGCGCCCTCGTACAGGACATCGTAGAGCATCGCCCGAGCCTCGGATGAGCCATTGCGGTAGAACATCTGCTGGACTCCTATCGAGCCCGAGATCGGGACGATGGTCTTGAGGTGAGGTGATGGGTTCTGGGCGGCCTCCCAATTTGTCGTTCCAGCGTAGGATTTGCCCATCAATCCGACATTTCCGTTCGACCATTCCTGCTCGCCCAGCCAATGCACTGCCGCTTGGATTCCGATCTGTTCGCCTAAGCCCTTGACGTCTTGGCAGTGCGTCGATTTTCCAGTTCCGAAAGTCGAGACTTGTGCTAATGCATAGCCGTGGGGGACAAATTGGTCTAGCACCCACGCGCCGACTCCGGCGTCAGGAATTGTATTCGGGTTCGAGTCGTCACCAGCTACACCTTCTCCTCCAAAGTCGTAGTATGGATGGATAGTCGCAATTACTGGAACTTTGGTTCCAGGTTCTACATCAGGCATCCACAGAGCGATGTGCATCAGAGCGGGGCCGGGATAGCCGACGTCTTGCTCGCTTGGAGGAAGGTCGACTTCGACGAAGTGCTCTGTTGGGCCGGACCAAGTGTAGGGTCCTTGTTCAGGGAGTTGGCTGCGCAGGCCCGTCATGTTGAGGTCCATCTTGTGGCGCTCGTGGACTGGGGTATTCCACCAATCCTCGTCTCCTCCGCCTCCGATTCCTGGTCCTGCCGCGGTCCAGAGTGTAGAGAGAATGAGCATCACGACTACCGCTGCTACTGCGGTGACTGCTAGGCTACCTCCGATGAGCCAGCCTTGGTTGACGGGGGTTAGGCGCTCGCTGATTCCGATTGCTTCGAGGTGGGTTCGGATATCGTATCCCTTGACTTCGGGTCGGTCGACGATGACGGCTTCGAGGATGTCCTCGTCATCGTCGGGAAGGTCGATGCTCTCCTCAGCCATCGGCTGGCTGAGTCATGGTCCGTACATGAGATTGATGCTTCTGCGAAGCATCACGCGGGGCTCGCTCGCGTGGAGGTGC
>CAYFHB010000049.1:0-8377 GCA_964342705.1 uncultured Candidatus Poseidoniales archaeon
GTTCGAGGATTCTCGTTACTGGAGCGCTCGGCCAGATCGGCACAGAGTTGACCGAGGCGCTCCGCGCGCGCTACGGCGCTGACGCGGTGATGGCCAGCGACGTGCGCGACGTGCCCGACCACCCTGTCGTGTTGGGCGGGCCATACAGACATCTGAGTGTAATCGATGCCGACGAATTCGATCGAGTCGTGGTTGAGGAAGACATCGGAACAGTCTACCATCTCGCCGCTATCCTGTCGGCGACCGGCGAGAAGAAACCTGAGTTGTGCGAGCGAATCAATGTCGGTGGAACAGTCACCGTTCTGGAGGCCGCTCGCAAGCATTCACTGCGTGTTTACGCGCCTTCTTCGATTGCGGTTTTCGGACCAGATGCGCCGAAGCACGCGCCTCAGGAGTGTGCCCTGAACCCGACGACCATGTATGGCAAAACCAAGGTGACTGGGGAGCGTTTGGCGATGAATTATTGGAAGCAGTACGGCGTTGACGTACGCGGAATTCGCTACCCTGGACTGATCTCCTACAAGGCTCCGGCTGGCGGCGGCACGACCGATTACGCCGTCGATATCTTCCACCATGCTCTCGAAAATGGCCACTACGATTGCTTCGTTCGCGGGGATACACGATTGCCGATGATGTACATGGATGATGCGATTCGGGCGACGATCGCCTTGATGGATGCACCTAATGAGGCGATCGGGGCGGCGCGCGGCGGCTACAACATCTCTGGGTGCTCTTTCACAGCGGCTGAATTGGCTGAGGCAGTTGGGGCGCGCGTGCCGGGTTTCACTTGCGATTTTGTTCCGGATATTCGGCAGGAATATGCTGATTCTTGGCCGGATTCTGTGGATGATTCTGATGCGGCTGCTGATTGGGGTTGGGAGGCCAAGTTTGACCTCGATGCCCTTTGTGACGCAATGATCGAGGGACTTCAGTCGTCATCGATTTGATTCGACCAATCTGGGGTGCTTGCATCCACTTTGGCCCATAATACATCATCGATTCGGAGCACGCTGATTGCTGCCTCTGTTGCTCCGGTCAGAGCTTGGCGGGCGACGAAGAGTGGGTCGTTGATGCCCGCCTCGCCCATGTCGGTCTTCTCTCCGCTCATCACGTTGAGACCCATCCATGCGCCGGATTGTGCTTGGGCTGCCGAGAGTTCGAGGATTTCGTCAATCGGGTCGAGGCCGGCGTTTTCTGCTAGGGCTCGTGGGATGACTTCGAGTGCGTCTGCGAAGCCCTCGATTGCAAGTTGTTCGCGCCCTTTCTGCGTCGTTGCAAAGGCGCGTAGGTGGCGGGCCAAATGAGTCTGAGTTCCGCCACCTCCAGGTAGGATTCCCGGTTCTCTGACTAGGCGGAAGGCGACGCCGAGGGCGTCGTCGAAAGCGCGGCTAACCTCTTCGCGCATGGCCGGGGTTGTGCCGCGCAGTAATGCGGTCATGGCCGCTCCCTCACCATCGATTCGTAGGTGCCAAGTATTCTCGATCTTATCCTCCGAGCGCGATGTGTAAGTGCCGATATCCTCGATGGTGATTCTGTTGGCGTGTCTCACCATTCGCGCTCCGGTCAATACCGAGAGTCGCTCGAGGTCGTCGCGCTCGAACCTGCGGTAAGCGGTAATGCCAGCGGCCTTGAGAAGAGGTACCGCTTCGTCTGCAATACCATCACGCACACAGAGCAAGTCGATTCCCTGCGCGCTCAGTGACTCGACCTGTGTGGCCAACTTCTCGCGCTTGCGCTCTTGGAATCCAGCGAGTACACCTGTGCTGCGAATTTCGATCTGAGCATCAAGCTCAAGTTCCCTCGTCTCCAAACCACCGTCGATTATCGCGATTCGCCCACCGCCGCTGCTAGCAGGTGTTGCGAAATCGAGGCGCTGCTTGCGGATTACCAAACCGTGGACCACTTCGGAATCAGCCGCAGCGCCATCGGACATCTGCGTCCTTCTGACGCGCACTCGCTCCAGATCATCGCCCCCCTCCTCGTCCGCGAGTGCGCGGGCTGCATCCAGTGCCAGCGTGGTCATCGTATCGGCTAGATTGGTGTCGATCTTGCCAGCCAGAGTAGTACCGATGGTTGCTCGCAATTCGTCCTCGCTCGCCTCACGCGAGATCTCATCGAGTTGAGCCAACGACTCCTCAGCAGCGAGGCGATAGCCGTTCATGATGAGCGTGGGATGAACGCCGATACGCGAGAGTTCCAACGAGTTTCGGAGTAGTTCAGCGGTGAGAAGGACCGAGGTTGTTGTTCCATCACGAGCAATTCTATCTTGGGCGGAGCTAGTTGAGATGAGAAGATTCGCCGTTGGATGTTCGACCTTCGCCGTTTCCAAAACCGTCACACCATCATTGGTCACAATGACCTCTCCGTGCTCGTCGACGAGCATCTTGTCCGAGCCGCGCGGGCCGAGAGTTGAGCGCACCGCGCCGGCAAGTGCGAGGGCCGCATTTGTGTTATTCACCAGAGCCGAGCGCCCCTCGATCCGGTCGGTGTCCTCGAGTGCGACATCCGCATCGGACTCAACCATGAGCCAGCCGACCGACCGGCCCGATTTGAATGCGATGCCAAGCCCGTTCAGGCTTGCCAACCTAACCGGATGAACTTACCAACAAGCCCGCAGCAAGCCATTTCGCAATCCACGCACACGTGCCCGCACATCCGCACGCGAGTGTTCCATCCACCGTTCGATTCAAATATGGCCCATTGCTCGGACTATACAACCTCAAGTTGAATAGTGATATTATGAGCCCATCGGAGAGAGACGAATTTGAGGACAGACTCCTTCAGGAGATGGCCAAGATGTTCTCAGAAATGGGGATGCCAATCGATGTCGAACTGCTCCAGAATATGATGCGCCAAGTCCGCGAGCAGTTCGAAGAAATGGGAATCGATCCGGACCAGATGGCTTCGTCTGAAATCCGCATGGGAACCGACGTCGACCCAGAGGAATTCCGCAAGCAGATGGAATCCATGCTCAACGGTCCGGGCGGGATGGCAGAGATGTTCCGCAATATGGGAATCAAGGTTCAATTCGAGGGCGGCACTTCCGTCGAGGAAGCACCCGAAATCGAGGTGGAGGAGGAGGCCGAGGCGCCCGATGAGTCGCAGAATGATTTGCCTTTGGAGGACGTCTTCATCCACGAAGACCGCATGTGCATAACCGTCGATGTCTCACGATTCACCGATCTCGACCCCTCCGAAGTCGAACTAAACCTCAGCGGTGGCGGAGAAATTCTGCAATTGATGAAAACCACGCAAATGCGCCCACTGAAGCGCTACACCCTTCCCCATTCTGCGGAAAATATCGTTGAATGGGACCTCAATAATGGCATTCTCGATGTCAAATTCGACATCGATCCGGCGGTAGCACCCGCCGACGAAAGTGAATGAAATCTGGATGGAGTGAATGAGATGAGTACACCAGTAATTGGAATAGATCTTGGAACAACGAATAGCTGTGTAGCGACCCTCGAGGGTGGTCAAGCAGTCGTCATACCGAATTCTGAAGGCAGCCGAACAACGCCCTCGGTTGTTGCATTTACGAAGGATGGCAACCGCCTGGTCGGAATCACTGCAAAGAGACAGTCGGTCACCAATTCCGATCGCACTATCATGTCTGTGAAGCGTGAGATGGGAACCGATTGGACGCAAGTGATCGACGATGATACATACACGCCTCAGGAGGTCTCGGCCTTCATTCTGCAGAAGCTCAAGACCGATGCTGAGGCATATCTCGGGCAGGAGATCAAGCAGGCTGTAATCACCTGCCCGGCCTACTTTACCGATGCTCAGCGAAAGGCGACCCGCGATGCAGGACGCATCGCAGGTCTCGAAGTTCTTCGCATCATCAACGAGCCGACCGCGGCTGCGCTCGCGTACGGCGTCGATAAGGAAGAAGATCAGACTATTCTTGTCTACGATTTGGGTGGCGGTACCTTCGATGTCTCGATTCTCGAAATCTACCTCGTCGATGACCAGCCTCAGATCGAGGTCAAGGCTACCAGTGGCGACAATCGCCTCGGCGGAGACGACTTCGACGAGGTCGTAATGGATTGGATTCTTTCCGAATTCAAGAAGTCTACAGGAATCGACCTCTCGGGCGATATGCAGGCCATGAGCCGCCTGCGAGAAGCCGCTGAGAAGGCGAAGATCGAGCTGTCCGGAACAGGAACGGCTCAGATTAATCTCCCGTTCGTCACCATGCGTGACGGACAGCCCGAGCACCTCGACCTAAGCCTGTCAAGGGCCAAGTTTGAGGAGCTCATCGCCAAGTTGGTCGAGCGCACCATGGCTCCGACCCGGCGTGCGATGAAGGATGCAGGCGTCTCGAAGGGCGAGGTCGACAAGGTCATCCTCGTCGGTGGTTCAACCCGCGTTCCAGCCGTCCAGACCGCCATCGAAAAGGAGGTCGGCAAGGCTCCGTTCAAGGGTGTCAACCCCGACGAAGCCGTTGCTGTCGGCGCCGCTCTACAAGCTGGAATCATCGTCGGCGATGAGGGCGTGACCGATGTACTGCTCCTCGATGTCACGCCGTTGACTCTCGGAATTGAGACTCTCGGCGGCGTCACCACTATGATGATCGAGAGAAACACAACGATACCTAGCCGCCGCTCTGAGGTCTTCTCGACCGCATCCGATAATCAGCCTGCGGTCGAGGTCCACGTCCTACAGGGCGAGCGTGAGTTCGCTAAGGACAACAGCACGCTCGGGCGCTTCCACTTGATGGGAATCCCAGCCGCGCCACGCGGAATCCCACAGATCGAGGTTACTTTCGATATCGACGCGAACGGAATCGTCAACGTGTCGGCAAAGGACCTCGGAACAGGAACTGAGCAGTCGATTAAGATCGAGAGCCAGACCTCGCTTTCCGAGGACGAAATTCAGTCGAAGATTGCAGAGGCCGAGGAATTCGCGGAGGAAGACAAGCGCCGCAAGGCTCGCGTCGACCTTCGCAACCAGGCTGACAGCATCGTCTACCAGACTCGGAAGATGCTCGAGGAGTCAGGCGAGAAACTCAGTGACGAGGACACCGCTCCAGTCCACGAGAAGCTCGACGCCCTCGAGTCTCTCATCATGAAGGATGATCAGCCGATTGATTTCGATGACCTCGATGAGGCCGCAATCCAATCCACCATGGGTGAGTTGGAGCAGGCAATGCACGGCGTCTCAACCAAGTTGTACGAGGCAGCCGCAGCCGAGATGGCCGAGCAGCAAGCCGCTAACGATGCGGCTGCTGACGATTCAGCCGATGAGGGCGGAGTCGTCGAGGCTGATTTCGAAGTCGTTGACGGCGATGAAGACTCAGACTGAATCAGTCCTGAGTAATCAGTCGATGAAGCGTGCGAACGTGCACACCAGTTCCACCGTTTGCGACACAGGCATTGGTATCTGCACCCCAAGCGGTCCCAGCGATATCCAAGTGAGCCCACGGAATCTGTGACTTCTCGCCATCCTCTCCCTCGCGCTCCTGCACGAATTGCTTGAGGAAGGCGGCAGCGGTACAAGCTCCACCCCAGCGACCCTTGCCGCCATTCCTGACATCAGCGATCTTTGAACCAGTCATCTCCTTTTCGAAGGCTGGCAAAAGAGGCATTGGCCAAGCGAGCTCATCCTCTGCATTGCCCGCTTCGTGGATTCGGTCCGAGAGTGACTTGTCATTTGACCACAAGCCACTCGCTTCGTGACCGAGGGCGACCACACAAGCTCCAGTCAAGGTCGCGAGGTCAACGATGTATGATGGGTTGAGTTCGGCTGACTTCCAAAGACCGTCAGAGAGAACATTTCGTCCCTCCGCATCGGTGCTGAAGATCTCGATGGTCTTACCAGAGTAGGTATCGATGACGTCTCCAGGGCGGTAAGCCTCGGCGCTTGGCATGTTCTCAGCCATGCAAGTAATTCCATTCACGCGCCCAGAATATCCGGTTGCCCAAAGCGCTTGGAAGAGCCCGAAAACGGTCGCTGAACCGTGCATATCGTACTTCATGTCCCACATCCCAGCACTCGGCTTGATGGAGATTCCACCGGTGTCGAAGGTGATTCCCTTCCCGACGATACAAGGCACTTGCTCGTTCTTCTGAGCATCGGGATTGAGGCGGAAAAATACCATGCAAGGCTTGCGAATACTACCCTTTCCGACAGCGATTACACCCTGCATTCCTTCCTTCTGAAGTCGCTCATAATCCCAAACTTCGACCTCGACGTTCGACTTACCCTCTGCCCATTCCAAGGCCCTGCGCCCAAACTCCTCCGGATACAGACGGTTGGCGGGTTCGTTTGCTAGGTCGCGCGCGAGGTGGACGCCGGTGGCGATGGAGGCCGATTTCTCGACCGCTGCTGCCAGCGCGTCGATGTGGCGTTCGTGGGCTTGGCACTCGAGCGACCACTCGCCCTTGTCTGAATCGTCTTCGTCTTTGCCGAGGTACTTGTCGAAGGCATAATCCCGAAGGATCATGCCTTCGGCGAAGGCTGCCATATTGGCTGAGCTCCAGCCTGAGGTGAAGCGAACGACGATGTCTGTGCCGAGGTCTTTGGAGAGTTTTGCGAGGCACTTTGCTCCGGCGTCGCGCGCACCCTTGTGAGTGAGGCTGTCCTTGTCACCGACGCCGACGAAGAATACGGTGCAACCCTTGGTCCAGACCTCGAGTGAATTGCCGGCTTTGCCGGTAAGAGCATCGCCTGATGCCGCGGCCTTGACAGCGATTGCCGCGCCGCGGCTGAGTCCGACCGTGGTATTGTTCGGAGCCTTCTCAACACCCGTGAATACGGGGATGATCATGATGTCGCCAGTCCTGTCAAAATTGCCGGTCTTTGCCTGCATGGGGCAGGCGATAAAGTTCGGATATACAAAGAATCTCTAATGAAATCCTTGATTTCAACCCGTCTTTATTAACCGGTTCGGCTAATATTCATGCCTTGAATGCAGTTTTTTGCGCCTCGCGAAAGCCGCACCGAGCAGAGCGAGTAGATGAATCACGAGCGAAGGCGCGGGCAGGAATCCACCCGATGCCGAAACCACCGAGACTACCTCGGCATCGATTGGCTCCTCGACCCATTGAGACGAATCGATGACCCGCTTCTGATAGTGAATCGACCAAACACCATCATCGACGAGCGTCAGATTAGCTCCATCAAGCACGACGATCGACTCATTCGTCGCATTGACTCCAAACAGAGGCGAATGCCACAGCATCTCACCAGCCGAATCAGAATAATGCAAAGTGGCATTCGAGGTGCTCGCCCGCCCGAGATTACGCACAGAAACTTCGACCTCATCCCCGCGAATCTCGACCTCATCAACCACTAGGCGAGCACGCCAATACCAGACATTGGAAATCAGATAGCGCATCACATCCAACTCCTCACCGAGCCTTTCGGAGAGTGGTTCGACGGTGCCGAGAAGGAATTGTTCATCGTCGGTTTCGAAGGTGAAGGTGGGGTAGCCCATGACTCCGTAACCGTAGTCACGACTGGTCCCGCAATTCGGGTACAGGCCTTGGTTGGCGTTGCGAATCGGGATCTCCGAGATGTTCGCATGAACCTCGTCTCGGATGCCGTGGAAAAGCTCCCAGTCACTCGGTTGCTCCGGCCATTTGCCCCACGGATAGAGCATAATCCAGACCCCGGTGTGCATGGTGATGTAGAGGTCAGCATGTGGCACGACCTCGTTCATGTAGATCGAATTCGCGCGAGTCTCGGATTCACTGAACGCGCTGCTTCCAGGTTGCGTCGTCGGACAGGTATTCCAGTAGTGATCGTAATTTCTGTTGAGGTCAACTTGGTTGAGATTCCAGCGTGTGTCGAAATCGTTCCCGTCCGCGTTGAGCATGATGAGAATGTGCAACTCCGTCGTCGCTAGAACGTCGATTACTTCCTGTTCTCCGTCCGCCCAACCTTCGATGTAGAAATCTGCAACGAGGAAAGCCAACTCTGTTCCAAGGTGCTCATTGCCGTGGTGACCTCCATCGATGTAGACCACGTCCTTGGCCGTTCCATCCGGCTTGGTTTCCTGACTCCAATCGGATATCTGCAGCATCCAGAGATTCCTGCCCATCTCGGTCTGGCCGACGACGAGGAGCTTGACGATGTCGGGATGGTCGTCGGCCCACTCGTTGACGTCGAGAGTTAGTGTTGCGTAGGAATGGTACCAATGCTCTTGGATGATGTCTGGCTGACCGACTTGTGCAGTTGCTGCAGGGGCGGCTGACATCGCTAGCAGCATGGCGACCATTAGGACTGCTGCTGAGCGGCGCATGGCGCCGCTCCATGGGTGTTCGGATTCAAGGGTTCGCTCGCGGTGTTCTCTGGTAGAGGCGATTTAGGCGCCGTTGGCGATGTGGGCGGCGATGATCTTGGTTGCGATTAGAGCCGCGTTGAATTGGGT
>CAYFHB010000050.1:0-8248 GCA_964342705.1 uncultured Candidatus Poseidoniales archaeon
TACCCATTGAATGAGTCAGTTTCCTTTCCACTCAGCATCCTTGCGCTCGAGGAAAGCCTGCACACCGATCTCCTTGTCCTCAGTATCGAAGAGCGCAACGAATTCCGAGCGCTCGGCCAGAATTCCCTCAGTCAGCCCCAAGTCGAGCGCCGCGCGCACAGCCCGCTTGCCAACCTTGGCAGTATAGGGTGACTTGCGTGCGATTGTCTCAGCAAGTGCCATCGTCACATCTTGCAATTCTTCGGGCTCGCACACCGAATTGACTAGGCCGAGCCGGTGTGCGTCATCCGCTCCAACCATCTCGCCTGTCAGCACCATCTCCATCGCTTTGCCGTAGCCGAGGATCGAGCAGAGTCTTTGGGTTCCGCCGCCTCCTGGGATTAGTCCAAGGTTGATTTCAGGAGTGCCGAAATTCGCTCGTGTACTCGCCACACGCAGGTCACAAGACAGCGCCAACTCGGTTCCCCCTCCCAAGGCGTATCCATCGACCATCGCAATGGTTGGCTTCGATAGATTCCAAACTCGCTCCCAGGCATTATTCTCGAAGAATGGTCGGACATCGTCCGAATTCTTTCCTGCGAACTCGGAGATGTCCGCGCCCGCCGCGAACGCCGCCGGCTTGGGTCGCTTACCTTCCGGTGCTGGCGGCGGAGCGGCCCCCTTGATTACGACGACGCGCACATCGTCGTTAGATTCCGCATCACTGCAAGCCTGTTTCAGGGCTTCGTGTGAGGCTCTGTTGAGCGCGTTGAGCTTGTCTGGACGATTGAGCGTCCAAACCGAAATTACTCCACCAGCCGGGCTTGAACCTTCGACTGGGATGTTTTCGACCAGCAGGACTTCTTCGCTCATGGGTCGGCGAGGGGCGCCGCCCGCTTGAAGATACGCTCACTGAGGAGGTGGAGGCGGAGGCATCCCCGGCATTCCCGGAGGTGGAGGGAAATCGCCTGACTGAGGCAGTGGTGGCATTCCTGGTGGAGCTGGCATCGCGGGGTCAGCCATTTCTGGCGGTGCCGGCGCTTCGGCTTGCTTCTCCGGCACGTTGAGCGGAGTTCGCAACTTGAGGATGCGAGTCTCGTCTATGCGCACGTAGGAGACACCCAGTGGAGCCGAATCATCGGGAATCTCCGGCTCATCGATAACTGTCAAACCGTGATCAGGACGGTTCAGCAGAGCCCCGAGATCCTCCCCGTCCTCCAATTCAGTCCACATGCGAACCTTTGCCGCGCGCCTCTCGGCAAGCGCCATTCGGCGGCGGCGCTCAATCCGCCCACGAATCTCAGCCCGCTTGACGCGCCTCTCCTCGACAAATACCTCGATCTCAGATTCCATCTGCGACTGAGCATCCTGAGTTACGACTAGGCGCTGAGCCACATTCTCGCCATCGCCAGCGACAGGAGGCGCCATCGGCGCAGCCGGCGCTGGCACTGGTGGAGCGGATGGCATCCCCGGCGCAGGCATCGGAGGAGCGGGAGGCATTCCTGGCATCGGCGGTGGAACAGGCACCGCGGGCATTGCAGGCGCCGCAGGCGCAGCGACGCGCCCTCGACTGCGGCGAATCTTCTCATCGCGCTTGTCGCTGACGCTGTCGAGTTCGACGACCGGAGCCGGTAGATCATCCTCCTCCGGCTCGTCCTCCTCTTCCAGCGAGATACTCGGTACCTTCGGAGGCGCTGGCAGAGGTTGTCGACCAGAGAAGACAAAGATGGCCAAGAAGGCGAGAAGGACCGTTCCGGAAGCGATTTGCATCCCTAGATTCATTCCTCCTTGGAAGACCAAAAAAAGCGGCGTACCGACAGCCAGAAGCGTCAGCAGCAGCAGTCGCGTGTACGAAACCATACGAGCCCTCCGGTTGGCACAATGGCTAGTCTCTCTTCACCTTGACGGGCCGCCGAGAAGGCTGGAAAGGCCTTTCATCGCCCTTGTTCGGTGCGAAATTTGGTTCTTTACTTCGGCTCCTAGTTCGCCGAAGGTGCGTGAGTTTGGTGGGTCATCATCGCTTTCATCGTGGCTATCTTCACTATATTCGCCGGGCAATTCCGGGATGAAAATTGGGTCATATCCGAAGCCGTGGCTGCCGCGGATTTGGGTGGCGATTGTGCCGCGGCAGACGCCGTCCGACTGCCAGTGTTGATCGCCGTCGGACAGAATGGCGACCGCGCGATATTCTGCTCCACGGTCGCCTGCTTGATTCACTCGCTCGATTATTCCGGCGAGTCCGATTTGATGTTCGACGTCTGCTGATTCTGCTCCGGGCCATTCGGGGAAGGCGTCTAGGAAGATGCCGGAATCCTCGACGAGGATTGCGCTCCCCTCGTATTCGGTGCCTTGGATGAACGAGAGGGCTTGAGTGATTTTGGCTTGGGCGACGGCCGCGAGCCCGAGGTCTTTGGGCTCGTCAAAATCGGGGCGCTGGCCGTCGATTACGAGGCCTTCGACCGAGTGTCCGAGAGGCTCGAGCACTTGGCGGGCCTCGGTGATTTTGTTTTGGTTGCCTGTGGCGAAGAGGATGCGCATCATCTCGCCTCAGGCATGGTATCTGACGCGGCCGCGGATGGCGTCGAAGCGCTCGACGACCTCAGCCGCGGACGGACTCGTTCCCGAGTCCGCGGCGTCGTAGCCTTCGAGCATGGTGTCGACCGCTCCCTCCATTGTGTGATGGCTGGCGGTCAGGCACTCATTGAGCACCTGAAGGTCAAGACCGAGTTGCTCAATCTCTGGAGCGATGCGCGAAAGGCCGAAATCAATCAAACTCAAATTTCCGGCCTCATCGATCATCACATTGTGTGTAGTGAGGTCGCCGTGAGCGACCTCGGCTTCGTGCAGGCGGCGGATCAAGCCGCCGAATGCACGAACCGCTTCCAAGCCGGCCGCTCCATCCTGCAGAGCCTCGTAGAGCGGCCGCCCCTCGATGCGCGAGAGCAGCATCCAGCCATCCTCGGCATCGAGATCCAGCAGAGCTGGCGAAGGGAATCCAATTCTTTGCAGACGCACCAGAATCCGCGCCTCAGCAGACAGCCTCTGGCGCGTCAACTTGCGGTCGAGCGAAGGGTGACGATAGGCTCTCGGTTCGCGCTTTTTCAGCACGGCGGAACGACCCATCCAAGACCCCGCCGTAGCTGTCGCTTCAGCCCCGATGTGGAGGACCGAATCCTCCTTCCACATCGGTATCCGCTCCTCAGCCATACCCCACCGAGATGAGATGCCTTGAAAGCGGTTGCACCGGAGGCAGCAGCGAGCATAGATGACGATGCAGATGCCATCCGCCCCGCTCCCTCGTGGCTCGCTGAAACCGAAGGAGTACCCTGCAGATGAGATTGAAGCGGAGGCACTACGGTTGCAGAAGGTAATCAGCCAATCGAGCCTTTGGGACCTTGAGACGTGCCGAACAATCGCACCACTGACGCTTGAAATCAACGAATTGAAGCGCGCGAATGACGTCTTTTTGATTGCGCATTCCTATCAGACTCCGGACATCGTTTATGGGGTCGCTGACGAGGTCTCCGACAGTTACTCCCTCTCCAAGGCCGCGCGTGACGCTCCCCAACAGACCATTCTTTTCTCCAGCGTTCGATTCATGGCTGAGACAGCGAAGATTGTCAGCCCGCACAAGACGGTGCTGCATCCATCTCCTGAAGCGGGCTGCTCCCTATCTGACAGCATTACTGCCGCGGATGTGCGCGCCCTGAAGGAACGCTATCCGGGGGTTCCAGTTGCCTGCTACATCAACACGACCGCCGAAGTCAAGGCCGAAGTGGATGTGTGTGTTACGAGTTCGAATTTCTTGCAAATTTGCGAGAAGTTGCCTGGTGATCGGTTGATCTTTGTTCCCGACCGGCTGATGGGGAAGCATCTTACCGAGCATCTTGCCGGTCGAAAAGAGGTGATTAATTACGACGGTGAGTGCTATGTTCACGCCACTTTCACCGGTGAGAAGATACGCTCGTGGCGTGAGCGCTCAGCCTCGCAGGGCATCGAATTGACGGTCTTGAGTCATCCCGAATGCGATTCTGATGTAATCGCCGAGAGCGATGTCGTGGGCAGCAGTGAGAAGCTCATGGAGGAGGCATTGCGGCTCGGTGAGGAAGGCAAGCCGGACATCATGCTCATCACCGAATGTGGCACGGCTGACAGGGTTCGCGCTGAGTCGGATTCGGAGCTGAATCTCATCGGAACTTGTGTGATGTGTCGCTATATGAAAATGACACAACTTGAGGACATTCTGCAAGCCCTGCGCGATCCGCGTCCGGATCAGATAATCGAGTTGGACGCGGATATCATCGAGCGAGCTCAACGAAGTCTAGACGAGATGTTCAGGCTCGCTGAATGAGCCACTCGCGAAACCAGCGCGTGGCTCACACACCATTCTCATCTTCGCGGCGAATTGGGCCGCGAGCATCCGCTGCGGTCTGGAATGCGTAGAGGATCATCAGTGGGATGAGCAGAACGATGGCCGATTGCAGAACGACCGATGAGTATGGTTCGAATGTCTCCTCTAGGGCGTGAATGCGAATCTCGACCTCATCATTCTCGTTGCTTTCTATCCAAGCTACGGTAGATTGCAAGACCTGAGGGTTCGACTGGTCGACATCATCGTCGATTGTCAATTGCACCGTACGATTCTCGTCGATATCGTGCAGGAAGACATCCCTAGCGGTCAGCAGGTCCTCTGGGTCGGCGGTCGGGTCGAAGCGAGGAATCTGCAGGTATGCGACCTTACCATAGGCGATGCTTGGGGATGAGGCTGGCCAAACAGGGTCAGAGAGTAGCAGTTGCGAACCGCTTGCTGAGTCGATGAGAATAACGCGGTTCACTGGTCCGACATCGACAACTGCTACGATCCAATTGCCATCCATTTCAAGGGCGACTACCGATGAAGTAGAGTAATTCACCTCGATTCCGAAGATGTCTTCCAAATGCTCATCGATCAACTCATCCTCGTTGCTGTCAATCTCGATGCTCAGACTGAGTTGAGTCGATAGAGAAATCACATCGATTACTGGACCATCGGCCGAATCCATCGCCGAGGCAATCAAATTGCCACCCGAGGCTACTGCCGTGAATGAGCCGTCAGGTGAAGGCAAGTCATCGATTAGGAGGCCGTTATTATCTCGATAGACGATGCCATCCTCGAAGACCGTCGCAATCACTGGACCGCCAAAGGCATCTTCGGCGAGGAATACGCCGAGAATCCCAGATGTATCTTGATCAAATATTTCGTTGGTCCACAGTGAATCGAATCCCTGCTCACCATTCGGATAGGCCCAGAATTGCACCTTGTAGGCATCGAAGAGAACCAATCCTCCTTCCGAAGCTGAAATCCGTGGAACTGAAGTCCATCCTCCTTGTCCTACTGTAATCGTAGATATTGTCTGAGATTCGCGAGAATTAGAATTCGTCGCGATTACATCGTAGGACATATCATCGTTCTGCTGAATGCTGACCAGCCAGTCACCCGAACCCGCCGCATCCGTAGGCCATTCGACACCCTCAACCGGGAAATCTTGGTGAGTGGCATCCCACAGCAGAACTACACCGGTGCCGAGCAATATAGCGATAATCGCGGCACCGGTCTGTGCACTCGAAGGCTCTTGAATCGGCTTAATCACCCGCTCGGCGGTACGCCGGACTTCCCTCAACCAAGCCTTCGGATTATCGATAATCCGAGCCAGCCGGCGCGTGAATAACCGCTCATCGGCAAAGCGCCAGAACTGCGCATGAGTCTTATCGGAAAGCCGCACAGCCAGAGTAGCAACCAGAATCCCCCCGATGATGTCCACCACCCAGTGAATTCCCAGATAGAGAATCGTGAACCCGGTCAACAAAATGAATACGACCAGAGCCACCCTGAACCTCTGCCAGCGCCCATCCTCATCCCATCGAAGGTAGGTCAACCAGACCGCGAACGGCAGTCCGATATGCAGACTCGGCATGCCGTTCGTGAAAGGATCAATCCGTGTGAACCAATTGTGAATCACCGGCGTCAAATCGTAGGCGATCGTCTCCATCGCCGGAATGTGATCTCCGGTCACGCGGACGTTGAAGAAGAGATAGAACGGAATCGCTAGAACATAGACCCAGAACATCGAGAGCGAGACTCTGTCAGCCATGTGGCGGTCGTCGAAATAGATGGGGTAGACGAAGGAGGCGAAGGTAGCGGTCATGAATCCCATGACGTAGAAGTGAGTCAAGCCGACTGAGAGCAAGTCATTCTGGAAAGCGTCTTGAATCCAGAGGACGATATCACCCTCGACAGCATAGATGTACGGAGTCATGTCGAGCTGCGTATTCGCCATCAGAATGCGATCGAGTTGGTCGAGCAAATCCTTCCAAAGATAGACCGAGAAAACCACAATCATGTGAGCCCAGTAGCGTCTGAACATGTCGACGAAAGCCTGGAGGCGAATCTTTGCCCAAGGCGGCTTCATCAGCGGCATCAGGGCGACTGAGAGCAGAATCGCTCCCATCAGCCAAGAGATGTAGATGCCCGAGCCGACTGCCATGCTATTCCCTGCTCCCTGTCTTGCCGGGGTTGACTGTGCGTCAAGAATGCAACCCCGCCGATTTTGGGCGCGGATTCGAATAGATTGGGAGTCCTTGTTGGCGGGATACTCGTCCGATGCTCCTCAGGAGATTCGGACGCTCGGGCTGCTACTGCCGTCAAGTTCAGCGAGAACGTTTGTGACAACCGCGTCGAAGGCGGCTGCGGTTGGCCCGTCAGGTTCGGCGATGATGCGGTGTACACCGTCATCGCCGCCGCGCACTATGCCTGGGTCGAATGGAAGTGCGCCGAGGAATGGCACTTCGAGTTCGGTTGCGGCGGCTGCGCCACCGCCGGACTTGAAGACGTCGAGGGTCAGCGACCAGTCTCCTTCGGAGTCGGTCTGGGCTTCAAGTGGAGTTCCGGTGGGGCCGATGACGCTGACCGTGGTGTTCGGTTCTGCGGAGCCTCGAATGGTGTATCCACTCATGTTCTCGACGACGCCAAGGCAGGGCAGCGAGATGGTCTTGGCGAAGTTGATCGACTTTCTGGAATCGAGCAGGGCGACGTCTTGAGGAGTGGTTACGATTACCACACCGTCGATCCCCGGAAGTGCTTGTGAGACGGTGAGCGGCTCGTCGCTTGTGCCCGGTGGGAAATCGATGATGAGGGCGTCGAGTTCGCCCCAAGCGACGTCGCCGATGAATTGCTGGATCGCACCGAGTTTGATCGGACCGCGCCAGATGACCGGCTTGTCTGGATCCTCGATGAGGAAAGCCATCGAGATGACCTTGAGTCCGTGCGGACCGATAGCTGGGAAGATCTGCCCGTCTTCGACGTGCAGGTCGGCATCCTCGATGCCGAGCATCTTGGGTACATTCGGGCCAGTGATATCGATATCCATCAGGCCGACCTTCTTGCCTTGGCGAGCGAGTGAGAGGGCGAGGCCGACCGAGACGGTTGACTTGCCGACACCACCCTTTCCGGAGAGTACCATCACCTTGTGCTTGATCTCCTCATCGAGCTGAGTCATGCGCATCTTGCGGCGCATCTGTGCGTATGCCTGCTCCATCTGCGCCTTCTGCTCAGGAGATGCCGGTTCCTCTGCTGGTGCAGCCTGCGACTCAGCCATCGGTAGTCCGCCGCCGGGGTGGTGGGAGATTGGTGAGTCTGACATCGATTTGCAGGGCGAGGTGAGGCCTACTTCAAGCCTACGTGGGGGAGGTGAGTGGAGAATATCACGCAGGTCAGCCCTTTGGGCTGTCTTTGGATGGTGCTTGGTTCAAGTAGGCTGGCTGCTCATCGCCGGTCATGCGACTCTACTTCGTCTGTGTCGGGAATACCTGCCGCAGCCAGATGGCCGAGGCCTTGGCGCGCCATTTCGGACACGAAGCAGCCTCGGCTGGGACGCATCCCGGAGGCGTGGTCGCGGAGAATTCGCTGGCTGTTCTAGATGAACTCGGCGTATCGACTGCTGGATTGAAGCCTAAGTCAATCGACGATGTGAATCCTAACGGCTGGGACATGATCATCAGCATGGGTTGTGGGGTTCACTGCCCGACTCTGCCCATCGCAGAAGACTGGGGGTTGGACGACCCTGTGGGTGGGCCAATAGAGGTCTATCGAAGTACGCGGGATACAATCATCGAAAACCTACAGAGACTTTCTGCTTAGACCACCGACGCTTAGAAAAGTGAGTCTTGATTCCGGAATTTCACACGAGTGTAGTGTAGTGGTTATCACCGGGCGTTGCCAACGCCTGAACCC
>CAYFHB010000051.1:0-8152 GCA_964342705.1 uncultured Candidatus Poseidoniales archaeon
GTGCCGCAAAGGCTACTGCTAATCCTACAAACCCTAAACCGACAACCAAACCTGTAACATTAATTCCAAATTCATTCGCTGCAGTAAGGATTACTACCGCATAAAGTACAACATTTACGATGCGGAAAAGGAAATTTTCCAGTCCTACATCAAATTCGGTTTTATCGAGCAGCCTTCGCAAATATCTCTTGACTATCCCAATCAAAGGAATTCCAATTATCAAAATTAGAATTCCTGAGGCAGGTCCTGCAGACATAGAGTCCTGCAGGCATGAAAAACTGGGTTCGAGTTCATTAGGAAAGTCGTTCAAGCACCCTTCCATGAGCACTAACGGAATAGTTGGGGCAATAATTGTTGGTGGTCAAGGCAAGGTGAATAGGCGATCATCATCATGCCCATCCATCAAGCCAATCCTCACAGCCGCATCTATCCAAGCATGTGCGTAATTGATTGCTCCAAATGCACGGACCAAGTCTCCTTGCTCTAGGAAGTGCTTGGCATCGGCTTGGTAATCATCGCACATGCGCATCATCGAGGCGAGGCGCGCGGAGTCGTCCTCATTGGTGGTGCACGGGGTGGCTTTGGCCCGCGCCTCGGCGGTTAAAGCGAGGTACTGCTCGACCTTCTCGAGCGTGACCGTAGCCCCATCGTCTGACATCATGCAACCCCCTGTGGCGCTCCGCGGAGGTGCTGCCCTGCCGCCTCGCTGAGTTTGAAGTATCGTGTGCGGCCTTGCTTGCGGACCGAGAGCAATCCTTTGCGGCGCATGCCGTTGTAGATTTGCGATAGACGGGAACGCCCAACCTCGAGTCGTGCTTGCAATTCCTGATCGGAGGGTGATACCTCTCTGGTTGACGAGGCCTCGAGAATCATCCTCTCTGCCTCGGTGAGAGTGTGCAGAACCATGGCATCGAATGGCTCGTCAGGCTCCCAAGTAGGGCCGAGTGAGATTGGAACTGCGACTGGGGCGGGAGCAGGAGGAGGGGCTGCTGGTTCTGGAGCGGTTACTGGCGTAGCGGTAGGAATCGCTGGGATATGGATCTCAGGCACTGGATTCTGAGCTTCTGGGTCTGGCTCCGGCTCCTCATCACCATCATCGACGAACCACTCGGTCTCGAAGTCTGCCGCCGGCTCTGGCACAGGTGGAGGCGGCGGGGGTGTGTATGCGCTCGGGTCGGGCAGAGTGCCTTTCGAATCCGAATCGACGACCCAAAGCGCAGAATCATCGTGGAAGACGTGTTCTTCTTCGCCCGCATCCACACTCGTATCGATGCGTGCGGTCGATTGCTCATCGGCTACACTCTCGGGAGCCATCTCTCGAACAGGAGTTTTGGCAGGCTTCGGCGCCTTTGGCACGAGGCTTGGGTGTGGGTCGGCGATGGTAATCGGCGTATCATCGCCTGTCGTCGGCATTCGATCATTGGTGCTCAGAGTCCGACCGAGCAGTCTTCCGAAATTACCAGCGGTGCTCGGTCGTGCCGGAGGTTCAGTCCCCTCCTCCATGTAGAGGAAAGCCGGCTCCTCATCGACTTGCTGATATTCTTCAGGCGGAGATGGTTCAGGTTCAGCCTCCGCCTGATGGAACCTCTCTTCATCTTCCGATTCGTCGACCACCTGGTCTTCATCAGCCTCACTCCAGAGATCCTCGGGCGCCTCGAATTCGTCATTCCAAGAGGGTGGCTCCGCCGTTGCATGCTCTGTTGAATTGACGACCTCTTCTTCGATCTCATCATCCCAGAGGTCGTCAGGCTCCTCGTCATCCAAAGAATCCGCGTACTCATCGAGTTCGTCCAACTCACTCACAGCTTCCTCCTCGTGTGCATACGAAGTGATATCCTCAGGGTCTGAAACCACAGGTTGTTCGACCACAGTAGGTGCGGAAACAGGCGTGGGTTTCGGTTCCGTTTCAACCGGCGGCGCTCGCCATGTCGTCAATCGCTCGAGAACGCCGCCGCCATCCGGATTGTGCCGCTCATCCACCAAATCGCGCAACAAGCGAATCACCCTGCGCGGATTACCATCCGAATGTCGATGAATCGCATTCAATAATGTCGGCCGGATATTCCACTTCTGATTGGCCGACCGTGAAATCCTTCGGTTTGACAGAACCTGAATTTGCTTCGCATCTAGGTTCTGTAGATGATGAGGCGGATCAAAAATCTCAACCACCTCATCATCCAGCCCAGCAAGTTGAGACGGAGTAACCACGACTACGACCAGGGCGCGGAGTCTCTGTAGCAACGGAGCGAGTCTCGTGAGCAAAGGGTTGAGGTCGATTTTCGCGGGATAATCGAAGGCAATCAGCGGGAGCGTCCCCGTCTCCTTGTCGAGAATCTCCACCATTCTATCCGAAGTCTGCTGCATCGTCGGCGGCAACTCAAACCCTCCGAAGTGCACAGACAACTCGTGAATCACACCCTGCACCGGGTCATCCCCCTCAGGCCAGAACTGTCCGATGTATGGTCGCCGGGAGGTTGTCGAGGCGAGGGCGTTGAGCAACGAGGTTCTGCCCGAGCCTCTGTCCCCGACGAGGAGGAGCATCCTCGGGGTCTGGGAAATCAGATGCTCTCTCCACTCTGAGAGAAGTCTGTCACGGCCGACGAGGTATTCGGCGCGGCTTGGCTCGATCGGCCGCAGGTCGAAGGGGTTGCCACGCAAAGGTGGCAGATCGAGGATGTTCGGCGGCCCTTCGACCATTATCACTCACGGGCGCGTGAGAGTACATAATGTTCACGTGTTCTCACGCTTCAATGAGTGAGATTTAACGCATTTTTATGATGTTTCGAACTACATAATATCAAAACAGGCTTTTAGTAATGTGATTTAGATATTCAAACATTAACGCATAACTAACGCTTTCATAATGCGTTAACAAAGCGTTAATGCGCAGATTAACGCTTTTTGAGCGTCAATAATTGGCTATTGGGCGCACTTCACCCCTACTTTGAGGAGAATTATCAGCAATCTTTGGAGGGTGCTTGATCGGGCTTCCTGCCATCGATTTGGGCCATTCGGCCACGAAGGGCTTAGAACCGGAGGGCTGTCGCGAGAGCAGGTGAATCAATGCCTGTTGAGAACAGTCGACTGAAGGGATTCTACAAACTATCCGTGCCCGAGCGACGAGCCATGTTGGCCGAGCTTGCTGGCCTTACCGATGAACAGGTTCAGGCCTGGGCAGATGCAGAACTCGATGAAGGTACAGCCGACCGAATGATCGAGAATGTCATCGGCCGGTACTCATTGCCAATCGGGGTCGCAACCAACTTTGTGATCGATGGAGAGCACTATCTGATTCCATTCGTCGTCGAGGAGGCGAGTGTAGTCGCTGCCGCCTCAAACATGGCGAAGCGGTGTCAGGTGAAGGGAGGATTCGTCTCCGACAATACCGAGCCTGTGATGATTGGTCAAATTCAGGTCGTCGGCTGCGATGACCCCGAGTCATCGAGAGCAGCCGTATTGGCGGCGAAAGATGAGTTGATTCAGGCGTGCAATGATGTCGACCCGATTTTGGTGAAATTTGGTGGGGGTTGCCGTGACATCGAGGCTCGAATCATCGAGACTGACTCTGGACCGATGGTAATCGTCCACATTCTGGTCGATTGTCGTGACGCAATGGGTGCCAATGCGGTCAACACCATGGCTGAGACCATCGCACCTCGTGTTGAGAGCCTTTCAGGAGGTACTGTGATTCTGCGAATCATCAGTAATCTCGCAGTCCACAGACTAGCTCGAGTAAGTGCCACCTTCACTCCTGAAGAAATGTCAGACAGCGGCGACGACGCGACGCGTGGAGCCGATGTCATCAATGGCGTGTTACAGGCCTACCACTTCGCCGCAGCAGACCCATTCCGCGCAACGACTCACAACAAGGGAATAATGAACGCCATCTCACCTATCGCCATCGCTTGCGGACAGGATTGGCGCGCTGTCGAATCCGGCGCTCACTCCTACGCGGCTCACGAGCGCCGATACGGTTCGATGACACACTGGGAGAAGGATGACGACGGCAATCTCGTCGGTTCGATAGAGATCCCGATGGCCGTCGGCCTCGTCGGCGGTGCGATCCGCATCCACCCAGGAGCACAGGCCAATGTCGCCCTGCTCGGAATCAACTCCGCCGACCAACTGGCAAAGTGCATGGCAGCGGCAGGATTGGCTCAGAACCTTGGAGCACTACGGGCACTCGCAACTGTCGGCATCCAAGCTGGCCACATGAAGCTCCATCTACGCAACATGATCGCTAGCGCCGGAGCCTCGGCAGATGAGATTGAGCCGGTCGCGGCAATCGTCCGCGAGTCCGGAGACCGAATCACAATGGCAGCCGTCGAGGATGCGCTGAAGCAGGTCCGCGGCGAGTAATTGATTCGGGACCTTGAGAAGCAGTCCACTCAATCTTCGGCTTGAGCGGCTTCCATCGCCAGCGCTTCTTCCGAAGGAACTTCGGTGAATTCCTCGATAGTCATCTGCTCATCTGACAGAGATGCGGCCAACTGAGCGCTTGTCAGACCCGCCTTCGCAGCCTCTGCACGGAACCATTCGCGCACTTTTCGGTATTCGACATCAGGACAGCCGAAGTACTCAGCGAAGCGGCGTGTAGTAGTCAGCCTACGAGTCAATCCATCCCTTCGCCTATCGACGAATCCCAGACCTGCTAATTCCCGAACCCTATCGTAGGCCTTCGTGCCAATCATATCGACCAATTGCGCCTGCTTCATCGGCTGATGGTAGGCGATGAGGGCTGCAGCCGGCAGTAATCTTGCAGGCACGTCGGGGCGCACCGACTCTGGAAGATGTTCGGCCAGAGTCGGACGTACCTCGAAGATCCAGCGACCTGCGACTTCGGTCAATTGTAGCGCCGAATCGCGCCTTCGCTTGATGGTCGCCTGAAGATTCGACAGAGCCCCAGTAACCTCGGAGCGAGTCCTACCAGTCTGCTCCATCAGCTCCTCGACCGTCATCGAACGGCCGGCGCTAAACAGAATCGCCTCCAGAATAGTCGATAGTTCGACTGAATCAGACATCGAGTTCCACCTCCATCTCCGGCTTCGGATTGATTTCCTCAGTCAGAGCATCGAAGCCCTCGGTGTAATCAGGGTGCAAGTCCTTGAGCGAAATCTTGCCATTGCGCCCCGATTCCTGCTTCAAATCAGCATATCCGCGATGGGTCAGAAAGAGGGATGAGACCAGCGCGGTAACCTGCGCTTCAGCCTCTGCCTCCGTAACCTCCAATCCATTCTCAAGTGAACGGTCGCGCAGGTGTCCTGCGATTTCCTTGATGTCGACAGCGCCGTTGTCAACGACCTGCCTTTCGCGCAGAGCCAACCAGGTCCTGCGTAGATCTCCCTCAAGATCCTCGATGTGAAGGCTTCCTGAGAAGCGCGCTCGCGCCTTGGCATGCGCCTCGCGTCGCTCCTTGGCTATCTGCTCACGAAGCTTGAGATCCTCTGAAATCTGCTTCGCGCTCTGCAATCCCATGAGCAATTCGCCTAGTGTGACGGGGCGGCTCTCCTCTCGGTGGATGCGCCCCTCAAACATCGAAGGCAGCACAGTATCAGCCGCACCGGTCAGGACACCCACAGAGAAGTTGTAATCGTCCTGATTGAATTCTGATTCCCATCCACCCATGTCGAATTCGAGGAAATCTTCCTCGAGTTGGTCCCAAGCTCGATCTTGTCGATCGATTAAGGTTGAAGCCTGACCACGAAGAATCTGCCAAGCCATTCGAATCAGCCGACCGCAGGTCGGCAAGTCGATGTTCTCGGCCGTCTTGATGCGCTCATCGAACATCTCCAAGAAATTCGTCAAATCGACATCCCAAGGGTCGAGGTCTTTCGACCTGAACAATTGGAAAACTAGAGCCACCGAACGGTCGAAGGGGTCGATAAGAAATTGATGCTCAGCATCCTCAAGACTTGCAAGTTCGACCAATCGGTCGAGATAACGACTCGTCTCCAAGTCCTCCTCGCCGTGCAGCAGTCGAGTAACGATATCGTCTCGCATCGCGGTCGTATCGAAGACAGGCATCGGATTCACTCCAACTCCTGCTCGGCGCTCGCCTCTGCCTCAAGCCCATCAGTCTCTACGACCTCAGGCGCATCGTTCGCAGGCGGTGTCGCAGCCTCCTTCTCAGCGATATCCTCGGTCCACTCCTCAGTCCGCTCGATAAGCGAATTCATCGTAGATTCGGGATCAACAACCTCCTCACCCTCGGTTTCCACAGCGGTCGCATCAACCTCGGGCAGTTCGTCAAGTCCCAACTCTTCCTCGCTAACCTCGACTCCAGCCCTATCTGCGAGGCCACCAAGACTCTGTGGCTTCTCCATCGGCTCAGGCACCCTCGGCATCGTCTCCTCGCTGGGCAATTCGCCCATCTCCGCCTTGGCCTTCTGAGCCTCAGCCAGCGCGTCTTGCTCGGCCTCGAACTCTTCACCGAGTTCAATCGCAGCCGCCCTGTCAAAGTCTGCTATCCGGCGGCTGACTCCATCGCCAGCGTGGGTTATTCCTATGTGGTGGTCCGCCAGAGTGAGGCTTACTTTGCGAAGTGTGACCATGATGAATTGGGCCTGCATACTGCGGAGTCGGCACAATGTCGCAATGCGCTCCGCGTTGAATGGATCGAGGTTCTGATCGACCTCATCGAAGTAGTAGAACGGGCTCGGTTCGTAGTCCTGAATCGCGAAGATGAACGCCAGTGCGGCCATCGATTTCTCGCCGCCAGAGAGGAAGCTGCGACGGGTTCTCTTGCTCTTTCCAGGAGGGATGCAGGCCATCTTGAGACCACCCTCGAACGGGTTCTTCGGGTTCTCCAGTTGCAACTCACCTTCGCCACCGGGCTGCAGTAGCCTGTAAGCACGTGTGAAGTTGGTATTGATGTGGTTGAACACGGCGACGAGCCGTGTTCGCCTCTCGTCTTCGAGTTGCTCTGCGAGGCTGACGAGCATTGCGTGACGCTCCTTGCAGAGCTTGCCGTCGGCGACGAGTCCAGCGATTCTTTCGACGGTTTGGTCGTAATCCTCGATTGCTAGCATGTTGACGTCGCCGAGTTGGCCGAGGCGGCGATCTAGGCCCTGCACCCCCTTCTCCGCCTCGGCCACTGTTGGCAGTTGAGTTTCTGAATCTGGAAGTTCGATCTGATTCTCTGTGAGTTCTTCCTTGATCTCGACGAGTGTCGCTTCCTTGTTTCGAATGTTTTCGACGAGGCCTTCTAGCCTCGACTTGATGGTCTCGCGCTGGGTCTGCATCTGATCGACATGGGCGCGCAGGCTGGCGCGCTCGTCGACGATTTCGTCGCGGCGAGTGGTGAGGATTTGATGCTCCTCGTTGAATTGAGAGGCTTGCTCCTTGAGTTCAACGAGGTTCTCTTCGGCAGTGGCTATCGCGGTGTTGAGTTCCTCGATGGTGGTTGTCGCTTGGGAAATGATTGTGTTTTGGCGCTCGAGCGCGCGGGTCAAATCACTACGGCGCTCGACGAGGACTCGCATGCGATCGTCACCAGTAGTGATCTGAGACTCGGCACTCAACTTGCTTCTGACTGCCTCGGTTCGAGTATCCTGAGCGCTGCGCAGGAGTTGTGAGAGATGGTCTGGAGTGTGATTCTGCAGGGCTTCTCCTGCTAGACGGCGGGCTTCTGATGCTTCTTCGAAGTCCTCCTCGGCTTGGGCTGAGGCTTCAGATGCTTCTTGGCTGGCAGCCTCGAGCTTCTCGTGTTCTGTTCGGGCTTCGACGACTTTTCGGCCGATGTCGTCGACCTGCTTCTGGGCGATTCGGACATCGGCCTTCCAATCTCTGAGTTTGACTGAATGGTCGCTACCGTCGAGGCCGTGAATCTTGTTTCGTACCTCGTTCTGGGTGTTGCGCAGGTCCTTGAGCGCCGCCTCGACGGTCGAATATCGAAGGTTAGCCCGCTCGACGGCGGCCTCGAGTTTGTCCATTCCCGCTCCGGTTGCTCCGGCTCCGCCGAATGACGGGCGTGAGCCCTTGCTCGATGAACCACCGGTCATGGCTCCGGTCGCTTCGACTATCGAGCCGTCGAGTGTGACCATTCTGACTCCACCCATATTTCGGCGGGCGACATCCATCGATTGCACGATGAGCGTGTTTCGGCAGGCGAATCGAACCGCCGTCTCGATCTCCTCGTCGTAGTCGAGGAGGT
>CAYFHB010000052.1:0-7995 GCA_964342705.1 uncultured Candidatus Poseidoniales archaeon
ATAGTGAATAATTCGTCTCCGGCTTCTATGTCCGGTTTCCCATTCTTTTCTTTGATACTAACGCGCATCATCCGCCTAACTTCGGGGTCCATTGTAGTCTCCCATAATTGTTCAGGATTCATTTCACCTAGACCCTTGTACCTTTGAACAGAGATTTTTGCCGAGGGCGCTTCTTTCTTGAATCGCTTTATCGTAGCATTGAGTTCTTCCTCGCTGTGCACCCATTCGACGTGGTTTCCTCTTCCTACTGAGAATAAGGGTGGCATGGCGATGTAGACATTACCATTGGTAATGGCTCGGCGCATATACCTCCAAAGGAAGGTCATAATCAAGGTGCGAATGTGTGCTCCATCGATATCTGCATCACACATTATGATGATTTTTCCATACCTTAGCTTCTCAGGGTCAAAAGCACCTTCGTCGCCTTCATCATTCCCAACTCCTGCACCAAAAGCCCTAATCATTCTCTGAATTTGCTCATTAGTGAATACCTTTGCATCATTACCACGTTGCCTTTCGACATTCAGAATCTTTCCTCTGAGCGGTAGAACCGCTTGGGTTCGGCGGTCGCGAGCGGTCTTGGCTGAGCCGCCAGCTGATTCACCCTCTACGATGTATATCTCGCACTCATTCGGGTCGCGGGATTGGCAATCGGCGAGTTGGCCGGGAAGGCCGCCACCTTCGAGAACTCCCTTGCGGCGGGTGAGGTCGCGCGCCTTGCGAGCTGCTTCGCGCGCTTTGCTCGCGAGCACTGCTTTGTCGACGATTGAGCGCGCGACTGATGGATTCTCTTCAAAGTACTCACCCAGCTTGTCATTGACGATTTGCTCAACAATTCCTGCGACCTCGCTGGTCACCAACTTCGCCTTGGTTTGAGCGTTGAAGGAGGGGTCGGGGTGCTTGATCGAGACGACCGCCCCGAGTCCTTCTCGAACATCGTCGCCCGAAAGGCTGCTGAGATTCTTCAGAAGGTTGCGCGATTGGGCGTAGGAATTGACTGTTCGAGTGAGTGAACTTCGAAGTCCTGAGAGGTGAGTCCCACCATCGGTATTGTGAATTATATTGGTGAAGCAATCGATGCTCTCTGAGTAAGAATCGGTCCACTGAAGGGCTATTTCTACATGGACTTCGCCCTTGTCTCCGTCCTTTGATCCAAGAACGTGAATCACTTCTTCGTGAATTTTGTTCTTCTTCGCATTCATCAGAGTGACATATTCACGAAGTCCACCATCGTAGGTGTGGTCGATTTCGACGGGGTCGTCTCCGCGGAGGTCGCGGAGGATAATCTGCAATCCACCATTGAGGAATGCTGTGCGCTGGAGTCGAGTGTTAATCTGTTGGAAATCAAACTCTATGACATCGCTGAAAATCGTCAGGTCTGGCTTGAAGGAGACCTTAGTGGAGGATGTATCGGTCTTGCCTGTCGACTTGAGTTTGGCCTTAGGAACGCCCTGAGCATACTTCTGTTCCCAGATTTTCCCTTCTCGGTGAATTTCCAAGTGCAGCCATTCCGAGACGGCGTTAACTGCGCTGACACCGACGCCGTGTAATCCGCCGGCTACCTTGTATGCTTCATTGTCGAACTTACCGCCGGCGTGAAGCTTGGTCATGATGACTTCGGCCGCACTGACGCCCTCTTCGGGATGCATATCGACTGGAATGCCGCGGCCGTGATCCGTCACGCTGACCGACCCATCAGCATTCAGGTCGACTTCAATAGTCGGATTATGGCCCGCTAAGTGTTCGTCGACCGCATTGTCTACGACTTCCCAAATGCAGTGGTGCAAGGCCGACCCATCATGAGGGTCGCCCAGATACATTCCCGGTCGCTTGCGAACCGCTTCAAGTCCCTCGAGGACTTGGATACTCTCTGCTCGATAATCGTCTGCCACGCATCCCAACTCCTATTTTTCTGAGGGTTCCAAAGGAACCCTCAGTTGCCATCAACCTTTGGTGTCCATGGGGGGTTAATCAATGCTGCTGAACGGGGGGGTCTGAAGGCCTGAAAGTGAAAGTTAACGGCCTTTGTCGCGAGCATTTGAGGATGTGATTCACCCCTCCGAAGGAGGGGTTCTTACTCACAATACGGTTAAACAGACCTCGTCGGTCGCGCGACTCGATGCGTCGACCCACTATCTGTGTGTCACTCTCAGGATGCACTGTGGAGGAGATTCTCGCCGATGCAGCACGCGCGACCGCGGTCGGTGCCGATTTGTGTGAGGTTCGCCTCGACAGGCTTTGGGTCACCGAGAAGCCACCTGAGCCTGTGGAATTCGACCCTGCAGAGGGCGATGGGCGCCGCAGAAGGCCAGTTTACACTGCTCCAGAGTATATCTCCCAGCCGTTCGAATCCGTCGATCTGGCAAGCGCTCTTGACGCATTCAAGGGTGGTATCGACCTTCCCGTCGTCCTTACTTGCCGTCCAGAGCGACAGGGTGGTCATTTCCCAGGTTCCGAGGAGGAGAGGATCGAAGTTCTTCGTGCGGCCATTGAGAGCGGTGTGAGTTGGGTTGATCTGGAGACGGATATCGAAGCGAAGACTCGTAAAGAATTGATGTCGATTGCGAATGGCAAGACACAAGTTATCGCATCGATTCACACAGGTGAAGAACCGAGTAGTGCATCGAAAATCGTCTCAGACATCGAAGATATGGCGTCAAGCGGCGATATTCTCAAGGTCTGTTACAAGACATCAGGACGCAACTCAGGATTGAAATTATTTGAAGCCGCTTGGAACCTCAAGGATTCTGAGCTCAAGACTTCAATCATGGGTCTTGGTGCTGGAGGCGATTGGACTCGAATCCACGCTCCACTACTTCACCAAGATCTGGTTTACTCGACCATGGAAACAGGGTCACACCTATCCTCTCTAGGACGAATCAACGCCTCGGACCTATTCATTGCTTGGGAAATGCTCCAGTACGATTGAATCGGATTCTTCACTGTTCTAGGAGCGGAACAATTTGAGTTTCTTCGCCCTTTCCATCGGCTCCAGATGAATGGTATCGCGAGTGCAAAATAAGCGGAACCACAATGCAACTGATCGGAAGCAATCCGACGATTATGTACGCCGTGAATTTAGGCAGTGTCAATCGGTCCTCGACGTCGACCCACACCTGAACAATCATGTCGCCATCGAGTTTCACAGCATCGTTTGGCCGACTATTATTCCAAGCATCTAGAACGAGAAAATACTGTGCGTCTCCAGGCTCACCGAACCAAGAGACCCAGCCTTTGTTGTCGTTATCCAGAGCTGTAGAGAACGAAGTGCTACGTTTATTCTCGTAAGCATGAGTGTCACGGAAGGGAATGAAAGTGGTCATGTCCCGCCATTCCACCGGAATCCAGTTGAGTGCCTCATCGTCCATCGCCCAGCCTCCTTGGACTGCATCATATTGTTGGGCGTATAGGTCCCAATTGGATTTGGAGAGCAGGTAAACATCCCCCTTGGCCCCAGAGGTGGGTGGATTTTCCTGGTCAGAGTGGAATTCAACGCAGAAGGTGTAGGAGTAGCCGGGAACTAATTCCATCCGCAGGGCTTTTCCTTCATTTTCTCCCAGTTCAATCTCGATATAGAGATCTGAACGCATTGGTGAGAGTTCCTCTAAGCCTGAGTTCCAACCCCACCATCCGCCGTCATCGACATCTTCGATATTGGCATATTTGTCATCCATACCGACGTCTGGCGCTACAGAACAGTCGCTAGAATCGGCGACGACGACAGGTGCCGTAGAAGTCAGTAGAATTGCGAACAATGGGGCGAGCATACCGAGGCTGAATGAGCCAGCTGCGAGCCTGCGTATTTTCAGATCCACCCTCAGCGCCTCCGAGTCCTGACTGGGCGGACGTAGCCTGACTCCTTGTTCCTTCGCTCGTCCTCCGTCAAATACTTCGGTTGTGGTGGTGGAATGTGTTGATCCATGCCGGGGAGACCGCCTTCCGCTTCGACTTCCTGCACGTCGTATGTCTCAAGCATTTCCTCGGCATCGATTTCTTCCTCGTCCTTCTGTCGCATCAAGATCCAACCCAAGATGAGCACCATGGCGACTAAGGCAAGCAGGCCCGCACTCTCTTTGTTCGGGATAAAATCCCGCCAGGTCAACTCGTCCCAGGATCTCTGCTTGCGGTCATCTTCGGCGGAGAGCACAGTGACGATGTAGTCCTCGGTAGTGCAGACGCCGACTCCGTCACAAACCTGAAGGACGATGCGGATTTCTCCGGTTTGGTACCACGTCATGTTGCCCCAAAGGAAATCATTCCGAGGATCTCCATCTTGATCCGAATCGATGAGTGCGTTGAGATCCCAGTCGACGGAGAGTTGGCTGGTGAGGCTGATGTCTCGGTCGTTATTTGTGATGCCGTCTCCATCGCTATCATCGAAGGCATCGAAATCCAACCAAGCTTCAAGCCCCTCTTCCAAATCGGCGTCGAAGGCGCTGTGGTTGAGTAGAACCAAGTCGCCTTGTGTGACATAATCGGAGTCGATTGGGTCGATTGGATTGATTTCAGGGGCTCGTGAAATGTGTACGAGCATCGAGGTGGTATTGGTGTCTCCGCCCTCGAAGCCGTCGACCACGGTCAGAGTTACAACGTAAGTTCCGGGTCGTTCCCAAGAGTGCCAGACAATCGGGCCTTCAACCTGTGGCGTCGCATCGCCGAAGTCCCATATCCATCGGGTGATTCCATTCCACTCGGGGTCGTTCTGGTCGGTGGAATGGCGACCGACGAAGCGGGGGTCAGCATCGTAGCTGGTCGAACCGTCGAGTTTGAGTGGGCAGTTCGGTGCGATGAATGCCCCACCGTCGGCAGCGAAGGGAACCCACCAATTTACTGCCAGACCGTCATCTGGGACGGAGTGCAGAGGGGTTCCATTCAGGCTTGGTTGGAAGAATTCTACCATCGGAACCGGAAGTGGGTTGGCGATGCGAATCTGGTACGACTTGGTCGCCGATTCCGCACCGCGCTCGTCGACAACAGTCAGTGAGACCGTGTAGAGGCCCGGCTCGGTGAAGGTGTGATGGATGCCCGAGACGTTTTCTATCTCGTTATCCATGCCGGTTATGTTCCAGCGAGTCTGCAGGAGAGAGGTGTCACCGTCGGGATCGAAGGACATGCTTTCGAAGAAGTACTCCGTCTCGACGGTGCCGTCCGTCGGCCGATCGAATACGGCCACTGGGCGCTGATTTAGGACACGGACGGTGAGTGTCACGCTCGACATATTGCCATCGTCATCAGTGACCTCGAGCGTGATTGATTTCAGACCGGGAGTCTTCCATCCAACACTCGGGTTCTGGGCGAGCGAACTACTCGTGGAGAAGTCTGAGGTGAGGGTCATTCCACGCCCTGAGAGGTTGACTCCCTCGTCAAAGATCCAGAGATATTCGACGATGATTCCGTCATCGTCGGTGAAGACATTGGGCATCTCGAGGGGTGTGAGTGTGAAGGTCTGGAGTTCCTCTGCAAAGATCTGGCGAGGGACGCGGTTGAGGACTCGCACGTAGATTTGGTGTTCGACTACGAAGGTTCCATCGTGAATTGTCAAGGTCAGAGTGTAGATGATTCCGTCAGCGCTTCCATCGACGTAGGCATGGCTGGCCTCGACCATTCCTTGCCCGCCTTCGTCGCTTCCGTCACCCCAATTCCAAGTGAATTCCATTTGCTCGTGAGGCACATTATCGACGGTGCTGCGAGCAGAGAATAGAACTCGCTGATTTGTGAGTAAGACGACTTCGTCGGTGATTGTTAATCCATCCACGCGAATCTCTGGAATCGGTTCTGTGGTGTCGGCGACGACTAGGCTCCACGACTGAGTTTCTGAGTAGAATCCACCAATATCTCGGACGGTGAGTGAGATTGTGTAATTGCCTGCCTCATTGTAGATGTGAACCGGATTCTTGAGTCCAGAAGTAGTATTGTCACCGAGATCCCAATGGTAGGATATTGGAGTCTCATTATGGCTGTAACTGCCGTTCAATTGACCGAATCCCCAGACGTCGAAGCCACCGCCGAACATACTGACTGGAAGCCAAGTCTGGGTGATGGCGGTGGAAGTCGAACCGGTCGCGACCGGTTCCATGTTTCCTAGTCCAAAGGGCAGTGTGAATGCGGTGTCAACGACTTGTCCAGTTATGTCGCGAATGTCGACACCGAAGGTCCAATCGCCGCTTTCTGGCGGGGTGAACCAGATTGATTCCTCGGTTGGGATGCTATTGCCAGCGGTCACTGCGAAGGTGATGGAGTCGGTCAGAGTATTGTTGACGAAGGCTTCGAAGGTGACCTCGATGATTTCAAAGAACGCGTTCGAGATCACTTCGAGTTGAATCTCAACGCTATCATCGAGATTGTCTCCATCGCGGTCAAATGGAATGATTTCCATGATATCGACTTCAGCGGGCTCGGTGATGATCTCAGCCTGAACAACGATATCGGTCGTCGGATAGGAGCCGGTTGTGATGCCGCAACTTGCGAAATTGTAGTCGCAATCGGTCACTTGAGATTCGTACCATGCTATGACCCAGACCTCGTCAGTGGTGTTCCCGAAGCCGTGAACCAATCCGGTTCCCGCTCCGGTTGCTGAATCGATACGTAATTTCGTCATTGACCAAGTACCGGTTGAGGAGTCCTTCGCCAACACGGTGCCGGCGACTCCGAATTGGGTCGGCTGAACCATCAGATTGAGCGGTGCTCCGGTGCCACCTGCGAACTTGTAGGCGCGCATGCCCCAGCCCTCCAATTCATGTGTCGGGCTGGTCCAGGAATTCTGCCATTCATCTCGGTATCCGCTCATCTGTGCTCGACAGATGAAGCCAGTCACGCATCCAGCGGTCATGGCGATATTGGAGAAGCCGAAGGCGCCCTGAGCGCTGTCGAGAGAGACAGCGGCGGTGAAGTTCGCGAAGATATCGGACATCGTCTCACCGATTGCAGTCGAGCCTGGTTCGGGATTGCGAGCGAGATTCTCGACACCCACTCCGCCGGTTGCTGTATCGGCGACTAGGCGAGAGATTGCCGCACCGCCGCCGAGTTTGTCGGCCAGATACATCAGGAACATGAAGCCACCACCGTAATCGGCGATTCGCTGATTCCACCAGCGCACGCTCATATTGGCATTCTGTGACCACTCATTCGCGTGTTGAGACAGCGTATCGGTGACTCCGAAGCAGAGGTAGGCGGCCATGTCTGCCGCGCCCTCATCAATCCAAAGGTACTCGTATGGGTCGCGAGCATTGTGGAGCAGGTGCTCGAATTCGTGCGCTAGAATCGTGTTGCGCCAGCTCAAATCACCTGAGTCAACGAAGAGAATCTCTCGCTGGCTAGCAACGTTGGGGTCGAAGAATCCGCCGATTCCACCAGCGCCGTCAATCGCGAAGAGTAGAATCTCAATTTGACAATTATTGTCGATGTCTGGAGGGTCGCCGAAGTACGTGGTGACAGTCGGGTAGATTGTCGACTCCCAAGTCGAGGCGATATCGTTCAGCGTCGTCGCCGAAATCACTACCCCATCCTCGACGAAGATAGCGGAATTGGTCGAGACCTTCTCTACGGTCGCCGAGACCAATCCGCTTGAAGTCGTGAATGTGTCAGTATCATCGACCTCCCAAGCATTCTCGCACGACTTCGCCACAGAACGCGAATTCTGATACGAAGCCGAGAACGGGAGCACGAGATTCGGATAACCGTCCTCGACCCACTGCTTCTTGAGGTAACCGAAAGCGGAGTAGACCGGCCGCTCAGCATCGTTGTAGAGGTAAGCATGACCATCAGCGGCCGGATCGAAGTCACTCAGATCTCCCGGCTCGACAACGCTTTCCGCGCCACTAGAACTGCCGCTCGCCCCGACCATCGGCACCATCACCGAGGCGAGCATCAGCCATACCAACAACAACGAAGTTGTTGAACGACTTGAACCGCTAGAAGTCCTCACTCACACTCACCCCAGCAATAAGACAGGTTCAAGCCCCACTTCAACCCGCTATAACATCGATGGAGCATCGT
>CAYFHB010000053.1:0-7958 GCA_964342705.1 uncultured Candidatus Poseidoniales archaeon
GAAACTTCTGCAGCAATTCGTAGGCGGGTTCCTCGTAATTCTCTGCCATATCTGCACCTATCCTAACATACTAGGCAAGATGTTCATGTTGAACCAAAACAGGCCCGCGAAAACTGAAACCCATATCCAATAGATTGTCGAAGACCACGTCTTTACCTTTCTTCCATCAAGTGGTCCGAATGGTATCATATTGAATGCACCAAGGCCAACATTGACCCAGCACCAATAGTAGAGTAGGCCGTTGTCACCATAGGTGAATTCTGTAGATTCAAGACCGAGTGATATCAATCCAAGTCCGACTGCCCACAACATAATGTTGCTGAGTGGTCCTGCAAGTGCGATCTTGCCAAATTGTTGCTTAGTTGTGTTTCCCATTACCATTACTGCACCGGGGGCCATGAAAACTATCCCGAGTAAGGCGGCGAGAATAACGCCAAAACGAAGCCCGCCCGGTGATGCTCTAAATTCGGCCCAACAACCATAATGGCGGGCAGATACTTTGTGGGCTAATTCGTGAACTATGAAAGCAGGAGCAGCGGGAATCATCCAGAATAATCCTCCCATCAAAAATTCGCTAGGAGAATTCATTGCTCCGAATATACCACCTACAGACATGAAGGCCAGAGCTAGCGAAAAAGCGATTGTGGCTTGAAAGAGATGTTCGATTTCAGTCTTTGAGAAATGCCAAATCGAACCCTTGTGGATGTACGATTGTCTAGGCTGCGGTTCCTCACCGAACACTCGGAAGAACGGTTGACCCCCGCCTTTGTTGCTAGCGAATACTACCCTAACGTGCGGCTGTCTCCAATTTCCATCGTCACGTGCGCGCGCATGGCTGCTTGGACTTCGCGCGCGCTCGAATGGATCGTCCTCGAGGCGCGAGGCGCGAGGGTCCCTCTCCCCTGACATCTGAGTCGCTCCTCACTCGCGCCTCGTTTGAAGGCTCGCAGTCCTCAATCCTCGTCGAGAAGCTCGCCGACCTCTGCCATCAAGTCGTCCCAGCTCGGCACTTCGGGAGGTGCTTCGCTGCCGAACATTTCGAGCATCTGGGCTCTTTCTTCAGGGTCGGGAGCGCGGTCCGCCCACGGGTTTTGATTTGCTACTTCGCGGATGAGTGAGCGGTCTTGCTTCTTCCTCTGCTTGGCGAATCTCGCCTCAATCTGCTCCATCGTAACAACCTCTTCGACACCTTGGTGGGCATCGATCAATCGCTGGTATGCAAGCATGAATTCCCCATGTTCGCTGTCGTCGATATGCTTGCTTGGCTCGGCGAGCATGGTGACGTGTTCACGCGCGAGACGCTCGGCTTTGCTGCTGGCGGGTCCGCTGGTCAGGTTATCTCGGGCTCGCGCGTGCGAGTCAATGCACCCGCGACAACGCTCTGTTCCGGGAATGTCGGGTGCATCGCAAGTCAGACAACAGACTGCGAAGCCCATTTGTTCCATCGCGCGGCGCGGAAGTGACATGGTTATTGGTCGGTTTCAGTGATGAGAGATGAATGCTACCGCTAACTGAATCTGGAAAGTAGATTCCTATCATGTACGGCAAATGTCTATTCGTTGCCTTTCATCTGATGCACCGAAAGGAGGGTTCGCCATGGATGAAGACATCGAAATCGCTGCAGACGTCAGAAAAGATCGTGGAAAATTGCTAGTTGAGGCTCGTATTGAGAATAACGCGGACGAGCCGTTAGAGGAAATCAAGTTGTGTGTACGCTACGATTCCTCGGATTTCTCGGCTCGAGGTGGGGCTTGTATTCGCATGGGTCATGTCTTGCCTGGCGGGGCTCAGACACACAAATTCACCCTTGAGCCCCGACATTTAATCGAGGATTCCGAGTTGAGAGTTCGAGTCAAGGGCCGAATCCGAGAAGCTGCAATCAAAAACGAAATTGAGTTAGGTGCAATCAATATGAAGGTCGGCAAGAAGGGGTACCAACGCGGCCATCGACTCTTGCAAGAGTGAGTAATGTCACTTCGACAGGGCGCGCCTCAATCCCCGGTTGAGCGTTTCTTCAGCGCGAATGCCGCGATGATCACTAGTAGGGTTGCGACTGCTGCGCCGGCAATGATACGAAACCGTGGAACTACTTCTGGTGTCGCCTCTGGCTCTGGGCTTGGTTCTGGCCCCGGTTCGGGTTCGGGCTCTGTAGACGGATCTGAGAATATAATCGTCAATTCTGCAATCTGGTAGGATGTTCCGAATGAAGCGTTGACGACGACGGTTTGGCCGTCGACGACATTTACCATAAGCAGGTGAGTTCCTTCGGCTAATCGGCCATACTCAGTACCGTCGACGACGACTTTTGCCTTGCATCCATCGTCGCAAGTGAGTGTCATGGCGATTCGAGCCATTCCAGGAGTAGTCATCTCATTGAGCAATTCCAATTCGACCGTGACTTCCGGACAGCCGCCAATTGTTCCAGCGGTCTCGGGACAGGGGTCGGTTGAGTCGTTGAGGCCGTCCTCGTCTGTATCTCGCTGGCTTGGACCACAACCATGTCTGTCGGCCTCTTCGTCACCAGGGGTTTCCGGACATTCGTCGTCGGAATCGACATGCCCGTCGCCATCCGAATCCCTCTGACTAGGGCCGCAACCCGTCTCATCGGCCTCCTCGTCTTCATCAGTACCATCACACTCGTCGAAGGCGTCGGCAACGCCGTCTGCGTCGCTATCGCGTTGATACGCAGCGCAGCCGTCTGCATCGACTTCCTCTCCGGCTGCGGTCATCGGACATTGGTCCCATGCATCGAATACACCATCAGCGTCAGAATCTCTCTGCTCAGCCGAGCAGCCATTCTCATCTACCTGAGCTCCCGGCAAAGTTTGATCGCAATGATCGAGGCCATTGACTACGCCATCAAGGTCGAAATCGAGTTGCATGGAACTGCAGCCCTGCGAATTCACACTCGCGCCTGCAGCGGTGCCCGGACATAGGTCGTCAGCGTCGTTGATGCCATCCTCATCCGTATCGCGCTGACTCGCTGAGCAGCCAGAAGCATCTACCGATTCTCCACTCTGTGTGTTCGGACAATCGTCGTCCTCATCCAGCACGCCGTCCTCATCGCTATCTGCGGGGAGAGGGCATCCAAACTCATCAATCTCCTCGTCTGGGCGAGAATCATCGCAGTCGTCCTCATCATCGGCGATTCCATCTCCATCATAATCCGAGTCACCGACAACCTCGCCGACAAGATAGGATATGTATCGATGAACTGGAGCAGTGGGGTGCTTATTGTCGAAGAAAATAAAGCGATTCGGAACTGGGTCGATCGGGTCATTCGAATCGCAAGTGAATCCAGTATGCTCACAAGCGGAGTGAGTCACATTATCAAAGCCGAAAGCATCCGGATTCCAGTAAATCTCCTCAAAGGAGTCCCATAGCGGAATCAAGTGAACCGTTATTCCGTACTGATTTGCCAAGGTGGTAGCCAATGAGGCAATCCCCTCATTGAATTCGTCGACCCGCTCAGCCAGCTCGGCCTTCTCCTCGTCTGAATCGTCGCGGAACTCAGGAATCCTGTCTATAGGCGGCACTTGGAATAGAAGCAATGTTTCGGCGCCCTCTCCAATCACTTGGACGGCGTGCTCCTGGATATTATCAACGATGTCTTGGCCATCATCGACACCATTCCGTAGGTCATTCCCGCCGCCCAAAATCGCCACGGCTTCGTCAGAATCGAAGGAGAATGTGTCGGTGTAATCGTCGACCTGTTGCCCGACGTTGGTAATTACCCAAAGATAGTACCCGTTCTCGGTCGTCGCCCCTCCGTAGCCTCGGTTATTGCCGGCGTTAGAGCCTTGAGCATTGGTCGTACTGACGCCGATGGAATCGTGTACGTACTCAAGCCATACCTGCCCGTTGGTGAAACGTCCGTTGAAGTATGGAGGGCTATCGGGAGTTCCCCAATCGCGGTAGGCGCTTCCGGTATCGGATAGGCTGTCGCCGAATAGAATCAGGTCGTCCCAATCGGGGGCAATGACATTTCGGAAGACTGCAAACCTCTCAAAAGTGGTCTCCATCGATGTGGGGTCGCCCGCCTTCTCCAGACTCGCTGAAAGGTAGTAGAGATGCGCATCGGTCGAGAAGTGCCAGACTTCAACCGCCTCAAATTGGGAAGAGCCGGACGGTTGGAAATAGAAGGAGTCTGAAGCCAATGAGATTCCTTGAGTAGAATTTCCTTCGCGAAGGTTCCAACTCAGAATGTATGTATCTGTGTTCGATAGTCCTCCTAGACTGAACACTGCTTGCAACGACTCGTCGGACATCAGAACTCTCTTGCTGATGTCGATATTGATCGTAAGGTCAGCATCCTTGCTGGATGCTGCGAGGGCGGCATTGCCCGCACTCGAAATGAGGAGGATGGATACCAGTAGCAGCACCGAACCTCGTGTATCCATAAACGCGCTGCGACGGCGGTGCATTATTGAAACCGCTGGTTGGATTTTCGCCACTTGCATCAGTCCTTTTCCCATTAATCACTTCGTTGGTGTGTAAGCAGAACATTCGAGCCGTCTCGCTCAATCAGCGGCAAAGACAGCGTACTATCATCGGTGATGTGGACGTGAACTGGACACGCGGCCCCGCACGCGGGCGCGAGGTAATCCTTGCCTGAAGTCGTCATCACCAGCTTGATTCCATTACCTGCGGGCAGTAGGTGATCGATTCCTTGGAACTCCATCATCATCGTCACCGTCTGCCCGGGAACCACTCCCGTCGGCTCATTGCCGCCGGAGTGGTAGCGAATATCCATCGTCGCGTGCCCGATACGAATACCAGTCACGGAATCCTGCATCTCGACGAAGACTTGTCCGCCATCGAAAACCGCGGTTGCAGACATGTGCAGGCGCACCAGCCCCGCGATGTGCACATCTTCCTCAAACGCGGGGCACTCTACTACAACCTCGGTGGCACCGCCAACAACAGGCGCGCCACCGACCCAAGAATTACCCAAATTCGTGCAATCCCCTAACGAAACATCAGTCCAATTCACATCAGCAGGAGGCCATGTCTCCTCGATTCTCCACTCTCCATCAGAGCGCTGAATCTGAGCAGTCAAATCCGGCTTCGGTCCAATACCCTTGAGATAATACTCGAACCACTCAAACAAATCCTGCGCCCAATCCCAGCGCGTCATATTGTGCCGAGCCTCGAGGCCGTTGCCACTGCCAACGCCATCGTGGCTCGAAACCTGATCCGGGTAATGATGCCCCCACTGCCCCAAAATCCCACGGACATCATAACCCGCATCGATGTAATCTTGGTACCAATTAACTCCCGACGGTCCGCCGAAGACCTGGTGAGGGTCGACGTTCCAGTCCTGCATTCCCTGAACCCAGTAGATGCTGCCGTTCCAGGTTCCAAACGCCTTGTCGATGTGGCTTCGTTCGTCGTAGTAATTCTGCATGTACGGATCCATCTCGCCACCAATGTACGTCACCGGTCCGGCAAACAACCCCTCCGCGATATCCGGGCAAACATTGTCAAGATCGTCTTCGTTGTAATCGACGGTGCTCGAGAAGTAATTCATGTGCATGACTTGACTTCTCGCCTCTGCGCTGCCGTTTTTGTAGAGAAGTGGATGCAGCGCCGTTGTTCCAGAAATTGGCACGATCGTCTTGAGATATTCACTGCCTTGGGCTGCCGCTTCCCATTGGGTTGCACCTTCGTAGGACTTGCCGTAGAGGCCGACGTGGCCGTTTGACCACTCTTGAGTGCCGAGCCATTCTACCGCGTGGTGGATGCCCCAGCCCTCGCCTGCTCCGCGGTAATCGAAGCAGCCGCTGGATTGCTCTGTTCCGAAGACTGCGACTTGAGCGAGGGCGTAGCCGTGGGGTACGAAATTGCGGAAGATGAATTCGCCGCGTCCTGCACTTACCACGTTTGTTGGTGAGGACTCGCTTCCTTGGGGGCCATAGTCATAGTATGGGCTAACGATTGCAATTACAGGTACCTGTTCTCCATCTAGAGTATTGTTTGGAAGCCAATATGAAAGATGGACTGTTGACTGCGAAGGGCCAGTTTCCCAAACATCGCTAGTATCTACTTCGATGAAAGCCTCCTCGACATCAAGGGCGTGGTATGGGCCAGATTCCAGAAGGTATGACATCGTGTCATTTGTCTGCCAGTCTAAGGTGTACCTTTCCCAAATTGAAGGATAGGGGTTTTCTACGGCTTCTTCTGTGGCTTCTTCACTAGCCCAGAACATGCAGCCAGAGAGGCTCATCGCTAGAAGCATCAGGACCGCTGCTCCCGCGTGTGTGCGCCGCCTCATCGAGGCGGCGAGAAGAAGCAGACATCTCAAACCTGCTGATTCAAAACCACACTGCTAGTGGTAATCACATGGATGCAGAAACCGTTCACCGTCGCCGCTGGGCGATTCTAGGTGTAATGAGCATGAGTCTAGTCATTGTCATGCTGAATAATGTGACTCTGAACGTCGCTCTTCCTGAACTCTCGAAGGATCTTCAGGCCGACAATACAGAGTTGCAGTGGATTCTCGATGCTTACGCTTTGGTGTTTGGAGGATTGCTCCTTGTTATGGGCGCCTTAGGCGATAGATTTGGGCGAAAAGGCGCCCTGCAAATTGGACTCTTGTTAGTTGCAACTGCCTCTGCCCTTACTGCAATGTACGCATCGACCTCGGGGGAGGTAATTGCTGCGCGTGCGGTTATGGGAATCGGAGCTGCTCTCGTAATGCCTGCAACACTCTCAGTGGTAGTCGTCGTTTTCCCTCCTGAAGAGAGGGGAAAAGCGGTTGGGATATGGGCTGCGATGGCCGGAGTCGGTGCACCACTTGGGTTACTTGTAGGAGGATGGGCTGTAGAGAATTACGATTGGCAAATGGTCTTCTGGATTAATGTCCCAATTATCGCTTTGGCGCTACTTCTTGGACTCTTCCTAGTGCCGAAATCTAAGGACAATCAACAGCGCCCTCTAGACCCCATCGGAGCCTTCCTTTCCATAGGCGCATTGGGGTCGATTCTCTACGCTATAATCGAAGCACCGAGCCATGGTTGGACCTCATTTGAAACGCTTGCGGTGGCTTGCCTCGGACTGCTGTTTACTTTGGCTTTCATCCAATGGGAAAAGCGTGTTGAACATCCAATGTTACCGATTGAGTTCTTCTCTTCCCCCGGTTTTTCGATGGGGTTGGTTGCAATCATGTTGGCATTCTTCGTTATGTTCTCATTCATGTTCACGCAAATGCTTCATTTCCAATTGGTGCGAGGACATACCGCTCTAGAAGCTGCTCTCAGATTCCTTCCGCTGCCGCTGGGGTTGATGCCGGCAGCCGCTAACTCAGATCGTCTGGTAGCACGCTTCGGAAGTAACCGAATTGTCAGCACTGGTCTAACTTTGATTGCGGTTGGTATGGTCCTCTTCACCACAGTGAATATTGATACGGAATATGTTCAAATCGCTGTGACCTTCTTCCTTCTTGGATTTGGTATGGGGCTAACTATGGCACCTTCTACTACGCTTGTAATGGATTCAATCCCCGCAGATAAGGCTGGGGTTGGGAGCGCTACAAACGATGCGAGTAGAGAGATTGGAGGGGCGCTCGGGATTGCAATCGGAGGCTCTGTGCTCAACGAATATTACCAACGTAGCTTAGTGGTTCCTGAGGGACTAGACCATCTTGATTCCGTGCTTCGAGAATCCTTCCCTGCGGCGATGAGGCTCGGAGGAGATATGTTGGCGGAAGGAAATATGGTAGGCGCTCAATTAATTGAATCCGCAAGGCTTGCATTTGTCGATGGGATGATTGCATCGGCTTGGGTTGGGGCGATTATTGCACTTGCTAACGCCGCCCTAGTCTGGAAATTTATGCCTACACGTGGAATATACGAACACTAGTCTTGATGGTGGTTTTCATTCCCCACCAATTACCGAGGTTTTCGCCTACGGAACCGGTGTGAAGTACGGCTAGGACTCGTTGTATATCGGAGTCTCAT
>CAYFHB010000054.1:0-7877 GCA_964342705.1 uncultured Candidatus Poseidoniales archaeon
ACTTGGTCGATTCTGAGCATACTCATTGCAGTCTCGACCGAGGACTCCAATCCTTCTTCGATAACAGCGCGTGGATGCCAGACTCCAACCATCTGACCTACTTCTCCGTCTGCCATTACGCCGCTCGGTCCTGCCGATCCATCACGCGCGGTCGCGCGCATTTCGAGTACTGTATCGAGAATGTCTTTGCCAGCATTCGCTGCGAGCGTCGCGGGAATAACCTCCAACGCGCGCGCGAAGGCATCCATCGCCAGCCGCGCGCGCCCAGACTCGGCCTCGCTGGCCTTGCGAACAGCATGAGCGATTCGAGCGTGTGAAGCCCCACCACCAGCGAGCAGTTGCCCGTCTTCAATAGCCAGACTCGTCGCCCTCAATGCATCGTGAAGGCCACGGATAATCTCCTCGGTAGCCGTCTCACCAGCACCACCAACAGCTAGCGTCACTGCACCTGGCGAAGTACAATCATCGATCGTGATGACATCCTCGACTTGGTCCGTCGCCTCTCGTCGCTCCCAATGAATACTACCAGCAATACCAAGGTCGCCTGCATCGATATCCAACACGGAATCGATTACTGTGGCCCCAGTAGCTGCAGCAGCATTCTGCAACTCTGACTCATCCAGCTCGGACACAGCCAGAATTCCAGCATCGGCCAAATCGTGCAGAACATCGCGGTCAATCTCTCCACCAGCGAGAACCAACTGAACACCAGAATCGATCAGCGCTCGCGCCAACTCTGACTTCCGAGCGCTCTCAGCCTCCACAAAACCGTCCAACTGCTCGGCAGAAGTAATCTGAATTTCCGCAGTTCGAGTCATCTTTCGAATCTTGATATCGCCACTGACAACCGCAGTCTTGGCTTCGCTCAAATCATTGGGAAGCGAGTCCATCATCACACGCCTTCGAATAGCCACGCCACGAATCAAACGACTGTCGCGAAGCCCGCCGGAGCCGACCTTGAACATCGCCACATGCTCGGCTCCAGCCTTGTCGACGCTACCGCCAACCGCCACCAAAGCGTCGCGCACCATCGGTGCGAAGACATCGATTGCAGCCTCGGCTCCCTTGCCGGTTAATGCCGTCTCAGCGACGCCGACGAGCCGCGCATCATCGACTTCGACGGCGTCCGCTTCCATCTGTTCAGAAGCGACCGACATCGCCGTGCGGTAGCCGTCGACCAGCGTCAGTGGATGGAGTCCCTTTGCAAGTAGGTTGTTGGCCTCTTCAAGGAGTGCGCCGCAGAGCAGCATCGTGGTTGTGACGCCGTCGCCGCATGCCTCTTCCTGGGTATTGCCCATCGCCACCATCATCTTCGCAGCAGGGTGCTTGACCATCAGCTCCGCCACGATCTTTGCCCCATCGTTCGTCACCGCAGTCGAACCGTCGGTTTTGTAGAGCATTTTGTCGAGGCCGCGAGGACCGTAAGTAGGCTTCAGTAAGTCTGAGAAAACGCGGGCTGCGGCGATCAATTTCTCCTGAACTGCCGTCCCACTGGTCACACTCGTCTCCTCGCTGACCACGACCACCGGGGGCTTACCCTCACCCTCGCTCATCGGGCCGGCGACCGATGGGTCTGACATGAACCCTTGCGAGTCCTCTTAGAGGACTCAAATTTGCTGATTGGGGTGTTTTGATGGGTTTGGTGAGCGGGTTTTTCTGGGTGAAGATGCTTCATCGTCGGCCGCGCTTACCCCGCTTGCCGCCGCCTTTTCGCTTGCCTCCGCCGTGTTCCCACTGACGTCCTGAGCGGCTGCGCCAATCTTCCATATCGCCTGCACCCCAAGAGTCGCGCTCGACCTTCTTGCGAAGGGCGCGGGGGAGTTCTGTGACCGATTTGACGTTGAGTTTGATGCGGCCCAAATCCTTCTCGAGGGCTCTGACCGCATCTCCTCCTGGGCCGACCATGGCGCCGACGGCTGAATCATCGACGTAGATGTCTGCTGAGGAGTCGGTGAGGAATTTTGCGTGGAGGACTGAGATCCCTGTTAATCGGGTTGCCTCGCGCTTGAGTTCCTCTGCTGCGAGGCGCCATGCGGGGCTGCCGCCTTCGCCGCCTGCCCCGCTGACTGGAACCACTGCGATTTCTGAGCCGAAGGCAAACATCTCGTGGGTCAATTCGCCGCTCGGGAATCGCTTGATTTCGATGACCGGGCGGGACAGGTCGGATTCCATTCCTGTCGGTGCGCGCACCACCATCTTGAGTTCGAGAACCTCACTGACCTTTCCTTTCTCGATGTTGATTACTGTGTCGAGAACTTGTGAAATTAGGCCGAGTTCGACCTTGCCGACGAGGCGTTGAATGGCTTCCAGTGCGCTATTTGCATGGGTGACTCCGAGCAATCCTACACCGGCGAGCCGGACGTCTCCGAAGATCTCGAAATCACGGGCTCGCCGAACCTCGTCGAAGATGACGAAGTCAGGCCTGACGAGGAAGATGACCTCTGCTGTTTTCTCTAGGTCGCCTTCGAGCGGTGCGTATTGGGTGACTCGTTGAGGGACTTGTAGGTCGCGTGGGGCCTCCATCGTCTTGACCATCGCGCCTACGGTCTCGTCGAGGTGTGCTGCAATCGCTTGCGCGAAAGTCGTCTTGCCGCTTCCTGGCTTGCCGACGACGAAGACACCTCGGTGATGATTTGAGAGTCTGCTAATCAATTCCTCATTCAATTCGTAATCGCTGAGTTTCAGGTGGGCGACCGGTCGCACTACGGTGATTTCCCAAGCTTCTGAGAAGGGTGGCCATGCGCAAGTGACTCGCAGGTCGCCGATTTGCATGATTCTACAACCCTCGCGCTCGATCTCGATGAAGCAATCAGAGCGTGCATCGTGCTGCTCGACAACCATCGCTAATTCCTCGGCCAAGCCTTCGAGTGAGGGTTTGTCCCAGACTTCGGCATCGACCTCTTCCAGTCTCAGGGCGCTGATGTGCCCAGCCTTCACCCGAGGGACGCAATCGGCCTTCAGAAATACGGTCGAAGCCGTCTCATCGGCGAGCAGGCTCTCCAATGAATCAGGGAGTGGAGGATGGTCGCCGAAGGCCGCCATATCCACCACAGTAAGCCAGCGGCATTTCACCTTGTGGGGGTCGAATGTAGGTTATGGCCGACGGTTCGTTAGAGCTGATGCGCTCGGGTTAGTTGAGGATGTTAACACACCAGCGAGCGAACATTGCTCCGCCAAATGCAACGCCTAGAGATGGGCCAACTGGAAAGCCAAATGTTCCTGTGAAAACAGCATACTGCGCCAGAGTTAGTGCGGCGACTGTAGTCATGTCGAAGAGGGTTGATTTGTCCCATCCGGACTTTTCGCGAATGTGGTCGCGGCCACCCCAGGAGAACCAGATCAGAGCCGCGGTTCCTACGATTAGTGCGTGTCCTACTAACCAGCCGAGAGTGTCGCCGAAAGTGGCGACGATGCTGTCTTGGAAGTCGCCGAAAACCACCGAGGCGATGTCGAACATGACCTGTCCGAGCCGCCTATCGTTCTTCAATCAACGGGCGGTTCATTGACGAGAATCAGGAACGGATGATGCGGCGAATCTCTTCGATATCGGCACTCGACGAGATCGGCGCATTTGCACGCCGCGACTCAATGCCTTGGAGTTCTCCGGCGTGGTAATTGACGACGACGTCTGGATCCTTCAACAAATTTCCAGTTAGGATACCGACGACTCGCTCGTCGGCTCCGATAACTCCCTCGGCGACGAGTCGTCGAATGCCAGCAACAGTGGCGCAGCTAGCCGGTTCTGCACCGATTCCAGCGGCGTCAATAAGCGCCTTTGCATCCATAATTTGGTCATCGCTCACCTCGGTCACGACTCCACTCAATGCCTCGATGCCACGCATCGACTTGCGCCACGAAACCGGATTTCCAATCTTGATTGCGGTGGCGATAGTATCTGCCTTGACCGGTTCAACATCGCCGCCCTCGCTCCAAGCCGTGTACAGCGGATTTGCCCCGGCTGCCTGTACCACAGCCAAGCGCGGCAGCCGGTCGATAATTCCCAATTCATGCAGTTCGAGAAGTCCCTTCGCAATCGCCGTGTTATTTCCGAGGTTCCCGCCCGGAAGAACAATCCAGTCAGGGGCCTCCCAATCAAGGTCCTGCATTATCTCGAATCCGATAGCCTTCTGGCCCTCTATTCGGAATGGGTTAATCGAGTTCAGAAGATAGATTCCTTCGCTCGCGCAAACCTCCTGAACGAGGGCCATCGCATCGTCGAAATCACCCTCGATCTGAATCGTCTTAGCACCGTAAGCCAGAGCCTGACTCAACTTCCCGAATGCAATCTTCCCCTCCGGGATGAAGACGATTGCTTCCATGCCTGAAATCGCCGCATAGGAAGCCATCGAAGCACTCGTATTACCCGTCGAAGCGCACGCAACAGCACGCATTCCCAGATGCTTTGCCAGCGTGATTCCTGCGGTCATTCCGCGATCTTTGAAGGAGCCTGTTGGGTTCTCACCCTCGTGCTTGAGCCATAGGTCTGCGACGCCTACTTCTCGCCCCACCGAACTCGCTTCGTAAAGTTGGGTCGAACCTTCTCCTCGCGCTGCTGCAACGCTCTCTAGAATCTCGTCGCCCAGCGGTAGGATGAGCTCGCGGAAGCGCCAGACTCCCGAGCGGTCGAGAGGTGCCTTGGAGGCGAGCCGTGCGTCGAGCACCTCTCGCGTCAAATTGCACGCGGATAGATCGTGCACTACATCGAGCGTACCCGAGCAATCGCAACGGTAGCGCGGATCAAGCCCAGGATAGGTGGCATCACAGCGAACGCACGCGAGGTGCCATGATGGCTTAGTGCTCATCAGCCCCGCCAGTCAGCCTCGGCTCTTTGAACCCAATCGCGCAACACAAGTTCACGATTTCGCTTGCAAGCCGCAAGATTCTACCTCAGACGTGGCAGCTCTAGATTGAGGTCAACACAGCCTCGGTCTCTGCCACCATGCGCTCTTTGTCGAAGCGGCGCTCAGCGGTCTGTCGCGCCGCTAGTGCCAACCTGTGCCGAGTCTCTGGCTCCGTCGCCAGTAGGCGAATCGAATCCACCAGCTGACCCAAATCGCCGGGCTTGACGAACAATCCGTCCTCGCCATGGGTCAGAACATCGGCATTCCCTCCAATTCTCGAGGAAATCGTTGGAATGCCGTGACCCAGCGCCTCTAGCAAGGCTAGCGGGAGACCTTCGTACCGCAGAGTCGGAATGAGATAGACATCGGCCGAGGAGTAGATTCGTGCCAATTCCTCATCGCTGACCCTTCCGTGAAGCGTAACCCTGTCCGCGAGTTGCAATTCATCAATCAAAGCCTGCAACTCGACTAGATATGCGCCACTGCCCACAATCTCCAGCCTCAAGTCTAATTCTCGTAATTCTCCCAGTGCCTTTACCGCCATCTGGAACCCTTTCTGCCGATCCATCCGACCGGTGCAGAGCAGTGTCAGAGTGCCATCGTTCCGCTTTGGCTCTGGCCTCTCAGGAAGGGCTATTCCGTTCTCAATCACCTTGACCTTATCACCACAGAACAAACGAAAATCATGCTCGATCGTCGGCGTAACGAGAAGGATGCTCTTCGCCGCCCGACGCATCTTCAATTCCCAAAATAAGTACCTCTTAATCAGATAAGCCGGAGTCAATACCAACCAGTGCCAATACCTCGGTCGCATGTCTGCACTGGCCCAGAAAGACAACAGCTCAGAACGCAGAGAACCGTGGCACAGCAAGGAAATCGATACCTCATTTCGCTTGGCCCACCCCAGCAGCCCAAAGCCCGCGAACTCATTGCTGTGAATTACGTCAATTGGGTGGTTGGCATGAATCTCCTCGACCTTCGTTCGAGTCGCTTTGAACCACCCACGTGACAGTCTTCGTGGCTTCGAAGGCGAGACGTAGTGAACCGTGTAACCATCTTCCTCCTCCGATTCAATGCCATCGGGATGAACCGTCGTAAGGACAGTCACCCGATGGCCCAACCTAACGAAGCCCTCGCACAGATCGACACACTGTCGCTGGAATCCTCCAAAACCGTGCGAGAGCGTCGAACGAGTCATCACGAGAATATGCATGGTATGATTGCCCTGCGCTAATTTCTTGTTATAGGCATATTCTCGCAATGGTCCGATATTACTCAATGATGAATCTGATATGGTAGGCAGGCTCAGCCCGGTGCAGCGCAGGAGGAGAGGTCGGTAGCGATGGTCATGAAGAGAGTGCGAGAACTGTGTGAGAAGTATCTACCTGGCTCGAATCACACGCTCATCTATATCCACATCGGCAAGTGTGGTGGCGCTTCACTAAATGCTGCAATTTCCCAAAGCAAAAGACTCGCCGACGAATTCCATTACATCACCCATGTTCATGTCGAGAAACCAAAATTTAGGGCTGGTGCAAGATATATGATCGTACTGCGAAATCCGATTACTCGCGCCCTCTCGGCATTCAATTGGCGATATCGATTGGTCGTCGATGAGGCTTCACAGAATTCTCGATTTCCCGGCGAAATCGACGTGCTGCGCAAGTATGGAACTCTGAATTCCTTGGCTGAGAAGCTCTATGTTGATGGAGAATTGAGTGAGAGTGTGGCAGGTGAATTCCGCTTGATTCATCACCTAAAGGAGGACATTTCCTTCTACTTATCAGACCTGTTGGAACAGGTGGATGCGGAGCAGATTTTTGCCGTACTGGCTCAGGAGAATCTTGATGGCGATATCGAGGCTCACCTTGGGGTTATCAACGAAAGTCGTATTCATTCGAATCGCCCCGAAACCGATTCTGAAAAATTGCAGTTGTCCGATCTGGCTCGAAGTAATCTCAAGAGATTCCTACAGCGCGATTACGATGCGATTCGACGTCTCGATGAGATGCATCCAATAGGTTCTGAGCGCCTAGAATTACTTCTCGCTTGAATCACGGATGGACTGATAGCAAGGTTGGACTTCGATTGGCCTGATGGCCTACACCGAGATGGATATGTCGGTTGCTGCTCGATTATTGGAATCGGCAGGCTGCGCCCCACTTTCTTCAGTCGAGGAGCTCTCTGGAGGCTGGGCAAATTCGAATTTTCTGCTCGACCTCGAGGATGGGACTCGACTGGTTTTGAAAATCTGGGATGATCGTGATTTAGAGGAGGTCGTACGCCTCAATGCGCAACTCGTCACGATTTCTTCGCACGGGGTTCCAACGCCCGTTCCGCTGATGCTTGAGGATGGGAGTCGGATGATGGTCGTAGACGGGCGAGCGTGGATTCTGATGCCTTTCGTCGATGCACCATGGCTGGCCGGCGACGCCTCCGCAATGAGGCATCTTGGTGAATTGATGGCTCGACTGCACTCGATTCCAGATGATGGGACTTTCATCACGCGATACACAATGGGCACGGACATCTGGCCTGATGTATTCGCGTTGGCCGATGAAAGGGATGCTTGGTCTCCCTTCTTGCGCGAACGAGAGGCTGATTATGCCAGGATGCCCGAGTTGATTCCGGACGGATTGCCGCGCGGAGTTATCCACGGTGATTTATTCCTCGACAACGTTCTCTCTCGGGATGGCGAAATCAAGGCGGTGCTCGATTTCGAGGATGTCTGCTGGAATATTCTAGCAACCGATTTGGTGGTTGCTTTCATCGGTTGCTGCTGGGACGGTGGCGAGCCTGTCGAGGATCGGTGGAATGCTTTGCTCGAGGGATATGAATCGGTGCGGGAATTGACGCAGGCTGAGAGGGATGCTTTGCCCGAGTTGTATCGTTATGCGACACTTTCTGTGGCGATGTGGCGGTACCGGAAATTCCGTCTAGAGCTGGCGAGCGAAGAGCATGCTGATCGTTACAAATTGATGACTGAGCGGCTGAAGATACCCTTGCCGTTCATCGGCTACCAGCCTTGAGGTGATT
>CAYFHB010000055.1:0-7874 GCA_964342705.1 uncultured Candidatus Poseidoniales archaeon
GCCGCCGGTAATCGGCTGGGCTGCCGCGAATGAGAGTCTGGCTCTCGACACCGCAAGTGTCGAGGCATTGCTGACTTCGACATTCGATCTCGGCAGCCTCCTGCCGTGGTACATGTTGCTGCTCATATTCCTCTGGACTCCGCCTCACTTCTGGGCCCTCGCCCTCTACCGATCGGAGGAGTACGACTCGGTCGGCGTCCCAATGATGCCCGGTGTAAAAGGAGCCGATCGCACACTCATCGAGATGAAGGTCTACGCTGCACTTTTGGTCATCCTCGCCCTTGCCGCACCCGAAGCGATGGGTGGCATGGAACGCTTCGACAGTCGATACCTATTGTTCGGGTTGACCGCGCTCCTCGTCAACCTCTGGTACGTGCGCACGGTCTTCATCATCGACCCCGACGAACCGCGTACTGAATCCGACCGCATTCCCAGCGCGGCTCGCTCATTCTTCGTCTCGATGATCTACCTCGCGCTGATGTTCGTAATCATCGTCACAGCCAGCGCGGGACTCGAAGGAGCGATTCTCGGAGCAATTTTCGCCGCGACGATAATGCTCCGAGACGAGTCGAACGCGCGCAGAAGAGCCTCCGCCTAATCATCGACTGAAAGCGCGATTGAACTCATCCAATTTCACGCGACTCTCACGCGCGTTCGCAGCATAATCCTGCTTGAAACCCAGAAATCCTCAAACACCAGCCTATGCGTTCAGCGGTCGCAGTACGCGTTTCGCGGGAGGGAGAGCATGGAGGAGAGGGATCTCATTTACGATTGGAACGTCGTCGATTATTCGATCGACCGCAATCCAGCAAACCACCCCCACGACGTCTGGTTCGACGACGAAACCCTTCGCGATGGCCTCCAGAGCCCCAGCGCTCGCAACCCGACGATTGAGCAGAAAATCGAGCTGATAGACTACATGGAACGCCTCGGCATCCAGAAGGTCGACCTCGGCCTTCCTGGTGCCGGCCCCTTTCATGTTACTCACATCGATGCGATGCTCTCGCACATGGGTGAGAACGGCTACGAATTGCGGCCAGGGTGTGCAGTGAGGACTGTTGTCAGTGATATTGAGCCGCTCGTTGAATTGCAGGCCAAGCACGAGCGGCAGATTCAGGCTAGTGCTTTCTTGGGGACGAGCCCAATTCGGCAATTCGCAGAAGGTTGGACGATGGAGCGGATTATGTCGACGGCTGAGAAAGCGGTTTCTTTTGCTGTCGACAATGATATTCCTGTGATGTTTGTTACCGAAGATACGACTCGTTCGAAGCCCGAGGAGATAAAGGCGGTTTACACTCGGGCTTTGGAATTGGGTGCCGACCGAATTTGTGTTTGCGATACCTGCGGTCATGTGACTCCGAATGGAGTTCGCAAATTGCTGGCTTTCATTCAGGATGAGGTGATTCCTGATGCCGGAGTAAAGCGCCGTGATATCGAGGTCAATTGGCATGGGCATCAGGATCGCGGCCTTGGTGTTGCAAACAATCTGGCCGCGGTCGAAGCCGGCGCGGATGTGATTCATGGAACCGCGCTCGGCGTCGGCGAGCGGGCTGGTAACGCCCCGCTCGATCAGACGTTGGTGAATCTCTCGTTGATGGGTGTGATCGACAATGATTTGACCGCCCTCAACGAGTACATGCGCAAGGCGCATGAGTACGTCGAAGTCGCCTTGCCACGCAATTATCCTGTATTCGGCGAGGACGCATTTGAGACCGGTACTGGCGTCCACGCCAGCGCGGTCATCAAGGCCATGAAGAAGGGAGACCATTGGCTCGCTGACCGCGTCTATTCAGGTGTCCCAGCTCAAGATTATGGCTTGCAGCAGGTCATTCGGATCGGTCACATGAGCGGACGCTCGAACATCATCTGGTGGCTGCAGCAGAATGGCTACGAGGTGGATGATGACTTGGTCGCTCACATGTTTGAGGTGGCCAAGGGTCAGCGCCGCTTGATGAGCGATGAGGAAGTTCACGCGGCAATCGCCGCCTTCCGTGCCGATTGAACCGACCACTGCTTTACAGAAAATTCATTGAAGCGAGAACGGCGCATGCGCCGGGAACGGCTAAAACCCCCAGAAGGGCGAACAGACCTCATGCGTGCAACAGCAGTGCTGTTGGTTCTGATGATTCTAAGCCCCGTGGTTGCAGCCATAGGTGACGAACAAGAGATTCGAATCGACCTTGAGATCGAAGGCGAGCCGATTATGCCGACTTATTCGCGTGCTGTCCAACTCGCCTTCGACAGAGTCGAAAATCTCGACCAATATAGCGAGGACCAGTTGGCGCAAACCCACGAGTGGTTGGTCGTCACACAAGTTCCGCTCGAGAAGCAGATTTGGACGGTCGCGAACCCGAAGACTGTCGAGGTCGCACCTGTCTTACCGGGTGCCTTCATCTGGACTTTCGATACGCCGCTCGATGCAATCGAAGACCTCGAGATGGCGCTCGAACTCGGTCAAATCGAGTCTTTCTCACCCCTTGTTGAGCGCCAGCACCAGACGCGCGACAACCCGAATGATCCCGAATTCTCAGCCCAGTGGCACTTGGAGAATACGGGCCAGACCAGTGGCTTATCCGGCGAGGACATCAACGCCACCGATATCTGGGATGATTACCGAGGTGAAGGGGTAATCATCAGTATCGTCGATGACGGGCTGGACCACGAACATCCTGACATCGAGGACAATTACGAGCCATCATATTCCTATGATTGGTGCAATGACGACTCCGACCCTGCCCCTAGCAGTTGGAACGGGCACGGAACAGCCGCAGCCGGAGTTGCGGCTGCTGTTGGAAACAATTCACTCTACGTTTCGGGAGCAGCGTGGGAGGCTACGCTCGCAGGCTCGACTCTAATCGCTTGTTGGGCTGGCGACAGCACAGAAGCTGATGCGCTATCATTTGAGAATGATGATATCGACATTTACTCGAATTCTTGGGGACCTGCGGATGATGGTTCAACTCTCGAAGCCCCAGGCCCATTGACACTAGCCGCCTTTGAGGAGGATGCTTACCACGGTCGTGGCGGCCTTGGAAACTCGATTACTTGGGCCGCTGGTAACGGACTCGGTAGCGATGATAATGCCAACAAGGATGGATATGCGAATAGCCGCTTCACCATCGCTGTGACTGCTATCGATCACGATGGTGACCAATCCTACTATGCCGAGCCGGGAGCAAACATCCTAGTGGCAGCTCACTCAAATGGCGATGGTGAAGGAATCACCACCACCGATATCACCGGCTCTGGTGGATACAACGGCAGTGGCAATGTCACACACACCTTCGGCGGCACCTCAAGCGCCACCCCGCTGGCTGCCGGTGTCATCGCGCTCATGTATGATGCAAACCAGAATCTAACATGGCGCGATGTCATGGAAATCCTAGTTCAATCCTCACGAAAGAACGATCCAAGCGATTCCTCTTGGAACACGAATGGTGCAGGCTTTGAGGTCTCCCACAAGTACGGATTCGGCGCCGTCGACGCCGGCGCCGCCGTTGAGATGGCACTCAATTGGCAAACTCTTGACGAAGAAATGAACGCGACCTACGGACCCTTTGTAGAGTACGAAGATATTCCCGACGCTGATTCGACTTGGACTGAATTCAGCTTGAATGTGTCTCACGAAATTCGAGTCGAAAGCGTCGATGTAATCGTCGACATCAACCACACCTACCGAGGCGACCTCGACATCGTTTTGGAATCTCCTGACGGCACTGAATCTTGGCTCGCTGAGGAGCACGGTGACTCAAATGACCACTACTCAAATTGGTCTTTCAACACAGTCCACCACTGGGGCGAATCGAGCCTTGGGGAGTGGAAATTGAAGGTGCGAGACTCGACTTCGGGCGATAACGGCACACTGAATTCCTGGGAGGTGATCTTCCATGGAATCGATGTCGATTTCGACCACGATGATGACGGGCTATCCGATGAGAACGAGACTCTCGTTTACGGAACGGACCCCTATGATGCCGACACTGACGACGACGGGCTCTCCGACTACGACGAGGTCATGATTCATGGCACGAACCCTCTCTGGGCGGACTCAGACACAGACGGTTTGACAGACGAGCAGGAGCTGAACACGTATTCCACAGATCCGCTCGATTCTGACAGCGATGATGACGGCTTGTCCGACGGCGTCGAGGTAAATTACTGGGGTAGTGATCCTCTTGTCTATGATCCAGACGGCGACAACGACTTGTTCTATCATTTCCAGGATTGCAACGATAACAATCCAAATGTCAATCCCGGTACTTACGAGAGATTGAATGGGATTGACGACGATTGTGACAACGAGATTGACGAGGGTTACAATTTCACGGATAGAGACTCAGATGGTCTGAAAGATTGGCCTGAGTATCACATTCATGGAACTGATTACGAGGATGCCGACACCGATGATGATGGCTTGGATGACGGTGTCGAAATCAATACTCACGGCTCGGATCCACTGACTTACGACCCCGATGCCGATGGCGATGGATTCCATTGGTTCCTCGATTGCGCTGATGACGATGAGTATCGGAATCCTTCCTTGGCAGAATTACTCGATGGTATCGACAATGATTGTGATAATGAAGTGGATGAAGACTTCCATGATATCGATACGGATCAGGATGGCTTGGACGATTACGACGAATTCCACAATATCACCACGAATCCGTACGATGGCGATAGCGACGATGATGGCTTGCCGGACGGGCTTGAGGTCAACGAATACCAGTCCAACCCACTCTGGGCGGACCCTGACGACGACGGCGACGGTTGGTACTGGTTCCAGGATTGCGAGGATAACGATGCTGAGCGTGCACCCCTACGGCCTGAGTCACTCGATGGTAAGGACAATGATTGTGATAATGAGGTGGATGAGGACTTCCATGAAATCGATACGGATCAGGATGGATTGCGCGATTATCACGAGTATCACAACCTCTCGACCGATCCTAAGGACGCTGATTCCGATGATGATGGGATGAACGATGGGAAGGAGGTCAACGAGAAGGGTTCTGACCCGCTCGTCTACGATCACGACCGCGATATGGACGGATTCTACGCCTTCGAGGACTGTCAGGACCTCATCGATTCGATCAATCCGGATGCGCCTGAGACATGGAATGGCTGGGATGATGACTGCAATGATGTGGTCGATGATTCAATCGATCGTGCGGGAATCATACTGACGGCGCCGGTCATGGTTGATACTCTGGATTGGGATGCGGTGAACGAGACGTTTGCTGTAGAGATTCATGGAATTCCTCTCGAGGTGACGAAAACCATCGTCTGGGAGATGGAGGGGGTCATCCTCTCCGGCAATCTGAGTGAGAATAGTCAGCGCTTGGCGATTCGCAATCTCGATTGCGAATCGAGAGACTGGGAGCTTGCTAAGGCGCTTTGCAAGGATGGCGATGGATTGCGTTACCTGAATGCGACCGTGACCGACTCTGGCTTTGAGACGAAATTACAGTGGATTGTCGATGTAGAGGTTTACATCCCACCACCCACATTGCTCGAATCTCTCTTCGCCTTCTTCGGCTCGACGGTTGGAATCATCCTACTGGTCATCTTCTCGTTGGTGATTATTGGAGGGGTTGCTTTCACCGGATTGCGCATCCGTGAAAACAAGATGATTGCAGATGCCTACTCAGAATTGAGGGTTGACCAGCGACCGCCCGGAGTCTCACCTGAACACCGAGCTGTCGAACTTCCATCCGCCCCGGACCTAAACGCACTACTCAATCAACAGTCTCAGGTCGATGAGAAGAGCGCTTCGATTCCGATGATTGGTGCGAGACCAGTCGAGTACACCCCTAAAATCGGCGAGGACGGGGTGCCTAAGGCTCCTGACTTAGATGAGTGAATGAGCAGAAACCATGGAAGAGGTTCAGGCCTCCTCCGGTTAGGCTTTGACAGGTCAGGCCTCGTCGGCTTCTTCCTCGGCCGCAGTTCGCAAATTTTCACCCCATTCCGCGTCGGGAGAGCCGCCCTCCCATTCGCCTTCGACCGAGATGTCCTCGATCTCATCATCCTCACGCCACGGGGGCTCCCCGTCAGCGCCGCTGAGAACGAGTACGCCTTCGTCGTCTAGGCGGCGCTTGACGCTCTTCACCCCCTTCTTGATTGGGAGCAGGTGACCAATCGGCGTGCCTGTGGTTACGAATGGGTGGGTGGCTGTGCAGATGAGCAAGCCCTCGGTTGGCGAGCGTACCTCCATGGAGACACCGGGATGTTCTGGGTCGGAGACGGTTGCGACGAGTTCATTCTCTTCGACCCAGGATCCTGCTGGAGTAAGGACGTCGAGCAGGCCGCCGTGGTCCGAGCGAATCCAGACTGAACCTGAGGCGAGTAGGCGAAAGCGTGGCCTGCTCGGATAACCTGGAATCACTTTCAGGCCACGAAGTACGTTGAGAATTCCATACATCGCGATTTGAATAGACTCGGGCTCGGCCTCATCCGCACCACCTCCTTCGTAGGTGATGCAACTGATGCCTGACTCGTCAGCGGTGCGCCTGAGAGAACCCTTGGGGCCTTCGCTATCGAGGATGACCTCGATACCGAAAGCTCGAGCGCTGCGATTGCTCGCTCGGTTAGCTAGGTTCGCCCGAATCTGCGGCATATTGGTTCGACCGAGCGCAGCGGTGTGCAGGTCGATGATGTGGTCGCTGGTCGAGAGAAGGTCAGTCCACAGCCTATGAGCGACGCGCGAGGTCGTGTTCGAATCCTGCTTTCCCGGGAAGAATCGATTCAGATCACGACCGTCGGTCATGTAGCGGTTTCTTCGACGGTAGCCGGGCATGTTGACGATTGGAATGAGGCGTATCGTGCCGGCTACCGTCGCAGGGTCAATCGCCTTGTCCTCACCGACGATGCTGGAGGATTGTAGGTAGGTCAAGGCGAGCGGCCCAACCAATTCATTTCCATGAACCGCGCCAAGAATCGTCACAACTGGACCTGGGCGCGAACCATGAATCACTGTGATTGGAATCGGCCAAGATTCACCGATTTCAACATCCATCAAATCGTATTCGAGTTGTCGAATCGTCCCCGGCTTAACCAGCCGGCGGCCGATTCGGTGCGATTTCCAATCGCTCGAGCGCGACCACGACTTCGGGGTCATGCTCGGCTCTTCAAGCGCCTTCTCAATCTCTTTTCGGCGCCGCTGAGGAATCTGATTCGAGACTTTCAGAGGTTGATGGCGCCGCCTTTTAGCCCTCGGCACGCGGATGTTTCTAGCCCCTTCGCCAGAGGGGTCAGGCGTCTTCTCGGAATCCACCAACAGACGGCTGTAGTGCGGGCGCAATAAGAGGATTCGGCAGCGCGATACTGGTTTTAGGCGGAGTGGGATGAGGAATCGGAGGTGTCCTCTGGGCAATCGTTGTAGCATCACGCGCGCGTGGCGCCCTTATGAGCGAGCCAAACGGACCCTCGGTTCAGGAACTTCATGCCCCCAACTCGATTTGCTTCGGCTGCGGGCCGGCAAACGTTGATGGATTGCAGATTCGTTCATTCCGGGGCGAGAATGGATTGGTGATGAGCTTCGATCCGTCTCCCGAGCATCAGGCGTTCCCAGGGATGATCAATGGTGGAATAATCGGGGCACTGCTAGACTGTCATGGGAATTGGACTGCGGCGATTGCGTTGATGGATCAGTCCGGTGAGGATGAGCCACCGTGCACTGTGACAGCGAATTACAGCATCAAATTACGAAGGCCGACACCCGCTGGTGCGCGCTTGGAAGTGAGTGCTGAGGTAGTTGAGCTGAGCGAGGATCGAGCGTCGGTTCGAATGGTATTGGAGGCTGATGGCAAGGTCTGCGCGACTGGTGAGGGGTTATTCGTGGCGGTGACGGAGGGTCACCCTGCCTATCATCG
>CAYFHB010000056.1:0-7650 GCA_964342705.1 uncultured Candidatus Poseidoniales archaeon
CTCGAAGGAACGCCCCGCCGACCTACCCACCATATAAGAGCGTGACGGACTCACCGTAGGTGAGGCGAGAGACTCCGCATTTTCCCCCTTAGCCAATCCTACGTTGATTCCAAGGTTACGGCTCCACACTCGCCAACATTCAAGCAGATGGTGCCACGGGATTGACTCAATGGCTTTCAGAGATCTGCTCGCTGGCGTCGATGTGGTCGATGATGAAATCAGTGTCAACCACGACATGCTCAAGCATTCGCAAACCACAGCTCATGCTCCTGTGATGTTCACTTCGATAAGAGAGTCTCCGGGTCAGGGCAGCGCACTGAATGTACTAGCAAGGGATCGTCTGTGTGCGCTTTACGATTTGACTCCGGGGGAGTTGATCGACATTCTCGCTTGGGCAATGGAGAACCCTTCTGAGCCCGAGATTGTTGGAGCAGGTTCCGCTGAGGTTTTGCAAAATACTCAGGAGTCTGTTGACCTCTGCGCGCTGCCGATTCCTTGGCATTACCCAGAGGACCGAGGACGATACCAGTCGGCCTCGGTCATCATTGCGCAGTATGATGGAATCCGCAACATGTCCTACCATCGTCAATTCCTGCGCGATGAGAACCACTGTGTCTCAAGATTTGTTCCGCGTCACCTACGCACAATGGTCGACAAGGCACGTGCGAATGGTGACGAAGTCGACATAGCCGTGGTAAATGGTGCCGATGCAACTGTACTACTGGCTGCTGCTATGTCGTTCACCTACAATCTAGACGAGTTATCTGTCGCAGCATCCCTCCACCAACGACTCAATGGCAGCCCACTGAGGCTTGTAACCCTAGACAACGGCATCCAAGTGCCAGCCGATGCCGAATACGCTATGCAGGCAAGAATCACCCTAGAGGATGATGATGAAGGTCCCTACGTTGATATCACCGGCACCGTAGATGATGTGCGTAAGGAATGTGTCATAGAATACGATACCGTACACCATAGAGATTCACCAATCTTTCACGCATTGATTCCAGCCGAAGTCGAACACCGGACGCTGATGGGCTTACCACGCGCACCGACAATCAAGGCAGCAGTAAACGCCGTCGTACCATGCACTGACGTTTACATGACCGACGGGGGCAGCGGTTGGCTAGCCGCGGTTGTGGCGATCAATCCAGTTAACGAGGGCGACGGAGTCAAGGCGATTCACGCCGCCCTCGACGGCCACCGCTCGATGAAACAGGTCACAGTGGTCGACAGCGATATCGATTGTTCGGACCCTGTTCGCGTTGAATGGGCATTGATGACGCGATGGCAACCAGACAAGGACACAGTGATTTTGTCCGGCCAAAAGGGTTCGAGCCTAGACCCAAGCAGGGGAACGGATGGTTTGACCTCCAAGATTGGCATCGATGCGACTCTTCCTCCAGGCACCGACCGTGCGCCTTACGAAAGCGTCCTTTGAGGTTTCAAGATGTCCGCATCCGATTTCGGAGCGAAATTGCAACACCCTCGACGGAGTTTGGGCAACAGGCACAGGAGCCAAGCGAACAAATTCCTCAAATTGGCTGAAACGGACAACGCTAACCTCGGCTGGGCAGAGCAAAGTGCTCGCCAAGCAGTCCTACACGATTTTACCCACCCTGATAATTGGAGGTTGCTCATCAAGATCAAAGTGCTCGGTGAAGATGCAACAGGAATCAGGACGGTTCTGGATGAATTATTCTTGATTTTAGGCCGCGACCCCGAGCTGCTGGCTCAACTAGACGGGGTCGACCTGACGAGTTCAGCCAACAAACTGCTGGAAGGCGCCCTCTCGATCGACCCCTTGGACCCAGATGCGTGGTGGGACCGTACACAGGGTGAATCTGGAGTAGAGACATTTCTCAAGCGAGTTAGAGGCTTGGATTTCACAGACCCAAGGGCCAATATCCTATTCTCGCGGCGAATGGAGCGCCTACTGGAAAATGGCTACGAGGATGAATACCTCGAATTGACTCGAAAACTGCTCGCCCAAAGACCGTCGAACCACGAGGCTTGGGCGCGATTAGGTCGCCTCCATGAGCGCCGCGAGGAATTCGACGAAGCATGGTTCTGCTACGACCAAGCCCAAACTCACTCTGCCTCGCTACGACCAAGGGATGAATTCCGAGAGCGAATGGAAGCGCGCTTGGACGGGGGTGAAGTAAGACCGTGGAAGGCACCCGATATCCAAGACCGCGTTGACTTCCTTACGCGTATGCAATCACTAGCGATTCCAGCGAACTCAGACGAAACCGGAGAGGCAGCCGAATCGGAGGATTCGGGAGCAAAAGAATCAGAATTCGAACGCGCCGAGAGATTGCACGCTTCAGGCCGCAGCTCGGAGGCCTTCTTCATCGCGCGCCGTCTCGCCGCCGAAGGCGACGGCGAGGCCTTGTCATTAGCACAGGCAATCCAAGAGGCGATGGACGATGGCTGAAGAATCACCGTGGGTAGTGGCCTGGGTTGTACCGCGAGTGGAGATTGAGACGTCCTGTTGGCTGATGGTAAGGCATCGCGAGCGTGGCTGGGAGCTACCAGGGGGTAGTCTAACACCTGAAGAACCAGTCGAAATCGCTGCACTGCGCGAACTTTTTGAAGAAACGGGAGTCTTGGGGACCGCAACTGCAATCGAGGAGAATTTATTCGACGGAGGAACAGTAGTAAAGGTAGTCGTGGACGAAGAACCTCAACCTTATGGCTGGGAATCCGAGGATGAGAAAATTGACGAAGTTGGATGGTGCGTCGACATACCCGGAGAACTATACTGGGGTGAGGATGAAATTCAGAGATTATTGGATCACGATTGGAGTACTTCGAGAAGTCTCTCATCTTGAATTGAATCCGACTTCTCGGCCAGCGCCTCGCGCCATCCATTTCTCTGGAGAATCTGCGAGGCATCAAGAATCAGACCTAGGTCGTTGCGCTCTGAACCACTGACATCTGCTGTCAAGAGTGGTAGTACTTGTTCAACGACCTCGATGATATCGGCGCTATGCGCCGGGATCCAAGATGACCCTGGGACGGGGCGAGGTTGTGCATTCTCAATGCGCGATAGCATGCGCGGAGCCTCGTCATTCACCTCTTCAAGGGCTAGGTCGAGCCATTCGAGGGAGGCTACTACCGCCTCAGCATCCATTTCGGCAGCGAGGAAAATAGCACGCGCTGTCCACATATGACGCATTGCGTGGTCGAGGTCGTCTAGCGCAGTCAACATTCGTCCGACCTCGAGGCGAGAGAGGCCTCGTATCTCAGCAGGATGTCCACTCTCCCGTGTTATGTCTGCATGAACGGCCAATGCCATCATCACCTCGCCGTTCAATGCATGCCAGGCTGCCTGATTGAGCAGAGCGATTCCGTGCAGACCACTTCCCGGTGCGATTGCCTTCAAGCGCTCAGAGCACCAGCGCAACTCCAATCCAGCCTGCTCTGGCCCATCGACTGCGAGCAGTGCCCTCTCCATTCGCAGTCGCACTTCGCACTCGAAATCCCGCTCGTCACTAGTGCGAGAACGGGCTAGCAATTCTTCACTCAACACTACTGCATTAGCTAAATCACCCTCAACAAGCAACGCCTGCAAACCGAGGACGTCGCGCTGGAGGGGGCTCAATCGAGCCAGTAATTCATCGGGGCCTGCGGATTCGCCCAGCAACATCTCGGCCCCGACTGAAAGAAGCATCTCTTGCGGAACTTCGTCGACAGAAATCGTTCCGTTCTGTAATCCATCGATCAATTCGCGAACGTCAGTCATGCCGCCATCTCCGTTGCCAATGCTGCAAGTAGTGAGGATTCAAGTTCTACCGGATGGCATTCCCCAGACCAACCCGCAGCGCCTGGATGACCGCCGCCCTCTCCGCCCAAACGGTGTGCGATGGTCTTCATCAATGCCCCGACATCTACGCCGAGTTCTGTTGCGGTACGACTTGCTCGGGCTGTCACACGTATGCCTTCAGGCGTCTTCTTGTGAACCAAACTTACGTGGGCGCCAGCAGCCAATAGTGCATGGGCGACCATTCCCTCGTGGGTGCTTGCACGAGTCATCGCCACTGCGAGCCCCGCTACTTCGTGAGCCTCAGACCGACTCACCGCTTTGAGGATGGAGATGCGTTGAGAATGGTTGAGTTCCTCAGTCTCCATTCTCTCGATGACATCGACTGGGTCAATGCCAGAGGCTACTCTGATCTCTTCGACACGTCGATGGCAACCTGCTCGGGAATGTTTGAAGCGACCGGTGTCGGAGATTATTGCGGCGAGAAGAAGGGTCGCATCATTCTCCTTCAGAGAATGTCCGTTGTCCCGCATCCAATCCCAAACCATCTCGGCCGTTGAGGAGACATCACCTTGGACTATAGTAGTCCCCTCCGGCCATGTATCCGAGGCGGACGAATGGTGGTCAACGACGCATAATGGAACTTCTGGCAATTGGAATCCGATCTGGCTGGGAGAGGCGCAATCTACTATGATTATGCCAGCCAATGAACGAGGGAAGGCGGGTCGATTGGGGTCAATCTGATTGAATCCAATTTCCATACCCTCTGTCATCTTTCGAGCTAGGGTACCCACATACAATCCGCAGGCTCGCGCTCCTTCGATTGCACCCGCTAAGACGACTCCAGAACCAATAGTATCCATGTCGCCATTTTTGTGTGTGACAACCGCGATTGCTCCATCATCGCGAGTAGCCAACCACTCTGAGAGTGGCTTCATGTCGAGTGACATCGAATCCCTCCTGATATTATTCCTGGGATTCGACCGCTTCAGCGTATTCTGAACGAATCTCCGCCTCACGCGAATTCAGAGTTTTGAGATGAGATTCTATCGTATCGCGTGAGGATTCGAGGTCGTCCTTCAATGCATCACGGTCGTCGACCTCGAGCAGGATGCCACCGAGCGCACGATAGACAGCACGGTCGGCATCCTGAGAAGCCAGAGCCTCTATCGTCAGTGATATCTCGTTGAATTGGCTGGTCAAGGATTGAATTTGACCGCGGACCATCTGAAGTTCCTGTACCATGCTCTGAATCTGTTGCTGGTCCACTCCCTCACCGCCTGTCTTTGCCGTTCACTCGAGTGCTTTCAAAACATCGTCAGCCGCAGCAAGACCTCGAACGACAGTATTCCAACGGGCCCTCATGTCCACGAAGACGGGTTCGGACTCGCGCACAAGGATAGTATCACCGTCAAGGGTGGCTTCAGCTTCTGTGATGAGCGAAGCGCAAAGTGCTTCGGCATTGGTGCTTGTGACCTTCAAGGTCAATGATACAGCCATAGCAGGCACTGCTGCATTGGGAAATGCGTCAGAAGACTCAGAGTGAGATTCACTCTTCTTCGCCGCTGACATCGACCTCACCAGCCGCTAGCTTGCGCTCGTATTCCAGAGCGGCTTGCTGAGCGATGACGGTCATGTCAGTCGCGGTAGCGCCTTCCATACCGCGGCGGATGACGCGAGAGTTAGCGTCGGTAGCGCGGGTGAAAGGTTCCCAGACTCCGCCGGAGAAGGTGTGAGAGCACTTCTTGCACTCCCAGATTCCAGCCACCTTGCGGGTGACCTTCTGGTAGTGGCAGACAGGACAGGTGTAGTGGCGTGACTTCTTCTTGAGGGCTGATCCGGCGCGACGTCGGACGCTAACACCGTAGCGAGATCCGTACTTTGCAGTCGCGCCTGCCTTCTGAGTTCTCTTTGCCATTTCACTCACCTTCCAGTTTCTCGTCAATCAGATCTCGGAGTTCAGCACACCTTGAGCGAGCATCATTCATGATCTCGGCGAATTCCGCCGCCGTGAAGATTCCCTTTAGACCCTTCTGCAATGAATGAACGTGGTCATCATCACCAAGGGTGATGTGGATACGCTCGTCACCGCCGAGTTCCTCGCGCTTGTCCGCGTCATAGACGAATCGGCCGCCCACCTTGTGGTAGGAGCACATGACCGGTGTCTTGGACACACCGAGTGGGCGGTCCTCTCCAATCTCAAAGCGTTCTGCTGGGACGTGTGCGCTCTTCAGCGCAGCTATTCCTGCCAAAGCGAATGCGTCGAACAGATTTCCATCGTCGGATACTGCAAAGAGATCGAGAATGACCTGCCATGCCTTTTCGCCAGGGATGATGCAGAGGTCTTCGGTATTGATACATCCAGACTCGCGGATTCCTCGGTCAACGACACGGCCCAATTCGATGGATTCAGGGCTTGGCGGACCCGGTTCCCAGTTGGGTCCAGCAACAGGGCGTACCTCGGCGCTGCACATCAGACCGCCTTGGTTAGGTCGGTCTGGATAAGGAGTCATGATTTGGAACTTGACACCTGCGTAAACGATGGTATCTCCCATGCGCACCATTGCCGATCCTTCGGCACGTGGTAGGCAATCGATTTCCAATTCAACATCGCGACCATCGAAGCGGCCACGACCGTCATGGCGCTGATCATCAGCGGCCAACTCAGCGAGGTGGGCGCGCAGGAGTTTAGGAACGAGTGGGATAGCCATCACTCATCACCTCCCTTGAGTGCACGAACCATCTCGGCGTGAATCACCGAGGCGGCTTCCATATTGTAGTCCCAAGCCTCTTGGAATTGCTCCGGCGAAAGGTCACCATCCATTTGTAGGAAGACCAACTCACCGCTGTTCGGCAGAATTCCCATAGGTAGGTCGGCCTCACCGTAATTGTCCTCTTCCTTGTTGAGGTCGCAGACAACGATGTCGTGGACCTTGCCGCTGGCTACCGAGACGACCATATCGGTCATCGGTATACCTGCGTGGGCGAGTGCGACGGAAGCTGCAGTGATTCCGGCGCAGCGAGTTCCTGCTTCAGCACAGATAATTTCGATTTCAACACGAATCTTACTGCGTGGATACAACTCGGTCAGAACGACGCTCTCGAGTGCCTCAGCCGTAACCTTAGAGATCTCTCGGCTGCGGCGGTTGAATCCCGGTCGAATTCTATCCGTAGTCGAGAAGGGTGCCATGTTGTATCGCACATCGAGAACGGCGCGGTCTTGGCGCTGAATCTTGCGAGGGTGAGCCTCCATAGGCCCGTAAACGGCGGCGATGACGTCGTTCAATCCCCACTTCATGCGGGCCGAGCCATCTGCAACCGGAACCACTCCGGTCTCGATGTGAACCGGTCGAACCTCATCCTTGGTCCTGCCATCTAGGCGGATACCATTCTCATCTATGCATTGCACATCTCCGTATCCGCCCATCAAGCATCACCTCTGTATTCCTCGACCTTCGCTTCGGTGAGAAGCGCGTTGAGTTTGTCACGAGCATCGATTATTCCACTGAGGTCACCATCGAGCCAAACACGGCCGTTATCTCCGGCCACGACACGGCATTCCGTGTCTTCCTTGAGCTGGCGGAGATTATTGCCTCCGCGGCCGATTAGTCGGCCGAGCAGGTGAGGATCGATTTCCTCGACGCTGCCCGCGCGAATAGCACGCAGACCCATTCCTTTCATCGTCACAACACTCGAATGATTCTCCTCGACCTCTTGAACTCGACAAAGGATAGCGTCTCCGATGTCGAGAACCTTACGGATTCCGCCGAACTCAGCCTTGGATGGTCCGAGGCTCATCGGCAGTATCGCGTTGAACGGAGCGCCGATGTCGATGAACCAGATATTGCTGGTGCATCCCTCGATGTATCCGATTACTAGATCAC
>CAYFHB010000057.1:0-7646 GCA_964342705.1 uncultured Candidatus Poseidoniales archaeon
TGCCGCCTCCAACGGCGCCACGGTCAACGCACCGACTAAGGATGGCGCCGCCAGCAACATCACAGTCCCGTTATGCGCGCGGATACCCGCAGCGGCATCCGCAAGAGTCGAGGCCACTGAGCCGAACTGTTCGGCCTCGAGCAACTGACGCATCAAACACGCTTAGCAGCGCTGGTTCAAATCCCCATCGCTGCCAAACCATCCCTAGAACGGAGGAGTCCAGCCTTGGTGCCGAAGACTGAGAGAGCGATTGAGCTCACTCGACCATCAGGCGGAGTTGGTCGCGCTTGTAGGCCCACTCGGAGTCCAGACGACCGGTGTTCTGGTAGTATCGAGCCAGACGGCGGATTCGAGACTCTGTGAGTTCCAATTGCCTTCCGTTGTGAAGATCCTTGTGATTCGAGTTAAGGTGGTCAATCATCCTCAGAGCCTGACGCATCAGATTCATCATGTCCTCAGGGTACTTGCCGCTCAAATCGTTGCGAGCAAGGGTCTGTGCGATGCGCTCGCCGGTTACCAAACGAACGTCAGGAACTGCGTGCTGGTCGCGCAGGATTGTACCGATCATTGCAGTTGAGTGTCCCTCGCCAGCCAACTTGAGAATGAGTGCTTCTACGGATTCCTTGTCCGACTCGGACCACTCTGGAGCGGCGCTTGCATTAGGCTTGTCAGAGCCGCTCTTTCCCTTTCCCTTACTGTGCATTCGAGCCATTCAGGTCACCTCAAGCGGCTCGCCGACCTGCTGCCCCTCTTTAATCGCTACGCATCTCACCCAAAGGGTGCTGCCTCACAAACGGTGCTGTGCTTTCGCCAATCTACCCGGCCCATTCGGCCATTCCCACCCTGCTGCCTCGGCTCGGGCGCTACCGGCGAGTTCACCGTTCTGGAAGACTAGCAGTTCGTCGCCGGAGCGGATTCTAGGGTCGGCTCGGATGATGTTGGTAGCGAATAGGTCTCCGCGCCAATCGGCTTCTGGGTTGAGTTCGACTCGTGGGAGGGCGTCGCAAGCGTCGAGGAGTGGAAGAGCGGCCTTTGAAAATGAGAATCGGCCGCTTCTCGGGTTCCAGAGTGCTATCTGCGTACCTTCACGCTCGATACGGAAGATTGGTGGGCGGCCGCTTACTTTTGCTCCGTCCAGCCATGCGTCGGTTCCGTGCTGGAATCTTGAGAGTGCCTTGAGTTTCTCAAGACGATGTTGGCTCTCTTTGGGGTTGGGGAGTTCAAGGTCACTAGCCGCTTGGCGGATGGCTTGTTCGAGCCTTTCTATGGATGACTGTGCGCCTGCTGATTCACCGGCGCGGGTGTCTATGACTTCTATATCGCCCGCTGTGAGGTCGATTCCAGAGTGGTTGATGATTCGTTGGTAGCCGTTGCGGGTTGCGTAGGTTTCAACCATCTTTCGGATGGTTTTCAGTTCGTCAATGTCCCAATCGCCCGTCACTGGTATGTCATAGTGAGCTGCTGGCCAGATGTCCTCGAGTTCACGTGGGACGAGGCCCAAGGGTGCTGTGACCATCACCTCGTGGACGCCTCGGGTCGGGACCGCTCGTTGGAATCGGCGGTGGGATTGCGAGAGGCGGTAGGGTTTCTGTGCCGAGCAGGGTAGCAGGACGAGCGCCTTGGCTTGGTGGCTGGGCGGTGTGTGCTGTTCGGCTACTCGACGCTTCCACTCGCTGATTATGGGGTCGTCGCGACTGGTGTATGAGTGACAGCGCAAGCGATTCCCTTGGCGAACTACGCTGGCCAATGCCGCTTTTCCGGGGTCTTGGGCAGCTACCGCGCTCATCTTGAGGTCGTGTCGGCGCAGGCGTTCGACCGAGCGTGGGCTAGAGAGGGCTTGGCGCTCGGCTAATTGGCGGATGGTTCCGTTGCGGATCGCTGCGCGTGTAGCTGCTAGAGCGCGTTGCCAAGCCTCAATTTGGCCTTCAATTCCGGCTGACTCCCCCAAGGTTTCCTCGATTGTTCGCGGGCCATCTTCGGTGAGCAAAACTCCCCTCGAGGCGGCTTGGTTTGAACGGGCGAGGTCGAAGAGGTCCACCCCCATCCAGGCGAGTAGGGCGCAATTGTCTGGGCCGCCGATTCCGGGGGTCCAGATGAGTGAGGTTGGAAATCGGCGGCGGATGGCGTCGATCGCCTCGATTAGCTTGCCTGGGCGCTCGGCTAATTGTGGGGCATCGATGAGTGCGATTACCGATGGGGATAGGCCGTCATCGAGCAGGCTCGCATCGTGGTGCAGCGCCTGCCAGGAGACCGGTAGGAGTTGGTCTCCTGATGAGTTCGAGCCAGAGTTCGACTCGTCTAGGCTCGAAGGTAGGATTAGTCCCTCCTGAGCCTGCCAAGTCTCGCTTCCACCGAAGGGCAGGCACAAATCCTCGACAACCGTCATCGACATCGAAGCCGGAACGGTGCTTGCATCCCTCTCAACTCGAAGAGCACAGATTGAGAGAGGTAATTCCGTGTCCGAGGCCCCAGCCACTAAGGCCGGGGTCCATGAACTCGGCACGCGCCTATCTCCAAGCGCGAAAATGCGCGCGAAACGCTGCCGCGCGGTGACACTGCGCGCCAGCGGCCGCTCACCAGCATCCTCGCTCATCGAGCGCGCGAGCGATGCGGTTCGCTTGAAGCATTCTAATGGAGAAGCCGGCCCGGAGGGCCGTGCGACGTATCGCAACCACCCTCATCGTGCTACTCATGCTGCTGGCAGGAGGAGTAGCGAATACCGTTGCACAGGGTGAAGACGGAGGCGAGGAAAAGGTCACCCTCATCCAAACATCCAGCCTCTTTGACGAACCCCACCCGATTTTCATCCGAATCTCGTGCCAGAAGGCATCCTGCCCCGGTCTGGAGTTACAAGTCACTACCGAATCTGAAAATCACTCAATCTCGGATTCGCACAAGATAGAGTTCTCATTCTCTGCCACTGGCCAAGTCGATTTCCTTGTGAAAGCGGATCCTAGCACGACGAAGGATGACCTGTGGTTCGAAACCAGCGAATTGGTAGGAGAAAACACGTCATTCATGATGAAAGAAGCAGATGATTGGCTGAACAATGTTCCAAGCCCCGGCATTCAGGTAGAACAAGAATCAGTGGATCCAACTTGGGATTGCCCCCTCGATGTATGTGAGGGTCAAATCTGGACACGCACCCATTGGTTAGTTGGCTCATTGGAGGATGGTTCAGACAAGGATTCTGTCGAGATCTTCGGCAACGCTGGAGATTTCATCCAGATGCCTCCCCCACTGATGCCTGAATCAGTGGAATTAGAGTTCTGGGTCCGTAACGACTCCAGCAAAAGATTGCTAGAGCCATTCGCGCAGGATAATGATGGTTGGTTCCGTTTTGAGTATCCGGAGGGAGGCGATCTCTGGCTGCACCTCAAACAACACACTGAGGCTGAGTTCGCTGCATACGAATTGTACATTCTCAGATACGATCCAGAACTCGAGACTTCATGGGGAGAACTCTCGAATGACTGGGGAGAGCGAGAGCCACTCCCGTTCCCACCGATCCACCTAGGATTCAGCGGATGGATTTCACCTGATGATGTAGAGGGGGATACAATCCAGATTGAATCAGCAAGTCGGATGGACCTCGTTCTGAACTGTTGGGATCGATTTGATAGCGTGAGCTTCGAGGTATTTCTGATCGCATCAGATGGCACTCCCACATCCATTGAGGGAGAGGGTGAACTGTGTCCTGACCAATTCACAACCAACGTCGATACCGTAGCTCTTGAGATTCGCATCACTTCTTCTGAACTAGCTGTTTGGAGCATAGGTGTGAGAGAATTTCCTCCGGGAGATGCAGGTGCGATGGGTGATGCCCCAGACCGACTATGGACCCTTACCGATGATTTCTCAGACTGGCCTCATATTTCGATGAACGAAAGTATCGCTGCAAGAATAGTCCTCGATGAATACGTAGACGTATTCGCATTCGAGGTGAGCGAGGAGAACGGTTCTCGTTTGCACATCGACTCGGACACCACACAACCTGTGAATTACCAGATTCTGATTCTCGACCAAGAGACTTGGGTCATCGTCAATTCATCAAGCGGTGGACTCATCGATGCGCCGAAAGGAGTTCACGCGATTCGTGTTGAGGTAATTGGTGAGTCGAATTACCACAATTACGATTTCACACTCGTCAACAGTGGTGAAATCATTGAATCTGAGCCTCCTGAATTCGTGGACCAATCCGACCTCTTCATCGAGTACTACATCTTCGCTGGCGTCTTCCTCCTCGCACCCGCTGCACTTGCCGTATTCTGGAACCGGAAGCGCTGGCTTGGCGGCGTCACCGAGATTGAGTTGGAACAACACGAATTGCGCCGCCTGCGCCGCCTGCGCGAGCGCCTCACAGCAATGCTCGCCAAGGATGAAACCGACGAACAGGTTATCGATTCCGCGCTTCACCAACTCGGCGATAGCCCATGGCATGCGGTCGTCGCCGATTGGGGCGAGCCCCTGCTTCGCCACAATACCGAGCAGGTGGAGATCTGTGCTTGGCGCATCGCCGAAGGGGATGCGACCATATTGCTTGGAATCCGAGTGGCAGAATCCCCTTGGGAACTCGCAGCGATGCGAGTTCATGCGCCGGAGGGAGCCAGCGTCAGCATTGGCGCGGTCTCACCCTCCCACCTATTCATAGGCGACGAAATCTCCCTCAACACCCTCGCCGCCCATAGCCGAACCTTCCTGCGGCTAACCCTAGAGGGTGAGCCGTCGAGCATCGGCTTCCACCTCTCTGGCTTAGTGAACGGCGAACCACTCGCTGCAGTTCCCAACCGAGCTCTCGAATGGTCGTAACCAGCGACCCATGGCCTTGACCCGTTATCAACCGCGTCGCCTATCGCGAGCCTCGTCCAAGATATCATCTACGATATTCGAGTGCCCGCTGCCCAAGTCCTCGCGCATCTGCTCCAATTGCTTTTTCGACGCGCGCGAGACCTTGCCTGGCATCGCCAGCTTGAGCAATACCATCACAGCACCTCGTCCGCGCCCGCCGCGAGTAATCGGCAAGCCGCGGTCGAGAATCGTAATCGTCTCACCTGGCTTCATACCAGCCTTGATTTTCACCTTGAGATTCTCACCATCGATGTGTGGAATCTCGACGGTCGCACCGAGCACGAGGTCAACATAAGACACCGGCAACGCCATCAACAAATCTGCACCATCGCGCTCAAACCAATCGTGCGACTGCACCTCGATTTCGATATACAAATTTCCGGGCCGCCCATTCTCGGAACGCGAGGACTCTCCATGGCCACTGAGCCGCAGCCTAGTCCCGCTCTCGATTCCCGGCGGTACTGAGAATCGAACCTTCTTTGATTGTTCAGCCCGACCCTCGCCACGGCATGTCTTGCATGGATTCTGGATGATTCGACCATCCCCCCCACAAGCCCTGCAATCCTGAGTTACCTGCTGGTGGAATGGACCAATCCGCTCAATCCTCGTGAGTCTCCCGCGCCCGTCACATGTAGGACAGACTCTTACCCCGTCCGCAGTCGCCGAACCGCTCCCATCACAACCCGAACAGCGGTTCAGCACATCGATCTCCAACTCTTCCTCTACCCCTGTGAAGGCATCCTGAAAGGTCACGACATGCCTCACGAGGAGGTCGGCCCCTCGATTAGAACGCTGTCGCGAACCACCGCCGAATAGAGAGGAGAAAATCGAGTCGAAACCTCCCCCGAAGATATCATCGAAACTGATGTTGACGCCTTGGAATCCACCCGCACCCCACGGCGAACCACCCGGCCGATCGTGGCCGAACATGTCGTACTTGCGCCTCTCTTCGGGATTCGACAGGATAGCGTAAGCCTCCTGGACCTCCTTGAATCGAGCCTCGGCCTCCGAATCATCCGGATTCTTGTCTGGGTGATACTTTCTGGCCATGGAGCGGAATGCCTTCTTCAACTCGGGGTCACTCGCCTTCCGATCTACTCCGAGAACCTCGTAGTAATCCCGCTTCTTGCTCACTGGACCACCACGCTCACGGCTCCCGCACGCCTGTTTTCAACCCAACGGAATGCTCAGAGGAATGCGCCGCAACTACTGCAGTATGCGGATCCGCTACTGTTCACCGCTCCGCACTCCTGGCAGGAGATGACCGATTTCGCGAGGGAGGACGGAACAGGCGTTGCCCACTGGTTCTCATCGTCTGCTTCCCATGCCATTGCCGCCGCCTTTGCCCCCTTGCCTTTCTTGCCGGACTTCGCTGCCTTGGCCTCTATGGCTGCTTGTTTGGCTGCTGCTTTTGCTTCTGCTTTCTCAGCCTTGGCTGCCGCCTTGGCTGCGGCTTTGTCCGCCTTGGCGGCTGCCTTGGCTGATTTGCGCTCGCTGCGGGCGGCTTCTCGCTCGCGGCGAGCGAGTTCTGCGTTCAGTCTGCGTTGGGCAGATGCTTCCGCGCTGGCTCCTAGTGCTCCGCTAAGTTTGCCGCTATCTGCTTGGTCTGCGACTTGTGCATCGACGATGGGTGTTATGCCTTCGACTTGCACGTCCACCTCCATGCGCTGATCATCGCGGTGGAGTTCTAGTTCTGAGCCCTCTTTATTGAGGCCTGAAACGCTGCCCTGCATCCGCTGTTGGAAACGGAGACCTGCTCGGCCCTTTGGCTGGCTGCGGGCCTGTGCCTCGAGGCGTTCTAGGGCTGCGTCACCTTTGTTCCACAAACCCTTGTCCTCCATCCGATACATGCTCGAGAGGTTCTTGATGGCGCTCGAGCGGTGGTATTCGTGGTCCTCGACCACTCGATAACGAAGGAACATGACTATGCCCAGAAGGATTGCCAAGCCGTGGATTATCGCTTGGGCTACGAGGTCTTGTTTGAGTAAGACCTCGATATTGGGTAGTCCGAACCGGAGAGCACCGACGCAGAGTGTGGGCGCCAGCAAGAGAGCTACGCCAATCATCGGGGAGCGCTCAGTCATACTCGCGGCTCCTGAATCACTCGTTTGAATGATTCGTGGCGCTGGGAGCGTGATGACCCATAGGAATCATGACCCTTGCTCGGCTCGAAGGGGTGTGAAACCCGAGATTACTGTCTCCACTACGGTGCTGCCGCACGAGGATGCGACTAGAGTTGCGGCAGCAGTTCGGGCCGTGTTCCCTCAGTGGGAGTGTAATTTCGAGCAAGTTGAGAGGGAGTTTCCTACGGAGGATGGTCCGGTCCGATTGAGTGGACGGGCTGCCTCACTTGACCTAGTATTGGAGCAAGCAGCCAAGCATCGTATTCTCGATACGGCGCTAGATGCGATGACCATGGACCTTGAAGGCGATACTACCACCTTCTCACTATCGCGACAGGCTGCATTCGTCGGCAAGGTCGCCTTCGTTGTCGATGAACGACCATTTGGTGGCGTCATGGATGTGGCACTGGCTGGAGATGACCTCGGCCTTTGGTTAGAGCAGCAGACATGGCACGAGGGGCGCCATTCCATTCCTAGAGCTGCTGGAGATAATCTCGCGATGGATGAGGACGGCACGCCGACCGAATGGTTCGACAATAAGGGTCGGCGAACGATGAACGAAAATCAGGACTGAGGGATTCCGTTCTCAATCCAATCACGAATCAGCGGCTCATCGGCTGGTAACCATTTGACCGAGCCGAGTGAATCGCGGTCGAGCCAGCGAATCTCATCGTG
>CAYFHB010000058.1:0-3127 GCA_964342705.1 uncultured Candidatus Poseidoniales archaeon
CGCCGACCGGCTTGAGCCGGGTCAAACTTGGATGGTGACGGTCACCGCAAGCGATCCGTGGGGACTGTCCACGGTCGCGCAGGCGGAATTGACGATGGCGAATGTGCCACCGACGGCTCTCTTCACGACCTCCCCTGTGCCGCCGGTCGCTGGAGCCTTCATCACTCTCGATGCTTCGATGTCGGCGGATTTGGATGGTGAGGTTACTCACTACATCTGGGATGTGGACGGTGCGATTCTGACCGGTGAGATGGTGAATGTGCAACTCGGGATGGGCTCGCACTCGGTCACCCTGACCGTCGTCGATGATATGGGTGATACCGGATTCAGTTCTTCTTCGATAGTTTTCGGCGAGGTCTCGACCGCGACCGGGCTGGAAATCAGCCTCTCGGGAAGCACGGTGAACCTCGCCTGGGACTGGGCGGGGGATGAGACGACCTTCCGAGTCTACCGATCTACCAGCGCCTTCACCTCGATTGGACACGGCGCTGCTGGTGAGCCGCTGGTCACTGGATTGGAGGCGGTTGGCCAGACTAATGAGACCTCGTGGAGTGAGTCCGCACCCGTCGCCGCGCACCTGCATTATGCCGTGACCGCTGAGGTAGAGGGATTGGAGGTGCTGTGGCTATTCCAACTCGAAAATACCGGAACCGTGGATGCATCTGAGACCCCCTCAACGATGGATGTTGAGCCTACTGGTTCGCTCACTATGATGTCGATTCCATTGACGCTTCTAATGTTCCTCATTTGTCTCGCGAGTATCGGGCTGACGATGTTCGGCCGCAGGAGGGATTCCTGATGCGCGGCCGATTACTGGTCCTCACCACCGTCGTGGCGATGCTGTTAGCCACGCAAGGCTCGGTTGCGAATCCCGGTGGCGAGGGCAATGATGACCGTGACTTCACCTGCGGCGGCTCGTGTCACGGTGACCCTGCACTGAGCGGGGTATCGAGTGCGGTCATCAGCATCGATTCCAGCGCGACGGCCTTCGCAGGAACCGCCTACCAATTCGAGACGAGCATCGAGATTCACGAGATCTCTCATTCGAGACTACTCGGAGTATTCCTTCTCGGCTCGACAGATGGGAATGGAGACCAACCATCAGACCACGGCTGGACAATCATTCAGGATCCAGCCGGTGGTACGGACAACTATGTCGAAGTCACCGTGCCCAATAGTGGCATCGTCGGTCTCAGTTGGGTGCTCAACGCACCCTCGGCGACGGGCGGTAGCCAACTCATCGTAGCCGTGCAACACGGCGCCGGTTACCCCGGCGACGTGGCATATCTCGGTGTCTCGGACACACATTCAATTGAGGTCGACCCGGTCCCGGCAAATTTGCCAGGATTCGCACCTGATTGGACTGCACCGAATTTCCGTGTGACCGGCGACACCTCGCCGGTCAGCATCATGACTCAAAACGTCACAGAAATCTCGGTCGAATGGAAGCTTGAGGGCGAATCACTTGCCCATTCAGCCACCGTCGAGGCAGGCGGCGAAGATGAGTGGCTGGTCCACCTTCCAGCCACCATGGGGGAGGGCAGGATGGTTTACCGAGTCACCACATCCAATGGCCAATTCGACGTGATTCAACCTTGGCTGACGATGGGAACCGCCCCACCTGAATTCGATGGAACCCTGTGGGGCGCACGCGCCCAAGGCTTCGCGGGCGCATTCATGATAATCGCACTCATGGTCACCCTGCAAGGAATTCTACAACCTGCTCGCAGGGAGGACGACCTCGACCAGACGGCCGAGGTTGAAGCGGCCGCCCCAGCGGAACCCGAAACGGCGACCACCGACCCAGAACCAGTTGTGGAGGAATCGCAGGTTACAGAACAGGAAGCCGCAGAATCAGCGCAAGAGGAGGTGCCATCAGCAGACTCTGAGCGCTACGAAAAGTACGACGATTATCCCGAACTGCTCTGGGACAGAGTCGAAGAAAAATGGGTCGATGACCCCAACGCAGGAGGTGGTGAGTGATGTTCGCAGTGACCTTCCATCACCTGATTGTCGGTTTGGCAACAGGCATCGCCACCCTATCCTGCGCCGCAGCCCTCGGAGCCTGGTTCTCAACCTACTTCGTCGGCGGCAGCAAAGCCCGCGCCTACCTCGATCGCACAGCATACATGGCCGGAGTCGTCGCTGTTCCGATGCTTCCTCTAGCCGTTTTGTCTGGCACCGCTGCGATGAGCGCTCCGGGTGCTGACGCAATGAGTTACAACAAATTCCTCTTCACCGGCCTGACAGTTGGATTCCTGGTTTCGATGCTGGTAGGTCGGTGGAGATTCGGCCCGGGAATCTGGGTCGAATCTCGTCTCAGTATCTTGCAAATTGTCTGCGCCGCTGGAGCCATGGTTTCAATCACGATTCTAGGCTCGATCGGCGCCAAGATGAGTCTTGGAGAATCGACGCTCGACATCTTCCCATTCTATCCATCATTCGAAGATTCGATAGTCGTTAATCAATGGCTAGCACTCGTGTTATTGCTGCTCGGCCTCGCAGCGATGGTAATCTCATTCATGCTCGGCCCGAAGGTCGAGCGCCTACCAGAGTGATTCAGTCTTTGAGAATCAGCTGCGGTCACCAGCGGGGGTGTTTCCATTCGAATCCGATTCCTCGTCCGACTCGTCCTCTGAATCCTCATCGGATTCGTCGTGCTCATCCGATTCATCCTCGTCGTGGCAGTCTTCAATCTCCCACTCCTCGCGTCCGTCTTCGCCGTCATCGTCGACCCACTCGAGGACGCCGATGCAGGTATCGTAGTTGAGAACCATCCACCAAGTGCCATCCTCGTCTTCCCAGTGGGCATTCCAGGTATTGGCTTCCTCGTCGTACCATTCTTCGGCGTAATAATCGTCCTCGCAGACATCGTATTCGAGGCTGTGGACCTGACCGCTATCATCGACGAAATCGTAGACTCCAGCACACTCACGAGCCTCGAAGGTAATCCAGAATCCGTTGCCCTCATCGTCGGTCTCGATCCACATCTCGACCATCAGAGGCTCAGCGTCCTCCCAATCGTGGTGGTCAGCGCATGGGTCCCAGTTGCCGTGTCGGCGGTCTTCGCCGTTCGCATTGCGTGAATTTCGGCGAGGCTCGTCCTCGTGGCCGTCAGCCTCGTCGT
>CAYFHB010000058.1:3227-7593 GCA_964342705.1 uncultured Candidatus Poseidoniales archaeon
TGCTCCTCGTTCCATTCGTCGGATTCCCAGTCGTGCCAGTCATCCTCATCCTCGCATTCATCGTGCCAGTCATGGTCCCAATCGCCTTGGCCTTGGTCCCAGCCGTGGCCGTTCCCATGACCCATTCCGCCCGCGTTCTGTGCGGTCATTGCCATCATCATCATCCAGTCCTTGCAGGAATCGACGATAGGTGCTAATCCAGCGGTGAGCGCACGAACGGTCGCAGCCGAGAGGGTGTCGGTAGTCTCGGTGCCATCGTCTGAGACCGTGGTAATCGAGATCGAGCCGTCTTCATTGCGCTCGACCTCGCCGCCGATATTGCCCAAGAATTCACCGTGGACCCAGCTGACGCACATCTGATGGAACATGCTCTGCAAGGCTTGGCCGCTGTGCATGCCGCCTCCGAATAATCCGTTCATTCCGAATCCGGCGGCGCTGGTGAAGGCACCTGCGCATGGATCGACGTTAGCAACATCGGGCCTGTCGATGGTAACCGTCGTCATGCCGGCTGCAGGTGTACCGGTTTCCCTTCCTGTTGCCGTCGCTGGGCGGTCAGTCGGAGTGTTGGGATTCGCATTTCCATCGCGTGGTGGTTCTTCATCCGTAATTCCCTGCCGGGGAATCATATCTGGTCGGTCATTGACGAGGCAATCCTCCCACGCGAAATCCACATCGCCATCACGCAACAGGGAAGAGTCGCTAGCCATCTGTGCGCGATCCGTTGCAGAGTCAACATCCGCATCGTCAGCGCCTTCCTCACCATCGCTCAGCCGCGCATCGCCGGAGTCGCCGAGGACTCCAGAACCCAATACGACAGAGGCGAATAACAGCAGTCCGACCGCCACAGCGAGCTGACTGCCTCGTTCCTGATTCTCTTCTGATTGCTCATCGAGCATGAAATCCACCCAAAATCGATGACCTATGAATGGTCCCCCTTCGTGTTTGCAGTCGAAAATGGTCTGAGACTTATCGCCTGTTCTTCGACCGCTACGGCCTCATTCACCTTCGGTGATTTCCCCGAACACGGCCTCAATACGTCTTGCATGAGCCTCGGGCGAGAGGTCCAATGACTCGATTCTCGCCTGCCCAGCAGCCGCCCATCGCTTCTTCACATCCGGCAGCAAAGCCTCATTCAGAGCCTCCTGCCAAGCCACAGGGTCATCGCGCGGCAACAAGCGTCCGCTGACCCCGTCTTCAATCGAATCTCGGAACCCACCTTCATCGACGAAAAGCGCAGGTGTACCGACCGCAAATGCCTCGATTGGAGTCAATCCAAATGGCTCCCCATGAGCCATACTGACTATCGCAACCGAACGTCGCATCAAGCCTGTCAATTGCAGGCTTGAAAGTCGCGGGGGCGTCCACAATTTCACTCCCCGCGCGTCGGCGTATTCGTGTAATTCCTCGACCTCCTCGAATACGCCGCCACCAACCAGCACCAAGCCAAAGCCACTTCCTGCCAGCATGGAGATGGTTTCCCAGCCACCTTTGACCCATCCAGCGTGGCCAATCGTGGTGACCCAGGGAGGGTCCGGAAGTTCGTCAAGATCGACCCAAGCAGCGTTCTCAGCCTCGCTCGCCTCAGGCGTGAATTCACCGAAATCGACGCTAGGATGGATGAAGCCAGCCTCGCATCCGTACACCTCTCGAATTCGTTCGGCACTGTAACTTGAATTGCCGTTAATCCTCGTGTTAGGTCGCTTGAGAAACGCTGCAATCGTGCGTCGGTCATCGCGCCTAGCCTTCGCCAAGGCAAACCTCGTCAACGCAAGACTGCGCCTCGGTTTCCCGTCCACACCCAGATGCAAAACGTCCTCATGAAGCCCTCTGTGGGGTTCGAGCATATGCAGGTGGAATGGGGTGGTTTTGGGAACGAGGCGGATTAGGCCGAATGATCCGTCGCCGCTCACCAGATGGACGAAATCCGCCTCGGCAAGAGCTTCTTTCAGGCCAGCGATTCCGCGCCAAGCCTTGGTCGATTGACGCAGGTCGCGGTTCAGGACTGTGGCCAACGCTCCAGTTTCGGGTTGCCACGGGATGTCCGGTTTGAGCAGGGGGATTCCGTGATTTCTGCAGCATTCCTTGAGCGACTTGCTGGGTTGTAGGGTCGCCATTTTGACGTTGAATTGGTGTGCGAGCGCGGGGAGGTTTCTGATTAGGTCGCGCTCGGCTCCTCGCATCGCTTCGAAGGTGCCTTTTGCTACAAGCAGGCTCGGCCTGTCCATCTCGATGGTCATGCGCTCAGCTCCCTCATACGCTTGCCTCCCGATTGCGCGATGCGCCTATTACTCTTCGATAGACTGCGAGGACATCGTTGGTGATTGCCGGCCACATGTAGGCTTGTGCTGCTCTGTGGCCCGATTCGCCCCAAGCCTGCCGCTGTGATTCGTCGGCTTGGGCGATGCTGCTCATCGCCATCGCTAGTGCTGCCGGGTCGCTGGGTGGGACCGAGAGACCCGCTCCCGGTTCGGTAACGAGTCGGCCGAGGTCGTTGACATCGGCCATAATCGTCGGGGCGCGTGCGTGCATCGCTTCGAGCATGACCGTCGGTAGGCCCTCGAAGCGCGATGGGATGACGATGCCTGTCGAATTCTCGAGCAGCCAACGCTTCTCGCCCTCGCTGACCAAGCCCAATCGATGGAGCGATTCCGACCGAGAGGCTGAGCCGAATCGCTCTGTCAGCCAATCACCCAACTCACCCTTGCCAGCGATTGCGAGGTTGAATCCGGGGTCGGATTCGGTAGCGATTAAGTCCCAGGCGTCCATTAGGACGTCCAATCCCTTCTGCTCGCTCAATCTACCAATGAATGTCAACAGCGGCCGGTCGGCAGCCAATTCGGGCAACTCAGCAGGCCGTTCAGCATCATTCTCGATCGGTGAAAATCCATTCGGGATGATGTCGATCTGCCCCTTCACGCCTTTGGCGCGGAGCAGATCGTGGAAAAATCGAGTCAAACAGATTCGGGCCTCGCTCGCGTGCAGAGTAGCCCGCCCTTGCGCGGCCCATCGAATCCGCTTGACAGCATTTGCAACAAGACCATGTTTGACGTAGTCATTGTGGAAAGTAGTAACCACTGGAACACCTGCACTGCGAGCCATCTTAAGCGATTTTCGAACCAGAATCGGCAGAGTATCGTGCAGGTGAACAACATCGAATCCATCCATCGAGAGTCCATCCAGCGAAACCACCGGATCGACTCCGGCTAGGATTCGGCTCGGCGGCAGCCGAACCACATTCACACCGCCTCGCTCGAAGCGCCTCGGCTCATGCGCAGGCAAATCGGCGCACCAAACCGTCACCTCATGACCGCGTTTGACGAGCTCCCGCCCAAGCATCTCGACGTGTTGGTCACCACCCCCTACGTGGGGCCAAAACCAGACGTGCACCAGAAGCACGCGTAGCGGCGCATCGCCCGAAGCCATCGCCTCGCTCCCGATTCGGGTTCTGATAAACGGCGCGGCAGTCCCGACAGCCTCTGCATCGACCTCTCACCGGGCCGAAAAACACCGCTGGGGTCATATCCTGACCTGCCTGCCTGCGCTCGATGAGGCGGGTCATTCTAGCCACGAGCGCGTCGGAAGGGGCTGAGTCCTATGGTCATCGGATGATCGAGGACGCACTAGACCGCGCGCGCGTTCCGTTCTGGACGAAGGCTGCAACTGTTCGAAGTGTTGCCGAACTCAATGCTGCCTTGGCAAAGGGGGGGGTTGATCTTGTTCATTTCACGGATGCGCGGGCCGCTGGATTCGCTGCACTGGCCCGCGATTACGCCGCCGCCGCCTCGGTATTCCTCGACGATTCTCCGTTGTCCGCTCGCGCGAGGGATGATGTCGACACTCTCGACCTAGCACTGCTCGAGGATGAGTCACTAGCGGCGGAGTTGACCTGTGCGACATCGACTATTGGTCCATGTCTCGATGTCGACTCATTCGATCCGAATGTGACTGCGCTTCCGCGCGAGCATCTCGCGTCGATTGACGATGATTCGCGCATGCTGCTCGCGCTTGCGACCGAGACCGATGTCGAGTCAATTCTAGCCGAACTTGATTCAGAGGTCGCATCAGACTGCAATATTCTGGCGATGTGCGGTCCGGAAGGCTCAGCCCTGCTGGACCGCCCAATCCGTATTATCACCCTTCTACAACACGCCGAAGTAATGTTGCTCGGCGCTGGTGATGGATACCATCCACAAATCACCCTGCACGCTGCCGCTGCAGGATGCCCGACAATTGACTGTACAACCGAAGACCCGCGCGATTGGACCGACCAAATTGCAGCCCTCCATTCAGAGTGGCGTGCAGCTGGCAAAGTTCCGCGTCACCCTGACGAAGAGGCAATCGAAAAAGTGCGAAAAACCAACGGATT
>CAYFHB010000059.1:0-7572 GCA_964342705.1 uncultured Candidatus Poseidoniales archaeon
ACGCCTGACTCGTCACGTCCGCAGGCTGCTGCAACGCGACCGGTCCACTTGCGGCTTGAGACGAGTCGAGGTGGGTATCTGCGCAGGACGAGAATCTCAATTTCTGAGACCGGGCTGTCCTCCTTCAGTCGATTGACCTTGATTTTGCGACGCGGTCGATGACCTCGTCCGCGTCGCTTGCCGTTGAAATTTGAATCGTTCAGAATCTCTTGCTCAATCTTGCTTCGTGTTGTCATATGAATCGTTTGCACTATCGGCGCTGAGGTATCAATCGAGAGGGGGAGGGATGGGTGAAAGTGAAACTGTCCCTACGGGGTTTGTGAAAGTGAACGCGAAGTAGACGCCTCGGCACGACCTAACCGGCGTGCCTCAATCCTTCTTCGAGACACGCCGGAATCCGATTGTGATATCCTCATCCTCGTCCTCATTGGCGCTCTCGACATTCACTCCAACCTCGGTCAGATGTTTCTGGACCTGCGCGAAGGCACTCATCCCTCTGGCCGCTTTGCGAGGTTGAGGCAGACGATTCTTGCACACCAAATAGGTCTCCGATGAGGCATTCCGGCTCGCCATCGGAGCGAATCGCTGGACAACGCTGAACCTATCCTTAGCCGCCTTGATTAGACCCTCGATGCCGACACCCTGGAAGATCTTGGTAACAAAGGCGCCACCCGGAGCTAACATCCCCATCGCCACATCGAGGGTCATGGTCGACAGTTCCAGGGAGATGGCTTGGTCGGTATCGTATCGACCGGTCAATTTTGGGGAGATATCCGAGAGAACCACATTCAATTCCCGCCCATCGAGCAATTCCTCAATCCTGTCAATAGTCTCCGCGTGAGTGATATCCCCTTGTAACACGCTCGCGCCCTCAACCGGCGAGGTTGATTTGAGGTCGACAGCGATGATTAGACCCTCTTCGCCAACCTCCTCGACCGAGACCTGTGTCCATCCACCGGGGTGACAGCCGACATCGAGCACAGCGTCACCCTCGCGGATGACCTCAAACTTCTCCTGAATCTGCTTGAGCTTGTACGCTGAGCGCGAGCGATACCCCTTCGACTTGGCCTGCCGGCGCCATGGATCGCGCCGGTTCTCCTGATACCAGCGCTTGCTCATACCCTCTCGTCCAGCCACTCGGTTATCAATCCGAGGCGCGCAAATGAATTCGCGTGCGATACTTGGATGGATTCGACTCAAAGTCCAATTTCATCGATTAGTGCGCGCGCAGTGTGTCGAATCGCTGCCTCTGATTGCATATCAGGAACGAATCCCGTTGAGAAGAGGTATTCGACATCGAGGCTGGTCTTCGGCACATCGCCAGCCCAGCCTCGGTCTCCACCAGTATATTCGATTGAGACTCCCTCGAGACCGGACTCCTCAACGACAATCTCGGCGATTCGCCTAACAGAACAAGTATCACCTGTTCCGAGATTGTAGAGATTAACAGCCTCGTCGGTATTATCCACGAGATGGACCATCGCACGCACACAATCCTCGGCCGACATATACGACTTCTCCTGCAGGCCATTACCAAGGACCTCGAGTCTACTCGGGTCGCGCTTCAACTTGTGAATGAAATCGAAAATGACTCCATGAGTCCCGCGCGGCCCAACGATATTCGCAAAGCGGTGAACCCATGACTTCGCCCCGAATGTGCCGCACCAAGCGGTGATCAGCGCCTCGCTCGCGAGTTTACTTGCGCCGTACAGTGAGATCGGTTTGACCGGCCCATAGGTCTCAGGCGTCGGCATGACGCTGGCCTCTCCGTAAATCGCGCTCGACGATGAGAAGGAAATTCGCCCGACGCCTGCACTACGCATTGCTTCCAGCACATTGTAGGTTGCAACGGTGCCCTGCCGCAGGTCGGTATCGGTGACCTCAGTCCCGAGCCTGATATCTGGGTTAGCAGCTAGATGGTGAACTGTCTCGATGCCTTGCATCGCTGATTTCACAGCCTCGAGGTCGAGCAGATCCGCGACCACGACCTCGACCCCAGTAGATCCGTTATGGTGCGCGAGGAACTCTTCGCGCCCGCTTGAGAAATTATCCAGCACGCGCACGCGCTTGCCTTGCGCGACCAATGCATCGACCAGATGAGATCCGATGAATCCAGCACCACCAGTGACGAGTTCCATGGTCGCGCCACCTCTAACTCCACTTTGAGCCATTCGCCGAGATGACATTGCGATTAATTAGCCAATTTGACCCTGCAGTGATGACCAACCGCACAAATTTGATTCAATGCCAAGCATTTGCATCTCGGCGCTGCCGCAGCATAAATGCCGCCACAAGGAATCCAACCAAGGCGAGGTGTGCGACGGTGCAGAAGGGACAGATATGCTTCACGACCAACACCTCGATCCCGATGAGAAGGATGAGGAAGGGAACCCCAGCCAATCCCAACCACCATGCGTAGTCGACGTACGTTGAGGCCCACTTTGCGTGTATGTCCATGCGAATACAGAGCACGACAAAGAAGAGAGCGGTGAACGCAGCCATTCCCAGTGAACCCCAAGAGAGTCCGAGCATGTTGTTATAACGCGGATCTCCGATTACCGAACCACACTGCACAAGCCCTTCAGTGGCACAGAATTCGCCCCCCAGAGGGTTGCGCACCATGTCATTGTAGATGACCCAGGTCCAAGCGGATGCGAGTAGGCCTGTAATCGAAAATGCGAGGGTGCCTTCGAGCATTCTATTGGTGCCTTCGACGCCGTCCTTCGAGCGACTGCTGGCGAGTAGGAAGCCAGATCCAAGGAGGGCTGCGATGAAGAAGAGAAGGACAGGGTCGGCAAGAGGATTAGCCATTCAGTTCCCTCCTACAAGCCGCGCGAGAGCGTTACCGACTTCCTCACCAGTGGGGTGGTTCTCAGGTTGAGCCTGGTTCCACACGACCGTACCACCGCTGTCGAGGATTACGCTGAATGGGGTGCCGGGCAATTCCCAATCCTTTGCGATTGAGTTTGAGAGGTCGTCGACATAGGTCCAGGTATGAGAGTCACCCGGTCGCTCAGCACAGTTCTTCCTGCCCGAGTAACAACCATCACCGTTATTCTCATTATCTCCGAAATTCGTCTTGTCTCGGAAGGCCTCGACCTCTGCGCGACTACTGTCGTGGCCAGAAATCTCCAGCGAGACCATGACATTGATGAAAATGACATCCGCCTTGAACGCCTCATGCATCTGGGAGAGTTCAGCAGCCTCCTCCCAGCAGTATGGGCAGTCGGTGTCGAGGAAGTTGATGTAGATGAAGCGGTCACCGTAGAACTCGCTGAGGCGGACTTCCTCCCAGCCACCTCCCGTGTACGCGTCGGCGATGAAATCGGGGGCGAGTGAGCCTTCCTCGGGGCCGACGTCGGCTGGAGGTGCGATGAACATCGATGCGACGAGGACGATTGTTACGACGCCGGCCGTGAGGAGCCCCGCCATCAATCTAACATCCTCATCCTTGCCTTTGGGTTCGATTCGTGCGCGCCTGCGAGCCATGTGAATCGACACTGCGACTTGCTTTTTCACTTTCAGTCTCTCGGTGTGGGGTTTCGCGCGCGCTGCCTTCGGCTGATGTGCGCGCGAGACTTCACTTTCACTTTTCGTCGACCTCTCTGATTGGGGATTGATATGCGGGCTTTGGTCTAGGTGCTGGGCTTGGAGGTAACAATAATGCCAAAGACATCAACAAAGAAAGAACAGCCCGAGAACGAACAGAACACCACCCTCGTTGGGTGGGCACGGCAGAGCCGAGCCGGCGGTGCGCTGAAGATCAGCCTGCACCAGGAGGCTATCGGTAATTGCCACACATACACAACCGCTGACGGCACGTCTTACGTGCCGCTTGTGATCAGCATGGCAGCTCTGCGCCGCGTCATTGACGGACAGCAGAGCGTCACCACCGTCAGCCAGTTCTCCGAGAACTGATGCTGAACCCGCCTCCCACCGAGCGCCTTTGCGATTGCTTCATGGGGCCTCGGTGGGGGCACACGCATCGTGCCTGATGACGAGCGCGACGATGAGGCGATCTTTTGGGAGCGCTTCTTCGAGCGATTACAGCCCCTGCGGATAGCTGGTGAGAAGGTCATCGGCTCGGTCGATGCATCGCCGATCGGCGATGCTGTGGATTATTTCGATAAGCAGTTGAATGCTGGCGCCAAGCGTGGCCACGCACTTGGCCAGCGCTTGGCGGAATTCTGGTACGCAGCGATTCTGCGTAGCCCAGGAATCATTGTTGCATTTCTGGTCATCATCTCAGCTATCGCCTTCAATTACGCAAAGGATTTCGAGCATCAAATCGATGGCGACGTCGAGATTTATCTGCCCGATAACGCAGAATCCACGGACCTGCTAAAGCAGGTGCGGGGTCAATGGGCCACAGACATCATGATCCTGTATTTCCAGACAGACAATGCCATCGAACGGACTTGTGCTCCGGGAGAATCTCCACCTGATTGTAGAGGTACGGAGAACATCACCAGCGTCGAGATTCTCAGCCAGATGTCATGGCTTGAAAGCGACGATAAGAATCGAGGCTTAGGGGGATATCAAGCTGGCCTCGACGAACATAAGGATGATCGAGGCGACATCGATGGAGTCATCTGGGTTCTCTCTCCCTCGCAGGTGATCAAGGAAGCCAATTCTTCGAGCTCAAGATTCACCTGCGCCTTCGAGAAATATGGGCTACCGACAGGCCAACGAGAAGAGTGTACTGCAGCCCAATTCAATCCTTATCAGGGATACTCAATTCCCGAAGATCAGGACCGCATCGACAATCTGGTTGACCAGACTGAAAGTCTGCTATCATCCTTCGTGATGGATACTCAAGACCATCCCTTGCTAGACGAGAATGGTGACGGCATCTACGATAATGACGGCGATGGAATATGGGACACCGGGGTCATCGTTATAGGTCTGAAATTCGATATGGAAGGCACCAGCCAGTATATCTCACGTGACGACCCGAAGGGTGTCAGCGATGAGAATCCAGATGGGCAGATACAGGACCACAAGGCATACATCGACTACGCCAAGACCCTAATCTTCGAAAAAACTTCACCTGATAATTGCGAATTGTGTTATAGACCCCAGTACGACGAATTGATGTCTTCTTCAATCAGCACAGAAGTCCACGCGCTTTGCACCAAGCAGAACGAGGATCAACCACGCAGCAAGTGCGTTGGAGTCAATCAAGCTCTAATCAATGAAGCGAAGAAAATCGCTGATGAGCGCCCCGAACGGCACGCAATTACTGTGACTGGACTAACTCCTGTCGTCCACGACGTCTCCGATGCCATCTACGTCGAACTCGTTGAAACGATGCTGCCCATCGCTGGAATCCTCGTCGCCATCACCATGCTGATTCTCCATCGCAATCCGAAGGTCATCATCATCTGCGGCTTGCCGATTGCAATGAGTCTGGCAATCACCTTTGGAATGACGGTCGTTGCAGACATCACTCTGACCCCTATGATCATCTCTGCTGGCCCGATCCTCGTCGGTTTAGGCGTCGATTATGCTCTGCATCTGACCAATCGGATAGAAGAGAATCGACAGGAACTGCTCGAGGAACGTCTCGAAGATTCATGGCGCCGCCAGAGAGATGGATTTCGCTCGGCAGAACTCGACCCTTGGGATCCAGTCCTGAGCCTCACAGCGACCGTTCGAGCCTCGCTCACAACCGGTCATGCAATCTTCCTGTCAGCCATCACTACCATCATCGGATTCAGTGTCCTAACCTGGGATTCACTGGTCCCAATCACCCCGATGCGAACCGTTGGAACCACGTTACTGCTCGGAATCGCAACCACCTTCTTCCTCTCGATGGTCATGGTGCCAGCTCTGGTCCAACTGCTACGCTACCGCAAGACCGACCACGGTCTCGATATGCCGCCTCTCCAGACCCTTCTGCTATCCTTCCTCGTCGGCGCAGCAGCCGCAGTGATTCTAATCACCGAGGACACGACGACGACTGGAAATGCCATCTTCTTCGGCGCTTTCATCGGCGGTACACTACTCCTCGCCATCCAGTCAGAATTCTGGCTCAAGATAGGAGAATTACCAGTCAAGACCACTCTCGTCGTCCTGCTCGTGGCTTTGGTGACCACAGCGGGTGGAGTCATCATTCTTGAGGAGGAGATGGGCAAGCCACTCACCGGTTCCTCCGACGAAGTCCCCCCCGGTCTCGCCAGTTATGATGCCCTGCGCGAGTACAGTTTCATCTTCCAAGGCGGCCAAACTAACATGTTCATCGTCGACGCAGCTCAAAGAGGGCCGCAGAACACGACTGCGCCGATTAGAGACCTGCCCATCCTCGACGCAATCGATCATATGCAGGAGAAGAAAATCAACAATGTTCCACAGACCACGAGTATCAGCCTCGTGAACGTCCTGAAGGCAGTCCACGTCGACGTCAACATCTCAGGTCTCGAGATCTACGATCGTAGCTTGTGGGAACTCCTGCATGACGAATGTTGGGATGAATCGACGAACCCCTTGCGCCCTGAGTGTTGGGCATATTCGGTAAGCAGCAGAGAGGACATGGTAAACGTCGCTTTGGATACTCTGAGCCCAGAGATTCGCAGCATGCTGATGAACGCTGACCAAGACATCTGCGACCGCGCCTCCCCCTGCGAAACCAAGACCCTCGTCTACGTCACCCAACCCTACATCAATCTCCACGATGCGACGCCCTTACGCGATGCGATTGATGACCATCTGGACGGGAATGGCAATTGCGATGACGCCCTCACCTGTTATGCGCTGGGAATCGAGGGCGTGAGCAATTCGAAGTTGACCGGCGGGTTGCCGGTCAGCATTGACATAAATGCTGGAATCCAGAAGGCGCAGAGCGAGACTACCATCGCCACGATGGTGATTCTATTGTTCACGATGATGATTCTATTCCGCTCTCCGCGCCTTGCGACATTCACCATGGTTGCGGTGGCTGTGGTAGTACTGTGGCAACCACTACTGATGAGGCAGGGTTCGGTGAATGTCAACTTCTTCACAGCGATGGTTGGTACGCTGGTCTTTGGAATCGGAGTTGATGATTCGATACATATCGTAGACCGCATCAAAGACGAGGGCGAGACACCGGCAGGTATCGTCAAGTCGGTTGCTCGCACTGGTCAAACCATCTTCGAGACTACTGCAACGACCTGCGCTGGTCTCGCCGCAGGCCTCTTCGTGGCGATTCCAGGCCTGCAGAATTTCTTCGTGCTGATGATGTCGCTTCTCATCCTCGCACTGCTGACTTCGAGCATCTTGCTGCCGAGCCTAATCGTCGCGTGGCACGAGTTACGCTCCAGATTGCTCGGCAGAGGTCCTTGGCTCGATTACGAGGACAGCGGCGCCTTGGAGACATCAGCTGTCCTCGAAGCCATCGTTGAATGATCTAGGGTTGATTCGCTAGTGCTCACGCTCAGTTCTCAGAAGTGAGGGTGCAGGGAGTAAGCCCCTTTCTGTTCACCTTTCGGCTGGCCGCATTCAACTATGCATCCTACCCGGCCCTGTCGATGCTCTACGGGCCTGCTTGGACTTGCTCCAGCGGGGTTGCTCGTTCCAGCCGCGCTCAGGAAA
>CAYFHB010000060.1:0-7259 GCA_964342705.1 uncultured Candidatus Poseidoniales archaeon
CCTTCACCCAATGTTGAGACATACCAAACAAAGGTTGCAGATGAAATTGTCATGAAAGAAATCAATCCAATGACTCCCGCCTTGGCGTGCCTTGGAATCGTCTTGCCATTTGCATAGTAATCGAACATAGCCGAACCAAAGAATCGGTTACTCAATGACCACCTAAACATGGACTCACTCGACAGAGAAAACAAGAACGCTGCAGGCACCGCCCAAGACACCGTTGGCCAACCTGGAACATAGACCCCAATGAACGCGAAACCAACGAATAGACAGCCTAATCCAAAGTACAAACGACGCTGAAATTGTGGCTTCTGAGAGTAGTATTTCTCAACTACCTCATCGACGCTTGACAGAGGTTCCACGTCCGCTTGGCACAATCTCCCCACCATAAACTGAGAGGCGAACGAAGCACCCTAATGCACGCTAGTTTCAACGCCCCAATTCTCAAGCACATAATCGCTAACGCACATCCATGGATGAGGCATACTTGCTACCTCGTCCAGCCTCGATTGAAGATCCATTGAGGATAGCGGTTCTAATTTCTGGAGGCGGCTCAGGACTTGCCGCCCTGCTCCGATATCAGGAGTCAGAAGCCAGAACTCATCGCACAGTTTTGGTATTAGCAGATTCAGAAGATGCAGGCGGCCTTGAGCATGGACAAAAACGCGGAATCGAAAACTATGGAATTCCATTACCGATTATGGAAGACAAGCTACAGAGACGACTAGCCCACGAGGAATTAGTTCACATGGCACTTGTTAATGCCGAGGTGGAATTGGTAGTTCTATCAGGATACATGAGAATCCTCACACCTAGTTTTGTCAAAAGATGGAAAGGCCGCTTGGTCAACATCCATCCTTCTCTGCTTCCAAAATATCCTGGAGCTCATGCACATAGGGATGCATTAGCCGATGGAGCGACCGTCTCAGGTTGCACAGTCCACTTGGTGGATGAGGGTGTGGACAGCGGAATGATTCTGGCTCAGAGTAAAGTTCCAGTACACCCTGATGATACTGAATCAGACCTGCAAGAACGCATCAAGAAGGTTGAGCATGTACTCTATCCAGAAGTCCTTGATAGGCTCTCAGTCGGCGGATATTCAGTTTAGGTCATCCGGTGTGTTGACATTTCTGAGAATCACCGCATCGGTCAATAATGTCGAGTGTTCCATCTCCGAAAATTGAACATGTAATGGCCGCCTATCCTCTCCAATTGTTGAAGCAACAGAAGGACGAACTCTCGCAAGTAATGGATGGGATCGTTGCGGGTCAGCGGGTATCGCCAATAAATCTCCAGAGCCGAGAGTTTTCTCTAATTCAAAGAATAATTCCGCAGTAACCCAAGGAACATCCACCGGACAGAGTTGAATTGAATCAGCATCAGCAACCAATGGATCGGTTAAGGCCTCGATAAGTGCCTCAATAGGTCCAGCATGAGGAACTGCATCTAGCACCCACTCAACATCCAACCCGTCTGGCATAACCGCTCCATATCTCTCCACATCTTCAGGCTGAGCAACAGCGATTCGAATCGGCTCACAACCAGCCGCCGCCAACGCCGCAGCGACTCTTGCGATACAGGCGACTCCACCAATCTCAATCAGAGCCTTATCTCGCCCCATTCGTCTGCTTCTGCCACCGGCGAGAAGTAGAGATCTCATACATTCACCGTAAATCGTCGAGTCTCTGCATGGCGTAGCGAATCTCATCCATCAATTCCGAAGCCCGCGCCAGCAGCGTCAGCCTCTCCTTGCGTCCATCGCTACGCTCGATCCAGCGCATCAATTGGCGAATGTCGGCCGAGTCGCGCTGTATGGTCCATTCAAGCACCTGCTCAGCCACCGGATCATCCGAGGGCAGCAGGCGCTCACTCATGACCAGCGGCTCGCCCTTTAGCGCTTGAACTTGGCTCAGCCGCTGACGATTCGCGCCTTGATTCGGCCCAATAGCGAATCGCCCGCAGGCACCGTCACCATCTGCACGGCCTGCGCCACCTCAGAACTCACGCGTTCGCCGCGAACGCTGCCTGCGTGAATAATCAGAATCGCCAGATGTCCATCGATTGCCCGGCCGCTGCACCAAGAGATCAACCTCTCATCAGATGGCAGCGGCCGACCCGCCCGCAGAACCTCTTCAATCGTCAGAAGCAGAGCCTCAGCGGGCTCCTTCCGAGAGATATTCGAAGCTAGAATATCCCAAGGGTCCGTTCCCAGCCGCTTGTGGTCAAGATTCGCGAGCAACAAAGCGGCAAGAGCGACATCCTCCCGCCCGTGCCGCTTCCACAAGCGCTTTACTAAGCCAAGAAGCACCCTTTGCTCACCTCGAGCATTGGTCAATAACCAAGATGTGATGCGCCGCAGAATCTCATCAGGAGTCCCGAGATGAAAGGAATATCCAGCCGCCTTCCCAAAACGGTCTGTACTCGATTTCATTATCAACGCAGGCACTCCGATAGGGTAAGCCGAGCGGACGATTTTCGCAAGCCTGCGAGCCGATGAGTGCGCCCTGTTCGGAACCGAATCGAAGAATTCGTCGAGCGGATCTCTAGCCATGATTCCGCCTCAATCCAACCTCATTTCGTCCTGTCCTGCCTCAATTCTTGACGACGATGTCATCGAAAATAGCCCCGATCCGCTCGAGAGAATCATCCAATCTCATGCGGATATCTTGAGTTACTGTGCGATGAACCACCTGTTCGAGGTGACGGTCCATGCTGCGGGCGATTGCGCGGTGTTCAGCATCGTCGATGTCGAAAGCGTGGCGGAGATAGGCGACGAGAATCAGCTCTTCTTCGGAGCGATCGGTGTGAAGCAAAAATGCCTCCAGAATCTGTTCGTAGACCCTCCTAGTCTCCTCCAAACCTAATTCCTCACCCTCTTCGAGTTTCTCACCGGACACCACCGCGTCATAGACTGCGAGAGGTTGATTTTCATCCATACGCAGCGCGTGGGCCATCTTCACGAGAAGGCGCTTCTCACCGTTCGATAACTGCCCATCGCGCAGGGCGAGGCTGACCGCCCCGCGGAATACGCCGAGCCGCCCAACTTTCACGCGAGAGGGAGTTCCACGCGACGGGTTCACAGAGGCCACGACCACGGTTGTGAGTCAACACCTAAATCAGTTATCCGCAGAAGGTGACCTTTCCATTCGCAAACCAACGCGTCAGTTCCGATAATCGATGTGCGCGTTGGTCGGAGCGTTCAAAGGTAGGTGCTGGTCCGGTCGATTTGCAGGAATCCTGTCACACTCGCGGGTGCTGAGCACCCATTTACTGACCGCCAATAGGCGAAAACAGCGCGAGGCCCCCGAGTGGGGCCGGCTGACTGCAGGAGAGAAAGCAACATGGCAAATGAAGGAAAATACGTGATTCACGCGACCATCAAGGCGGACGGCACAGTCGCCCGCAAGGATGTCGTCGGAGCCATCTTTGGGCAGACCGAGGGTCTGCTCGGAGAGGATCTACAGCTGCGCAAATTGCAGCGAACTGGACGCATCGGACACGTCGATGTGAATCTGAATAACAACAAGGGACGAGTCAAGGGTGAGATCATCATGACCTCGTCCATCGACCAGGTCAGCACCGCTGTAATCGGTGCTGCACTTGAGACGATTGATAGGATTGGACCGTGCAAGGCAGTCATCCGCGTTCAGCGAATCGAGAATGTCCACTCTGCGAAGAGGGACACAGTCATCGATAGGGCGAAGTCTCTGCTGATGGAGATGATTGAGACCGGTGCAGATGAGTCGAAGAATATCCTCGACGAGGTCCGTGCGGTCCTAACAGTGGACACCGAAATCGAGTTCCACGGAATGACCGCTGGACCGAATGTGAAGAATTCCGAGGCGATTATCATCGTCGAGGGACGCAACGATGTTCGCAACCTACTGAAGTTCGGAATCAAGAACGCGATTGCGACGATGGGATCCGGCCTCAAGCCGGAACTCATCGAGTTGGCTGGCAAGAAGAAGAGCGTCACCGCCTTCCTCGATGGAGACCGCGGTGGCCGGCTTCTGCTGATGGAAATCAGCGGCAGCCTCGGCAAGTCACTGACACACGTCGCAATGGCACCTCAGAGCCGCGAGGTCGAGCACCTCGAGGGCAAGGTAGTCACCAAGTGCCTGAACCAGAAGGAGGCTGCCAACAAGTTCGTCTCCCGAGTTACTGCAGAACTGGCCAAGGAAGACGATGCATCAGTCGGTCGCGGCTCCGCCGCGCTAGAAGCCCCTGACGAAGTCAAGGGCTGGGCCGAGAAGATGGATGGTCTGAAGCGCAATCAAGCGGTTATCGTCCTTGAGGACGGTTCCGGCACCGACCCGGTTGGTGCCGCCGGACTCGAAGCAGCTCTGGCTGAGGCCGAGGGCGCTCAGGGATTGGTTTTCGCTGGCAAGGTCAACGACCGCATCTTCGAGCTGGCCTCGGGTGCAGGAATCGGCAATGTTCTCGGTAAGACCGTTGGCGACGTGACCCTCAAGGGTGGCGTTCAGGCCTTCGGAATGAAGGATCTTTGATCGATTAACCGATTTACGAATCTGCGATTCGGCTTGTCCGATTCGTCAGCGTCGGCGGGACTACGTCCCGCCTGCAATCGGCGTTCAGCAAGCCTTTGGTAGACGAAGCCATCAAAAGGGCCACAGGTCCGCTGAGAGCGATGGAACAGTCCACCTTGGGCATCCTCTCCCTCTACGCACTGCTGGGAATGGCCATCGCCATCCTGTGGTTGCGTCACCAGCAGGTTCTGCGCCAGAGGGATACAATTGCTGACCGCGTGGGTTCGCTTGAGGGCGATTTGAACGCGACGTCGGCGCGCTTGGATTTACTTTCACGCGGCGTCGATACTGTATTTGGCGAGACGCCGGAACTTCACGGATTGTTGGGGGTTCACCGCTCGTTGGAGACGGCCGAATCATTACTGTTTGAGCAGGCGGTTGGGGTTAGTTCGTCGGAGTCATGTGCGATTGCGACACATGCTGCTCGAGCGGTGCTCGATGGACAGGAGGATACAGTTGGCGATGATGTTCTGGCCATTCCCGCTGGGATGGCCCCGTTGGTGGAGAGACTCGGTGCAATGCTCGACGCAGGGGAGATGCACGCTGAGGATCTTGAGTTGACGGGGCCGGAACAGCGACGGCTGGGAGAATTATTCCACGCCGTCGAATTGACGGACCGAGCCGCGCAGTGCTATCGCCGAGCCCATGAGTTGGGCTCGGAAGACGCTGTGGCACTGCGTTCATTGGCCACCATTCAGCGTGAGGAGGGCGATGTTGAGGCGCTTGACCGCAGTCTTGAGAGGCTGCTCGCGATTGATCCGGACGATGTAGAAGTGCTAGAGGAACAGGCTCTACTTCTTTCGGGCACCGATATGACCCGAGTGGTTCGAAATCGGCGCCGGCTCGAAGCGCTTGGAATCGATTTGAACCCGACTACTGAGGAGAGCACGATTGCCGACCTCGCCGGACGCGCTCATGAGACCAGGATGGAGGTCGACCCACTTTCGACTGAGCCGACCACAGCCGCCGGTTGGACCGAACGCGCGGCCAAACTGATGCTTCTGGGTGAAGTTCCCGTGGCACTCGAATCGGTCGAGAACGCTCTTGAGCTCGATCAATCGAATCCGGATGCATGGTTGCTTCATGCACGACTGCTGGCCGCTGGCGAAGGCAACACATCAGAAGCGATTCAGAGCGTTCGCCGAGCGGTGGCATTGGGGGAATACGGTATTCTTCTCGAGGCGGAGATTCTCGAGAATGACGGCCGCCTCGAAGCCGCGCGCGACGTTCTGCAAAAACACCTAGAAGCGGATCCTGGCGATGCCGAGGCTCGCGGCCGATTAGCACTGACCCTCCTGCGAGCAGGTTCGCCCGAATGGGCCAGACAAGTCCTCAATGAGGCCTCAGAACACTCTTGGGAGAGCGCGGCACTACACGTCATGGACGGCAGACTGCATCTCGAAGAAGCCGAGAAGCACCTCGATTTCACAGGCGACCACGACGACATGATTCTCCTTGCAGCCCTAACTGCCTTCGATGAGGCGATAGAGCGCGATAGAGAGTCTGGATTGGCCTGGCTCGGGCGTTCTCGCACACTGCGCTATCAAGGATTCCGAGCGGAGGCTGAGATCGCCATCGTGCGAGCCCGACGCCTCATCCCTGAGCACCCATCGATACCACTTGAGAGCGCCCGACTATTCACCGAGATGGGCCGCTTCGACCAAGCGAATACGATGCTCGCAGAAGCAGCAACAAACCTCCACAACCACCCCTCAATACCCTACGTGCGCGGGCTCATCGCCGCTCGCCAAGGGCGGATGGCAGAGGCGCTAGGGATGTTCACCAAGGTGCTGGAGCGAGACCCAGACCACTCACGCGCGCGCCTGAACCGATGCTCAGCCGCCCTATTGCGTGAGGACTTGACACTCGCCTTGGACGATGCCAACATCCTCGTCGAACAACGCCCCGACCTCGATATGGCACGCCAGCGCCGAGCTGAGATTCTGATGAACCTCGGTGATTGGACGGAGGCTGAAGCAGAACTTCGCCGACTATCCAAGCGCAACCCGCAACATGTCATGGCGCTCGTCCACCTCGGCACCTGCCTCAATGCAATGGGCCGCGCAGAACAGGCCGAGATACCTCTCAACAAGGCTCTACAGATAGACCCTAAACATTCGGATGCATGGTATCAAAGAGGCTTGCTATACCTCGATTTCGAACGCCTCGAAGAAGCATTCTCAGACTTCAAGAGCGCCGCAGCAGTCGACGATAGACACCTCGACGCCCGCCTCAGAATCGCAGCCATCCTCCACGATGCGGGCGACCAAACGAAGGCGATCGCTGCTTGGCGCGACGTACTCGACGTCGACCCAGAACACAAATTGGCCCGTCGCCGTCTAGAGGAATCTCGCGAAAGACTCGACTCGACCGCACCCCGCTTAGAGACGCAGGATTGAACCGCTAGACGCCTCCTCGTCGGATTATGTCAAGGGGTATAGAGCCGGGAGACCAAGCACCAGATTTTGAATTGCCAAATGCCAACGCCGCAGTAGGAGGAGGGTCGATGACGCTCTCCGACGCCATGGGTGACAACGGCGCCATCGTCATGTTCACCTGCAATCACTGTCCGTACGTTGTGGGTTCAGAGGGGCGAATAGAGAATGCAGCAGCCAGAGCAAGAGAGCTCGGAATGGGATTCGTCGGAATCAATTCGAATGATCCAATAATGTATGAATCAGACAATTGGGACTCGATGGTAAAGCGCGC
>CAYFHB010000061.1:0-7236 GCA_964342705.1 uncultured Candidatus Poseidoniales archaeon
GAAGGGGTCAATGTTCTGATTCTGCTCGCAGATTGGCACGCTTGGGTCAATGACAAGTTCGGTCGCGACATGGACAAAATCGGCACCGCGGGTGAATACATGGCCGAAGTATTCCGCGTTCTCCTCGATTTCCCAGATGAGGGAGATGGCGCAGGCCAACTCCGCTTCATCAGCGCCAGCGAAGTCATGGACTCGGGCGCGTACTGGGAGCGAGTTCTTCGCTGTTCGAAGGGAATGAGCCTGAACCGCGCCCGCCGCACATTCAGCATAATGGGACGTTCCGAAGATTCCTCGGATGACGACCTCGCCGCCTTCTTCTATCCCCCCATGCAGGCTGCAGACATCTTCGAATTAGACATCGATATCGCATTCGGCGGCATGGATCAGCGCAAGGCGCACATGTACATGCGCGAGGTCGCCGACCGGAATGGCTGGACCAAGGCGACTTGCATTCACACCCCTATGCTATCGGGTCTCAAGGGCAAGGGCGGTGGCAGGATGGATTCATTCGACCACAAGATGTCTAAGTCCGACCCGAATAACGCTATTTTCGTTCACGATACTCCCAAGAAGATCGAGAAGAAGTTCCGCAAGGCCTTCCTTGAGGTGGGAAACCCGTCCTCACCGGTCTACGAGATTGCTGAGCACATTGTACTGCCCTACAAGGGAGAGTTGAGGGTCGAGCCGAAGCCGGAATTTGGAGAACCGAGCACTTGGACCGACCTCGGCTCGTTTATCGCCGCTGTGGGCAGCGGCGAAGTCCACCCATTCGACGCAAAAATGGCTGTTGCGCGAGGACTGGCAGAGGTTCTTTCCCCAGTCGTTGAGCATTTTGAGCAAAATAGCGCACTGCTCGATGCTGTGAATGAGATTACCGGCTCGCAGTGATGCGATTACACTTCCACGTCGAGTGCTGAATTGCCGCCACAGGTATCATAACCCTCCCCTCACGGCGGGCGAGTACAGGAGACTGTACCATGACCAGCGTTGGAATCGACGATATAGCGATCCACTTCCCGAAACTCTACTTCGACATGAAGGATTTCGCGGAATTCCGCGGAGCGGATTTCGGCAAATTGAACAAGGGACTCGGGCTGACTGCAATGGCGATTCCCGACGCCCACGAGGATACAGCGACGATGGGCGCGAACGCATGTGCGCGCCTCATCGACCGCAACGAACTGGACCCACGCAAAATTGGCCGTATCTATCTGGGAACCGAGTCTGCTCTCGATGGAGCAAAGCCGACTGCGACTTACATCATGGATATGCTCGAGCAGCGATACGATGACACATACGGAAAGGACTGCTTCCGCAATTGCGACGTCGTCGACCTGACATTCGCCTGCATCGGCGCCGTCGATGCCATGCACAATACTCTCGATTGGGTCGCTCGTGGTGGCGAAAAGGAAGACCGAATCGGAATCGTCGTCTTCGCTGACAATGCCAAGTACGACCTCGGTTCATCCGGCGAATACACGCAAGGCGCGGGCGGAGGCGCGGTGCTAATCCGTCACAACCCGCGCCTCATCGAGATTCCAGATAATTGGGGAGTCTCGACCATGCCTGTTCACGACTTCTTCAAGCCACGCCGCGAGGTCGAGCTGAAGACCGTCGTCGAGAATGTACTCGACCTCGCCGAGGAAGCAGGCGAGCCGAAGAAGGAAGGACTCGTCGAGAAGATCCTCGCGATTCTTCCCACATCGTCCAAGAAAGACGATATCATGTTTGAATCGCACACTCTGAAGGTCCACAAGGATACACCGGTCTTCGATGGGCAATTCTCCAACCGCTGCTACTCGGAATCGGTGAAGACCGCCTTCATCGACTTCCGCAAGAAGGCAATCAATTCAGGGCGTTATGACCCTGAGAGCGACGAGATTCTGACGGAGCAGTGGAACCGCATCATCGTCCACCTGCCCTACGCCTTCCAAGGCAAGAGGATGTTCCCCGATGTCTTCCGCCACGACCGACGCCACCTGCCGATGTGGGAGGAAATCGTTGCTGAGATCGGCCCCGAGCCATTCCCTGAGGACTTTGACGACACTCCCGAGGGACTGGAGGAATTCGAGAGGGCCAACGACAAGTACCGCCGTTTGATCTCCAAGACAGAGGCTTTCCGAGAGTTCTCCGAGCGCAGAATCGAGAAGACTCAGCGCGCCTCTAGCCTAATCGGCAATCAGTACACCGGCTCGATATTCCTCGCCCTGATGTCTACGATGGAGTCCGACTACCTCGACGGAGTCGAGATGGAGGGCAAGCGCGTCGGACTCTGCGGCTATGGCTCAGGTGCCAAGGCCAAGGTCTTCGAAGGAATCGTCCAGCCCGGTTGGAAAGATATCGCCAGCCGCTTCGACCTCTTTGAGCGCCTTTCTGCTCGCACCCCGTTGGACAAGGATGTCTACGAGCGCTTGCATCGCGGCTCACAGAAGGAATCAGTCGTCACGCCGGAGGATGAGTTCGCTCTCGTCGCAATCGGTGGCGAGGGTGTCCTAGAAGGCCAGCGCAAGTACGCTTTCATCGCTTGAGTTCGAGCGAAGTAATCACTGCGGCGAAATCGCTCGGTTGATGACGATGCGCTGGACCTCTTGGGTCCCTTCGTAAATCTGAGTAATCTTCGCATCGCGGAAGAAGCGCTCAACAGGGAAATCGGTCGTGTAACCATAGCCACCGAGAACTTGGACCGCGCGCTCTGACACCCACATGGCCGTATCGCCAGCGAAGAGCTTAGCCATGCTCGCTTCCTTCGAGTGACGCGGCGCGCCCTCCTCGTAGTGCCGCTGCTTGGCCCAAGCGGCCTTGTAGACCATGAGTCTGGCCGCTTCGGTTTGCGTTGCCATGTCCGCGAGGTAATTTCCAATCGTTTGATGGTGTGCAATCGGCTTGCCGAAGGCGACCCTCTCGTGCGCGTAGTTCAGCGCAGCCTCGTAAGCACCCTGAGCAATCCCGAGAGCCTGGGCAGCGATGCCGATACGAGAGTTGTCAAGAGCATTCATCGCGATCGGGAAGCCCTTGCCGGCATCCTTCAACACGTTCTCTGCAGGCACCTTGCAATCATCGAGCAACAGAACGCAGGTATCAGACGAGCGAATCCCCAACTTGTCTTCCTTCTTCCCGACACTGAATCCTTCCATGCTTGAATCGACGATGAACGCCGTTGTCCCACCATGCTTCTTAACGCCGTAATCAGGGTGGTCGACATCCTTAGCAAATAACACGTAAATGTCTGCACTCGTCCCATTCGTCACCCACATCTTCTCGCCGTTCAATACCCAGTGAGAACCGTCCTCGCTGAGTTTTGCGCGGCAGCCCAATGCTGCCGCGTCGGTACCGGCGCCAGCCTCAGACAATGAGTAGGCGCCGACCTCACCCGCTGCTAAGCGGGTCAGGTATCGCTGCTTCTGATCCTCATTCCCATGCAGCGCGATAGTCTTCGAGCAGAGCCCGACGTGAACGCAGAACATGACCGAGAAGGAGGGGTCGACACGAGCTAATTCTTCGACGATAATCGCTTCAGAGACATCGTCAACTGGATTTCCACCGTATTCCTCAGGAATCGTCACGCCTTGCAAACCATATTCGCAAAACGCAGCCCACTCCTCAAGAGGGGGCTTTTGAGCCCGGTCACGCTCCAAACAAGTCGGTGCAAGGACCTCTTCTGCAAAGTCCCTAACCATCTCGCGAATCATGCTTTGTTCTTCGGTTTCAGAGAAGTCCATCTCGATTCCTCACACCACCGAGTGCGGCCCCGTTGTTAATCCATCGCAGCACCCTGATGCAGGAACCCCTCACGAACGAATCATTCAAATCAGAGGTCAAGAGCGGGCGGTCGGAGATGAAGATGTCAGAGTCCGATTACTTCGAGTTTGGAGTCGCCCACGACCGCCGCTACACCCTCGAGCACCTGTGGTTACAGTTGCTGGATGAGAAAGACGGCACGGTGAAGGTCGGAATGTCGGAATTCATCCGTGCCGATTACGGCGATGTGGTACGAGTCATTCTGCCTCACCCACAGGACACAAGCGATTTCGTTCTCGACGATGAGGGGGCTCCGCGCGATGCTGACGATGGCGAAGGCGATGAGGAGTCAGAATCTGTTGACGGCGGGGACGAAATTGGAATCGGCGAACTGCTCGTCACTATCCGCACGGTTAGTGACCGTATCCTAATCAATTCACCATTCCCTTGCAAGGTTCTCGAACTCAATGGTGAGGTCGAGGATAACGCTGACCTCGCGAATGATGATGCCTACGGAGATGGGTGGTTCCTCATCGTCAAACCTCACGAATTCGATGAGGATCAATTCCTCAATGCAAGCGAGTACATCGAGTACCTAAACGAGATTGAATATTGAATCAAGGCCAAGCGAGAGCTGGCCATGATTCGGGTTCACCGGACTGCCAATCCATCGAGTCGAGCAGGTCGAGCACCTCCTCGGCAGTCACCAAGTCGTCCTCTATTTGGCGTCGGTGAAGCCAGCCTTTGAGGCGACCGAGTCTGGGTCCGGCTGGTAGTTCGGTCGCCTGCATCAGGGCTTCGCCGCCGACGAGAGGTTTGTTCCCCGCACGCGGCGGCGCTACGGCGGTTGCTGCTGCTGCGTAGGCTTCGCCTGGGCTGCCGAAATATGCCACTACATCCGCCTTCATCTGCGCTGAGAGAGCGGCGTTGAAGCGGCGTAGTGTCGCGGTTTCCTGCACTAGATCATCGCGGTGTAAGTCATGCAGGAAGGCGACGCTCGATGCTTCATCATTGGAGAGTTTGAGCGTCGCTTTGAGATGAACTGCGAGGTCGGCGCCCGAGCGCGTATCCTCGCAGCAGAGAATCGCGAGGTCGACTGCGGAAACTCCTGAGAATTCGCAGTCGAGGCAGATGGTGGTCTCGGGAAGAACCGCAGCGAGAATCCCCGCGTGCCCCATCTTCCGTAGAACATCTGTCCGCCTCGGCCCGCGCATCACCCGACTCAATTCGGCCCACTTGCGCTCGGCCGAGACCTTCTCGAGCATCCCAAGATGGGCTCCGATGGCGCTCGCTAGAGACTCATCGAGTTCTCGAGCACCGACCTCACCGCCATCGAGGAATCGGAAGGCACGCATGATGCGCAATCCATCCTCGCTGATTCGCTCGCCGGCATCTCCGACCGCGCGGACGATGCCGGCCTCAAGGTCATCACGCCCACCGAATGGGTCGATGACCTTGCCATTCCTCGGATCCAGCGCCATCGCATTGATTGTGAAATCACGGCGCGCCAGATCTTCCAGAATATCGTCGCCGAACTCGACCTCATCGGGTCGGCGACCATCTCCGTAGGTTCCATCGCTGCGTAGGGTTGTCACCTCCCATGAGGGCTCGCCCTGCTCAGCGACCTCCACACCAGGAGTTCCATCATCAGCCAATACTAGGACCGTGCCGAAGGCAGCACCAACGGGCACGGTTCGCTCAAACAACTCAGCCACACGAGCCGGTCGAAGAGTCGTAGCGATATCCATCTCGCCCTGCTCGAGCCCAGCGATAGTATCGCGAACCCAGCCGCCGACCACCCAAGCGTCTCCGGCTTCACACAGCCGGTCCAAGACCCAGCGGTCGGCTTCGCCCAGACGGCTCACAAGGTCGGCCATGCACCGTCTTCACGCTATCCGACCATCAACCCGTCGGGCATCGGCTGCGGTTCGAGCGACAATCGCCCGCAATCCGCTCGAACCGCCCAAGCACAATCCCCTTTCGAAGCATCATACCTATTCGTGAGTGGCCTTTGCGAGGGCCATGGAGGTTGAGTTGGTGCCGTTGGAGGTGTTGCGCCCGCACGAGCAGATTATTCCGCGAAAGGTCGACCAATTGGAGCGCATGACACATCGCTGGAATGCCTATACTAAACCCCTCCTCCTCGACCGAACTACCGGTACCATTCTCGACGGACACCACCGCTACGAAGTCGCGCAGCGCATCGGTTTGCAATGTGTTCCGTGTGTTTTGATCGACTATCTTGAGGATGATGCGATAGAGTTGGATTTGTGGCCGAATTCGGGGCGCGACTCTATCAGCAAGAAGGATGTTGTCGATGCCGCTATGTCTGGGAAATTGATGTTACCGAAGACAAGTCGGCATCGTCTCTCCGACCATTTGCCTCCGATCGCCGTCCCGCTTTCTCGCTTGCGGCAGCCGGCTGTTAGCAATTGATGGACGGCTTGCTCGCGCGCGGTCTGATTATTGCTCTGCCAACAGGTTGTTTGCCGAGGCCGCGAGCATCTCATCGGGCGCCTCGGCAAGTGATTGGATGATTTCGAGGGTTGACTCTGGGACAGGTCTGCCGATGAGGTCCTCGATGAGTCTTGAGCGCATTTCCGCGCTTCGCGACTCATCGGTCAGCAGTTTTTCTCGCAATTGCGCTGCTTCGGGTGCCCGCTCGCCTCTAAGCAGACGTTCAAGCAGAGATTGGGAGGCGTTAGCTTCGAGGCTTTTTGGCAGACCCTCGATGCTTGGCCAATCTGCTTCGCGCAGGGTTTTGCTGAATCGATTGACGAAGGCTGTGTCTTGGTCTCCAATCCACTCTCCGATGTCGGCTGGGTTCGATCGGGAAAGGATTGCAGCGAGTCTCGCCTTGGTCTCCCCAGAGGCTGAATGGGCGAGCTCGCTGAGTCGGTCCAGTATGTCTGGACCAAGGGTTGAATCGTTTGCTTCGACGAGGATGATGCCGCAGGTGCGAACCGCTTGTGACTCGTCGCCGAGCAGTCTCAGGATGGTTTCTTCGTCGGCGCTTCCCACGATTGCTAATCGCTGGGCTGCGAGCTTACGGATGGCGCGGTCATCCGAGCTGAGTGCTGCCTCGATGGCTGCTCCATCATCCTTCATTCGCGCCTGCCAAGCGGCCAGCCGAATACTTTGGTCGCCATCGCCCGACAACCCTTCGAGAATCGCTTGTCCAGCCCTCCCGGCTCGTCCCGAGATTCGCGCCGCGAGCAGACGCCGAGAGTCTTCAGGAGCGCCCGCGAGCCGCTCGATTATCGCCAAATCCTTGCTCGCCGCCCATCGATCAATTGCCTCCAGGGCTTTTTCTCGGAACCAAGGGTCAGGGTCATCTAGCAGTCTGACGAAGCCGTCGAGGGCCTCGGGGTCGTCGAGCTCAAAGAGATGGCGAACCGCTCGACGGCGCTGGCGCACATCAGAGTGATTCAACTTAGCCAGCGCTGGTCTGACACTCATCGAGCCCCGCCACCGACCAAGCCGAGATGAACGCTCCGC
>CAYFHB010000062.1:0-7164 GCA_964342705.1 uncultured Candidatus Poseidoniales archaeon
GCCGCAGGTCCGTGTTCGGTCCCCTCGCCCCAGCTGGTCGTCATCTCGTAGGGGATCGGCAAAATCGCCACATCCCAAGGACCCTCAGAGGCCTCGTCGAGACCGAGGAAGGTAGGGGGTGCGTCACCGTCCATGTCAGCGTCACGAGTCAGGTTTCGATTAACCGCTTCGCATCGAATTCCGCGTCTTCGAGGTGAGTGCTCGAATCGTGGCTGGTTCCAACGTTGCAGTTGGTGGTTCACCATATTAAGACATCAACGAAACTGGTCTTTCAACTGGTCAACGAATTGCCCGTTGCATCCGTAAGGCAATCGACCGAGATTGTCTCTTGGACATTCTGTCCTGAGCATCCTAGATTCACCAATCGTGCCCCAATACACCACGAACCACACGTTTCGCGCTGACAATTCCATTGTTGTGATACTGTAAACCGGATCTGCAAGCTTGCGTCCAGAATACATCGGTGCACAGAGAATCAATTTCACGCCAAATAGTATTGCGGTCTACCGAGTTCTCTAGGTTGAAAATCGGCAATTTGGGTTCATACAATTTGACAATCGTCGAGTCATCCATTTGATTAGCTTTGAAATCGAGATAATTCTCTGTGTTGTATACGTATGTGATGAGATACTTTGCCTCCAAATCACCCATTATTGGCTTGATGGTGTTGGTAATGTAATAATTTCCAGTGGTTTGATTTTTGTGAGTTTGATGAAGCCATGGCCGATTCCCAATGTCTGAAAAGTCTGTGTGGAACAAAACATAGCAATCCATTTGTTTCCATTTTTCTAGTTCTTGAATCAATATATTCGGCGCCACACCATCTAGGATGGGAAGCGCCTGCGTGGGTTGTGTGGCAACAATGACTGTATCACAGGACCATGTGTCCCCATCAGTAGATGTTACAGTCAAAGATCGATCATCTTCCCTGTTTATCTTTTCGACCTTTGTATTCAAGCTCTGTGAAAATCGTTGGTTGGACAACAAATCGTCTCGCATAGCATGAATCAATCGACCATCGAGTACGCACCAGTGATCTTCTTTGTATTTAGCAGTCTTATCACGGATGTCTACAGTCAGTGCGTATTCAAAGATGAAACTCGCAAAGACATGAGCAGGTTGGCGCTCTACATCCTCAAACCGGCACCAAGTATTGATTCCAACCCATGGCATGTAGAAATGAGTGAATACAGTTGAATTCACCAAGCGTTTTCCAAGTACATCAGCTACGCTCTTATTGGATTCGGGGCGCAATTTGAATTGGCGGTAGAATTTCCAGAAAATAATGAATCCATCAAACAATTCCTTGAGTGATGCTTCGCGATATATGAATTTCAAAAATCCCCCGATACCTGAACCCATTTTGGTATTCAATTCACGATCACCGAAAACAATCGAACCTTTTTGATCCTCAAATTCGTGTGGCTTTTGCTCAAGCCCGTATTCACGGCAGAGTTTCAGATAGTGTGGTTGTTGGGCCGGTAGGGTGATGATGACTGTGGTTGAGAGGTGCTCACCATTCTCCAAGTAAGGATCATTGTTTCCACCAACAATTCCCCTCTGCTCCAACAGTCTGACGTTACAACCCGCCTGGATCAGGTATTTTGCGGCGGACAGTCCACTGATTCCTCCCCCAACCACCACTACCGATTTCCTTTCTCCTCCAGTTGTTGGCATGTCGATAGGTAGTGCATCTTCTCTGTAAATTCGAGCAGTAGATTTCGGATGTTCAAATTTTGAGATATACAAAACTCCGAGAGACAATATGGTAATCAAAGTAAATATTTCCAAGAGGGGCCGTTGTTGCCATATTGCGGCAAGGGTGATGACGACCAATAAAATTGGTGCAATTCCATAAAAAAATCGTAAGGAATTTCGTAGTAGTTTCATCACCATAGCCAAGCCTCCGCAGTGTCTGGGTTCTGCTTTAATCCACTTATAAGCAGATGTTTTCAATCTGAGAAAACAACGAACTAGCCTGAAGTTTCAGTGAAATTCAAATCTCCGGAAAGGAATAACGCAATCACAATCAACAGCAATTGTGCAATTAAACGAAGAATATGCGCTTGGGTTGAGAACTTGGAACCATTGAATCCAACATCGTGCGTCCACATATACAGATTCGCTGGATAGACACCAACCAAAAACAACGCCAAAAATCGACTGCCCAAGACTCTTGTTTCAGGGTAAATAATGGCCATGCCTCCAGCGATTTCCATCCCTCCTGAGATATAGACGAGGAACAACGGGAAGGGTAGAATCGAGGGAACGATTTCAACAAATTTGTCGGACTCTCTGAAATGAGCAACACCAGCCATGATGAAAGCCAGACCGTAAACGATGGCGACCAAGTTCATCATCAATAAATCCACATAAAATCATTTCAATTACTTTTCTTTCTAATGCATGGGAGCGATTTTTGTCTAATGCATGGAAGAGATTGTTGATATAGAACGGGCTCCTATATTCTATCACGGGGGACGGATGCGATGGGTATGACGCTAGCAGAGTTGACACAAGCGATTCGCCGCAAGGTCGACGTCGAGATGGAGGTCATCGTCGCTGAGTCAATCGCCGAGCACGCCCTCGGTTTCTTCGGCTTCTCCAACCGCATCATCGACAATGCCCTCGAACCCACGGACCGCAACCTGTTCTACCAACTACAGGACTACGAACTCCTGACTACAGAGTCTGAGGAGACTACGCTTTGGGATGGGCGCGAATGGCGAATTCACTATTGGAAGTTCAAGCCAGACGCGCGCGAATTCGCTCGCCGAGCGATGACTGAAGATGCGAAGTCGGCTGAGGATGAGGATCCTTATGCTGGAATCTACGATGATGTTCCTACCTCTCTTTGGCGTGAGCGCATGACAGACGAGGACGAAGAGGACGATTGGGAAGAGCCACTCTTCTGATTCGGCTTTGACCTCACCCCCGAGTTCGAATTTGCTGCTTCGACCGCCTTTGGCGGTCGTATGATGGGCTTTGCGCCGACCGAACAGGACGGCGCAGTCTTCAAACCACATCGAGAGGGAGTCGAATCGTGCGCGGTCGATACTCTGCAGCCCTGATGCTGACTCTGATGGTGCTTGCTCCGATGAGCGGCTTCGCCCTCGCCGACGAGGGCGAGCCGGAACGCCGCTGCGAAATTCTCGTCGATTTCGAAGCCGATTGGGCTACTGACGAGAATTTCACTTGGACCCAGACGGTGATTCACCGTTATCGGACCGTTTTCACTCCTGCATTCGACAATGGGACTTCCCCTAGCGCAGTCACCATCGATGTTCAGCACACCCGAAATGGGGGGGTAATCGCGACGGAGGCCGATGCTTCCTATGTCGTCGCTGGCGGCGAGATAGACGTGACACTCCACGATGAGCCGGAATTCCTCGATGAGGTCTACGTCGAGGTTACAACCGCCGAGGCGACCTGTTCGCGCTCGCTGGAGATGACGATGTGGAACCAGCCGACGGCCGACCACGAGATCACCAGAGAGACAACGTGGTCGCTCGAAAATGACCAGACAGGTGGCTCCAGCCTCTACTTCGAGGGCCGCGGCTGGCAGAAGAGAATTGGTGATACCCTCACCTCGTCCGAGCTCGGTAATGGCACCCTCGTGCTCGATGCAGACACCGGCACTGACCACGTTTACCTCCACCTCGAACTCGACCGCATGTGGATGAACGAGACGTACGATGGCACCGAAATAACCCGCCAGATATTCGAGATGCGCGGCTCTGGCTCTCTCATATTCCAACGAGGGGCCGACGGTGAGGACCTCGATATCGAAGCCAATGTCCACCAAGCCTACCTGTTGAGAGATTGGGAAAACGGCGTTATGACAGAGCGGCTTGTCCTCGAAGCCACCGGCCATATGTCGTTCAATGGTGGCTCGAACAATAGCAGCGAAGGTGCATTCGGCGAACTCTCGGTTTTCTACTTCGAAACTTGGGATGAAGACGGAGTTCGCCGCCTCTCCGACACACAAATCGAAGCCAACATGAGCATCCGAATGCAATCCCCACAGGATTCGTTCACCTTCGAACTCAACGAATTCCGCATGCGCGAAAAGTGGCTAGACGGAGTGCGCACCGACCAATCGATGAAAATCAAGGGCGAAGGCGAGTTCGGCTTCCTAGTCGAAGACAGTCAATGGCAGGTCCAGGTCAATGGCACGATTCCAGACCTGCACATCGAGACTCTCGGCGGCGAGGTAGTCCAAGACAGAATCATCCTCGACGGAGATTACTCTGGAGACGCCAGTGGCTCCTTTGGATTCGTTCGCGAGATCGAGGAATCCAAAGTCCAAGAAAACGCCACCGGCGAGAAATTCGAAGTCGATGTGATGCGAAATGAATTCTGGTTCAACATTTCAGGCACGCCGATTGGTCCCATAAGCCAAGAGATCGAAGCTGAGCACAATCTCACATTCGAGTACACGGTTCCCCAGACGGACTGGGAGAACCGAACCATCCGCTACCTCTACGTCGAAGACAATGGCAACAATTCCAACGAATACCCGGAGAGGTCCCCCATTCAGCGCGAACCTGAGCGTCCAAGATACGACGGCGACATGAATGTGACAGGATTCCGAGAAGTGGGGATTGTACCCGATGAAATGCGAATCGGCGATACCTTCCCGACCTCGCGAGACGGTTTAGGGCCACAAATCGAAATCACTGGAATCCGCACGGGATTAGCCGACGGACACGAGGTCGAACTGGCTGATTGGGTTGATGCTGACGCTTACGAGAATTACACGGCTTACGGCTCGATAATCAATGAAGGAATCCTCGCGGGATTGCTGCATGAGGTGCACCGTGAGATAGACATCGGATTACCGCTTGAAGGTGAGAATGGTTCTGGCCAATCGGTCACGGTGGTTGAACACCAGACACTCGAAAGGGTGCTCTATCCCTCGGTTATCACTGCCGCGGGCAACACGCCTCCTGCTTTGCTGAGTCTTGGGTTCCGCGAGGGTGCGCTGTACACTGAGGGTGGGGTTGCACACCTCGAGGCGACCGTCGACGATGTCGATACGGATGTTGTTGGCGTCGCGGTCGATTTGACTGAGTTTGGACTTGGAATCGTGACTTTGTCTGATACTGGGTTGAATGGAGATACGGTGATTCACGATTCCGTTTGGACGGCGAGAATCGTGCACGATGGGCTCGAGCACGGGCTCGCCGATGTTCCTGTGAAGATGGATGATTTGTGGACTGATGTTGAAGTGACTGCGGCGCTTGAAGTGACTAATGCTGCGCCACGGATTACTTCTCGCGAGTATTCGCCCGACTTCGCCTATCGCGGCGATATTGTCGAGGCGAGCCTGCGCGTTGAGGACGGCCATGGCGTCGCTTCTGTGGCCATCAGTCTGTTGAGCGCGGGTGGAGAATTGACTCAGCTCGCGCTCGATGAGGATAGCGGGCGCTGGGTGGGGCAGTTCGTACTGCCCGATTCAGTGGCGCCCGGACAGCGCACGATTCCCGTGCAGGTCGAAGATGGAGACGGGGCGAGTGCGCTGATCGATGCCGGTGCCGTAATCGAGGTTCTCAACGAGGCACCGGCAATCCGCAACCTGTCCTTCCTCGACGAGGGAGAATGGTCGCAGTACGTCGAAATCCCTCAATCGGGTGAGAAGACATACACCATCGAGGCGGTCATCGATGATCCCGATGGTGTATCCTCGGCGCAGGTGAAGCTAGGCAGACTCGCCCCGATCGGCAAATCAGAATCCTGGCTTCTTCTCAACGACGAGGGCGAGGATGGCGACCGAGTCGCTGGAGATGGCATCTTCACGACCACAATCGGTGTCCGCGCGACTCTGACTGAGGGAGAGATGAATTTCCTCGTAAGGGCTTCAGACATCTATCAGGCGATGACGCCAGAAGGGGAACAGATTCTCTCGGTCGAACTCATCGATGAGCAGGACAAGGGCGGCAGCGGCTCCAGTTGGTTCGCAGACAACGCCACCTCGCTGATCCTCGTAGCCCTGCTGATTCTACTCGCCCTCGCAGCAACCGCGGTGGTTCTGATGCTGCGAAATGCAGACCTTGAATGACGATGCGCCAGCGCATCGTGAGGGCAGAATCTCCTTAGCACACTGCTGTCGCTGACCCATCGTGAACAGAAGCAGCGCTGTCCTCTTCGCCGCCCTCATGCTAACCGCACTCGCCAGCCCAATAATCGCTGCCGCACCAGCCGATGGCGAGACAACAAACCAGCCGCGAAGCATCATAGTTGACTTGGATTTCACCCCAATGGATGGGGATTATGTCAAACTCGATGGGCAGCAATTTTCTGTTTACTTCAAAGAGTATATTGAGAGTGATCCATTTTGGGACAGAGTGGTAATTCACTCTGTAAGAAGCGATATGGGTTATTGGACTCAAGCGGATGAGTCCTGCTCAATAGGTACCTTCACCGGACAGTGTAATGTTAGGGATGCTCGTCAAGGAATGCATTTCACAGCTTACAATGATGTCTATGGTATCTCAATCGAGAGCGATTGGACCGCTGACCGAACAACATATTCGGCAATTGGAGATGATTGGTATGAAAGCGATTCTATTTACTTCGAAGATTATTACATCGATTACGGAACATGGGCTGATGATGAAGCTGGAAGATATTGGGAAAATATTACCACAGAGGTTTCTGAGAGTAGTACACCCTCTTCAATGACTGTTGGTACAACATTCACAATTAGTTCCGAAAATTGGGAAGATTGGTCCTGGGTCGACCTTAGCGATAATGGAAGTCGAACCGAGGATTCTGGTTCAGAATATTGGATGGAGGACACTTCCTTCGAAGGTATGCAAGAATTGTCGATAGAGTTCGAAGGATACAACGAGGCAGACTCATCAGGTTCCTCACCAACCACGCTATCTGTATTACAGGTTGAGGTTAGAAACGTCTCGGATGGTGGAGATCTTGTCGATTTGCTATTATTTACCGAGTGGGGAGGTCTTGCAGGATTCTATTACGACGCCGAAAACGCCACAGATTTGGTTCCAATGACAATGTGGAATAACCAAGCCGGTGGCTTCCCAGACGCGGATGGAGACGGCTGTCCCGATGAAGAGGATGCATTCCCTAACGATGCTTCTGAGTGCAGCGATTTCGATGGTGATGGCATCGGTGATAACGCTGATCCAGACGACG
>CAYFHB010000063.1:0-7088 GCA_964342705.1 uncultured Candidatus Poseidoniales archaeon
AACAATCGAGTAATGACAACTCAATTCTCAATCGATTCCTCTGATTCAAAGGGTACCCATTGAATCGGTCAAGATGTTCCAGCCCATGTTCGAGGATGCAACAGAACGAGTACGGTAAGCAATTCGAGACGGCCCAGCCACATCAAGATCGTCGACACGAACATCGACGGCAGGCTCAGGTCAGCCCAAGTGCTGGCCGCATCGACCGGCCCGAAGGAACCGAGTGCAGGGCCGGTATTACCCAGCAGCGATATCGAGACCGATAGAACATCAGTCATCGTCAACGAGGGCTCGAGGAAGGAAATCGTCAGAATTGAAAGCGTCACCAGAACCATCCATGAGCTAACCATGCCGAGGATTATCCAGATGCGATTCTCATCGACGATCTGTTGATTGAAGCGAATCGCGACCACCTTTCGAGGCTGAATGATCTTCATCACCTCACGCTTGGCCAACTCGAAGGCAACGCGGATTCTCAAGACCTTCAGGCCTCCTCCGGTCGAACCCGCGCTAGCGCCGACAATCATCAGTAGAAGCAGAACCACCTGACTGAAGACCGGCCAATTAGAGAAGTCGGCGCTGGAATATCCAGTGCTGGATATCGAGATCGATTGGAAGAGAGAGTAGCGCATCGACTCGACAAACTCGTAATTTCCTGAGCGAGTCAGGTTGAATGCCATGGCAACCCATGCGACGAAGAGGATGAGTAGGTAGGTGCGCAATTCCTCATCCTTCCACAATTCGCCGAAGCGACCTGAGAAACCGAAGTAGAGCAGACTGAAATTGATGCAGGTCAGCACCATGAAGACCATGATTATCGATTCAATCAAGGCATCATCGAATGCCATAATCCCCGTATCGCTGGTGGCAAATCCGCCCGATGGCATAGTCGTCAAGGCGTAGTTGAGAGAATCGAAGGAGCCCATTTCGGTGAATTGGAACAGAAGTAAACCCTCGAGTATCGTCAGTCCGATATAGATGGCCCACAGCTTGCGTGCGGTCCCCTCGAGGGTCGTCCCTAGGTTGGAGACAGTGGGGCCGGTCAATTCCGCGCGAGCAAGTGCCATTCCTCCTCCTAGTGCCTTTGAGAAGATGAGCAGGCCGAGCATAATGACACCCATACCACCTATCCATTGCGAGAGCGAGCGCCAAAGGATCAGGCTCTTGCGCTGGCTGCCGACGCAGTCTCCATCGAAATCGCCGGCGCACACTGGGCTGGTGGATGGATCGATTATCGACGCACCAGTGGTGGTGAATCCCGACATCGATTCGAACCACGAATGCAAGGCGCCCACGCACATCTGGGCGAAGGTGGAGTCGCCTGCGAGAAACTCGAAGGGTCCGTGGAACATCCCACCGAGCCAAAATGGAATTGCACCGAGAAAAACCACAGGAGGCCAACCGAGAGCGACAGCGGTGAAGGCCTCCCGATCACGGACGCGATTCTGAACGTCGTGTCCGTGCGCCTTCGCGATTAACCACTGACTTATCGCGAAGGCCAACAACAACGCAACTGCATAGGTCTTGACTGCGAATTCCCAGCCGTCGGCATAGACCGAGTAGGCACCGACAACGGCCAACGGCATCGCAAAGATTCGCAGTGTCCAGCCAGTAACGAGGCCGATGACGTCCCAGCGCATCGCGGCTCAGCTCCCCAGAGACTTCTCGACTCGCTTGAGATCGTCTAGGAGCAGGAATAGCAGAACCTTGTCCCCCACCGCCAAAGTCTCGACCTCCGTGGGGTTGAGGATGTGTGTGATGCCATCGTCGTCCTCGTGTTCGACCATGACCACTCGGCACGATAGGCGGGACTCAGCATCCTCGATGCTGCGTCCGACGATATCCGCCTTGGCGCTTAGTGAGGCGGAGATCGAGACGATTCCTGGAAGCGAAGGAATCACTTGGTAGGTTCCTGGTACATTCATGTGAATCGATTTGAGAATGGATATCACAGTCACGTGACGGCGGCTGACCGGGCGGGTCAGGCCGATTCGTTGTACCGCTTCTACGAGGGCTCTGTCCTTGAGAATCAGACCGGTTCGGCCTACCCCCTTGTCCTTGGCTCGCATCGAGATGGCGATGTTGAGATTGTCATCGGCTAGGGCTGCGATTGCCACATGGTGGGTCTCGATGCCCAATTCGCGCAGTAGGTCACTGTCCTGCGGGTCACCGTGGATGACGTCTAGCCGCTTGCTATTGCCGATGCGCGAGCCGACTAATTCGTTAGCTGCGTCAAGATCTGGCTCGATGACGGCGACCTCGGCCCCCTCGTTGAGGTAGTGAGCGGCTAGTTTAGTTCCAAATTGGGTCGCCCCAAAGATGGCGACTAGTGGGTCCTCCGGCCACTCGGGGTCCTGCAAGCCCGCCCCTGTAGTAATAGTGAGGAATTCCTCGGTCGAACGCGCCACGAAACACAGCATATCGCCTTCCTGAATCACTTCAGAACCACTCACCAACTGACCCTTGCCATCAGCCGAGCGAATTCCGTAGATCGATGGAATATTGACAATCCACTGACCAACTTCACCTGTCGTCTTACCGATTAGTGCCGAGTTAGCCATGACCTCAGCAACAGCGATCCAGGCATTATCACCCAGCGGCAGAATCTCGGTCACCGAAGGTGCCAACAATCCTGCAGCCAACTGCTTGACGATATCGTCACTAGCACTGACAATATGGTCGGCGCGGGTCCACCTCTCAAGAGGCCCCGCGCCGCGATTCTTGTCCAAAAGAGTCGGGTCACGAATCTTGGCGATCGTAGTCAACCCACGCGTAGCACGATCGCCCACCTGCTCACTGTAAACGCGTTTTGCGAAGGCACAGCCTAGGAGGTTTACCTCGTCGTTATTTGTGCACAGAACCATGATTTCTGCGTCATTGATTCCAGCGCGCAGAAGTGAATCACGTGAGAGCGCATCTCCGGTCACCAGAAGGCAATCCAGAGATTGGGATTGGTTAATCGCCTCGGGGTCAGGATCGATGAGAGCGACCTGCCTGCGTTCCGCCCTCAAGGCAGCTGCTACACCCCTACCGACTTCGCCGGCTCCTGCGATGATGACACGCATTTGCGCCACTCCTTTGGCGGGGCGGCTATAATCATGACTTCTTACGGAGGCGAATATGAATCATCAAAGGACTGCTAGGCTATTCTCCGAGGTTTGGCTCATTCTTCCTCAAGAACCCTCTCCCCACGCACACGTTCGGCCGCCGCACGCGAATGTCGTTGGGTTCCTCGGAGGGTGCGGCGGTAGGCTTGGGCGGCCGCTGGAGTCATTCCCGATGGCAGCCAGCGGTCGTGCGCCGGCATCCATGACCAGATGACTGCCGGCATTATCAGGGCCAAGATGAAGGGGTTGAACACGGTTAGGACGGTTGCGATGATTAGTATGGCCCTGGCGAGCGCGCTGGTGAAGAATGTGCGTGCGCGCTCGTGTTCGATTATTCGCGAACCTTGCCATGCTGCGATTGATGCGTGACCGATGCAGGCTGTGAGGGTGAGGCCGGCTGCTAGGGCAATGTTGAGGGGATCGAAACCTGTTGTGTCCTGCCAGACTTCGGGGTCGAATAGGCGTACGTTGAGGTGTGCTGCGCGCATGGCGCCGAAGCCGAGGCCGAGGGTCCAACCGTACGGTGCGCTGGCGCGTAGGCCGACCGTGCGCGGTCGGCCCAGCAAGAAGAGTGCGAAGGCCGATTCAGCCATTGCGATTACCAGTGCGATTACCGAGACGGTGAGGATGTTGACCGAGGCTTCGCGGATTGATGCTAGGATTAGCGAATCGATGGCCGATGCGGCTAGGACTCCTGCTACTAGGCCAAAAAGCAGGGTCTTGACCGCTCCGCTGAGGTCGTAGAATCCGGTCATGCGGGCGATTGTTCCTCGCCAACCGACGTAGATGCCGAGCAAGCCGATGGCGAATGCCAATTGCATCTCCCACATGTCGATGGGGGCCTGCGCCATGCTAAGCCCACGGCCCCCTCGCTTTCAGTCCAGCGCTCGCCGCGGGGCTGCTGTATCGCGATTTGCCGCCAATAACGTTCAAACCACACGCTTCGGACCCGCAGACCATGGCACTCGAGGGTCTGAAGCGCAGAATCCTCGGCTCCGTCGGCCTTCTATCGGGTAAGAGGGAGGTCGACGAGGAGACGGTGCGCGAATTGACCCGCGCCCTTCGACGAGCCTTGCTCGAGGCAGATTTCAACGTCAGGCAGGCCAAGGAGCTGACTGAGCGTATCGAGCGTCGTTTGCTTGAGGAGGAACCTCGCCCGGGAGTCAAACTCGATACGCACGCAATGAATCTGATTTACACCGAACTGGTCCGCTTGCTCGGTCCCGCTCGCGACATCAAGCCGCACAATGAGACGGTCTTGATGGTCGGTCTCTACGGTCAAGGAAAGACCACGACGACCGCGAAAGTCGCTGAGTGGTGGCGCCGCAAGCACGGCGTCAAGGTGGCCGTCATCGAAGCCGATGTTCACCGCCCCGGAGCCTACGCCCAATTACAACAACTCCTCGAAGACTCCCCTGTCGAAGTCTACGGCGAACCCGAGGAGAAGGACGCGGCAACCATCGTCCGCAACGGAATCAAGGCCGTCGGAACAGCGGATGTTCTGATCATCGATACTGCAGGGCGGGACTCGCTCGATGAGGAATTGCGTGACGAGCTCGTCCGCATCGCAGAAATTGCCAACGCAACCGAGCGATTCCTCGTCATCGACGCACAAGTTGGTCAAGCAGCCGGCCCAGTAGCCCAGACCTTCCACGACCTCGTCGGCGTCACCGGAACCATCGTTACGAAATTGGATGGAACCGCGCGTGGAGGCGGTGCGCTCAGTGCGGTTTCAGTTACTGGCGCACCCATCGTTTTTGTTGGTGAAGGGGAGCGAGTAGATGATCTCGAGAAGTTCGAGTCGGACCGATTCATCTCCAGACTCCTCGGTATGGGTGATATTCAGGGCTTGATCGATCTAGCCCCTGAAGACCTCGATCAAGAGGAGGCGATTCGGCTCACACAGAGGCTGATGAGTGGTCGATTCACCCTCACCGACATGTACACCCAGATGGAGATGATGAGCCGAATCGGAACAGTCGACCGAATCCTTTCCCACCTGCCAGATGGGATGTTTGGCATGGGCTCGATGTCCGCGGGTCAGAAGAAGCAGATGCAGGCTAATCTAGCGAAGTATCGGGTGATTATGGACTCGATGACACAGCAAGAAAAGGACGAGCCGTTACTACTCAAATCACAACGAATTCGTCGCATCGCACGAGGCTCAGGGACTACTGAAAAAGACGTCAAAGAACTCCTCAACCAATGGAATCGTAGTCGAAAAATGATGCGCGGAATGAAGGGCGATAGACGCATGCGAAGGCAGATGCAATCGATGATGGATGTCGATGATTTAGACCTCGGAATGGGGTGAAATTCTGCAACGGCGATTCGCCATCATCGGCCATCTCGCGCCGAGTTCAGGCAAGTTGAATCTCAACGATTTGGCCGGCGGTTCTGGCAGAATGGATGTGCTTGTCCGAGCAGTCAACGCCGCTCTATTCGTCTCTCACGGAATTCGCCGAGATACAGACATCATACTCCACCTGTGCGGAGGCCCCGGGCCAGATCGAAGGATTTGGTTCAATGGTGATACGCTCGCCGGCGTTAGGCCGGACGAGCGGTCGATCGCCGGTCAGATCAAGGCGATTTTGAAGCGACCTGTACCGGCGATTGGAACTTTTGATGAAGTTACGCAGGGCATTTTCGATACTGGTGGTGGGTTAGCACACACACTTGCTGAATGGGCTGATGAAGGGGTTGATTTGCATTTGCTAGATGCTGGTGGGGAGCCGATTGAAGAGATTGATTCGAATGAACGAATGGGGTTCTTATTGTCAGATCATTTACCCTTGAATGAGGCCGAAATTCAGGCTACTGCGGGGCTGCCGCGTGTCAGTCTCGGCGAGGATTGGTTGCAGGGGCACGCCTGTGTGACAATCGTCCATCACGCGCTTGATTCTAGCCAATAGGGCAAGCCACTAGGCCCGCTTCGAGTTGCTGCAGTAAGCAGGTGTTCGGAGATGCCGAGTGGGTGATTGACTGGCCAGCAAGAGAGCGGGGTGATTGCTACGGCGCCGCCGTTGACCGCATTACAGTCGGTGTTCGGGATATCTTCGTCTTCTATGCGAGCAGCGCCGACTTCGTAGGCGACACCGAGATGATCGGTGTTGGACATGTCGATTGCATTGTGATACCAACGCACACCGAGTGAGACGGTCTGGAAGCCGTTTGTCCACTTTTCGGGTGCGTTGATGTTGAGCATGAGGTCTCCATTTGTGAATGAGGAGATAATTAGTTCTCGCTCTGATCCACCGGTCGGTTTTGTGTGCGAACCTTTCGGTCGAAGAAGATTGATGGCTTCATTCGGTAGGCATTCGACCGCTGCCTCAACTACTCTGATTGTCGCTTCTACCGTCTCCTCGAAATCGCTGTGTTGGTAAGTCGATAGGCTGGTAGCGATTGCCGCCAAACCGTAGAGACCAGCCTCACGTGCGGCCGATACAGTACCCGAATGCATCACATCGACTGAGAGATTCGGTCCTTGATTGACGCCGGAGACACATAGAGCCGGCTTCATCTCCGGCGCCCAATGAGCCAATCCCCCGTCGAGGGAAACTATGACGCAATCACAGGGTGTACCGTCGAGTGAGAACATTCGCAGCGCAGGACCGCTCAAGCTACCCAATTGCTCAGCGAGGTCAGTGCGCTCGACGAACTTCAGATCATGTCGGAGGGAAAGCCGCATCCCGCTAGCCGATTGCTCGCGCGCCGGTGCCATCACAACGATTGGAAATCCACGTGCATGCAAGCCCCGGATCAAAGCGTGAAGACCTGGAGCCTCAATCCCGTCATCATTGGTTAGGAACAGGCACGGACGAGGCACGAACTCGCCAAGCAACGCGACTACATCAAACGGCAGGTTCGTCAGACTCATCCGACTCCGAGTCAAGTGTGACCAAAGCCAGTCCAGCGACCATCAATCCACCACCGACAAGAGTCCAAGCCCCAGGTATCGAATCAACCCCGACGGCCCAACCG
>CAYFHB010000064.1:0-7063 GCA_964342705.1 uncultured Candidatus Poseidoniales archaeon
CTCGAGAACAACATCGATTTCATTCACATCGGCGGCAGCAGCCGCCGCAACGGCAGCGCGAATCTCCTCAACCCCAGCGCTGCCGACCGGGAATCCACCAGCGACAACCGCCAATTGGATTCCCGCATCAAGTCGCTCGCGCGCGAGCGTTGCATGCTCGGCGAAGACGCACACCGCGCCAACGCGGGCCGCATTCGCCCGAGCCAAAAATTCAGCCAACTGCGCCTCACTCGCGCCGTGATCCAACAAAGTGAAATCAAGACATTCGACGATGTCTGCAGTCTCCAAACAAACACCTCAGGAGTGCCTATCCGCGAAATCCCGCATAAACTCAACAAGCGCCTCAACCGACTCAATCGGGCACCCATTGTACAGACTCGCCCGAATCCCGCCAACAGAGCGGTGCCCCTTCAGCCCACCAAGTCCTGCTGCAGCCGATTCAGCCAAGAAAATCGCCTCATGCGACTCATCAGCGCAGCGCCATGTGATATTCATCAGTGAGCGCGCCCCAACCTCAGCATGAGGCACCCAGAAATCGCTACGGTCAAGCTCAGCGTACAATAGGCCAGCCTTGGCCCGATTCCGCGCCACCGAGCCGGCCAAGCCACCGTTCTCCTCAATCCATTTGAAGACGCAATCGAGAACGAAAATCCCGAAGGTGTTAGGGGTGTTGAACAGCGACCCCTTCGAAGCATGCACTGTGTAATCGAGCATGGTCGGGAGCCGACCAGCATCGGAGTTCTCTTGCGAGCGAGCCAGCGCCCAAGGTGAGAGAATGACCAGCGTTACTCCGGAGGGTCCGAGGTTTTTCTGAGCCCCCGCATAGATTACATCGTGAGCCGAGACATCGAGCGGAACTCCAGCGATATCCGAAGACGCGTCGAGCACGCGCGGCTTGCCTTGAGAGTCCGGTAAATCGGGGTACTGCGTGCCCATCAGCGTATTGTTAGAGGTGTAGTGAAGGTAGACTGAATCCGCTCTTACTGCATAGTCAGAATCGCTTGGAACAGACCTCATACCGTTCTGTGAATCGTCCCAAATAGCCTCAGCATCGCCAATCCGCTTTGCCTCCTTCAAGGCCTTCTGAGACCACCCTCCTGTGACGAGGAAATCCGCTGCTTCGCCGGGCTTCAAGAGGTTGAGGGCGGTCATGTAGAATTGCGTTGATGCGCCGCCCTGAAGGAAGAGAATGGTGTAGTCTTCTGGTACCGACAGCACGCGTCGGATTCTGTCCATCGCGCTGTCGACAACCTCCTGGTAAGCGCCGCTTCGGTGGCTGATCTCGATTAGCCCGAAGCCGCTGCCATTGAGATTGGGGAGTGCCGCTTGGACTTCCTCGACGACAGAAAGCGGCAGGACCGCTGGGCCTGCTCCGAAGTTGTGTATGCGAGCGTGTGGCACGCCCATAGGGCGTGGTCACGAGTCTTTCAGCACTTCTACGGTTGAAGGGTTGGATTGAAGCAGGATGGTTCAGCCGACGGGTCGTGCTTCGTATCGGCTTGGTGATGTTGCAGGGCGCGCGCCATGTGCACATGGCAGCGCTGGCGCGCGCCGCCGATGAGGTCGGCGCGGAGATCGAAATTCACGAATTGCGCACGGCTGCCGACCTTGCAGCCGCCGACCCTCATGCACTCGTCTTCCCCGGCGGCGAATCCACTACGATGCGGCTGACCGGTAACGACCCCGCATCGGGTCTGCTTCCAGCGGTCTTTGAGTGGATTCGCGCCGACCCCGCGCGTCCAGTTCTGGGTACCTGCGCGGGCGCAATTCTACTGTGTGATCCACAAGACGGCGGCGACCCCCTCGTCGCCGCCGAAATCGACCGGAATGCATACGGCCGTCAGGTCGATTCCTTCCAGTCCGCGCTCGAATCCGACCTGCTCAACCGACAATTCCCAGGCATCTTCATCCGCGCGCCCAGATTCTCCTCGATCAGCGAGTCAGCAATCGTGGCAGCGATGCACGAATCAGAGGTCGTGGGGGTGTTGGACGGGGTTCGTCTGGCCCTGACTTTCCACCCGGAATTATCCGATGATGCAGGATTCCATGCGTGGCTTCTTCAGCGAGCGAAAGAGGTGACTGCGTGACATTTTCTGTGCGTTTGCCGAAGATTCCGGATCTTCCAGAGGCTGCTGACGCCAATGATACCGAGGGCTGCATTCAATGCCAACTTGGCTCGAAACTCGTACTCTTCATCACCGGTGAATGTCATTGGATGTGCGATTACTGTCCGCTGTCTGAAAATCGACGCGAGATCGATTGGATGTTCGCCAACGAGCGTCGAGTCGAGGTCGGCGATTGGGATGCTGTTATCGAGGAAGCGCGAGCGATGAATGCGACCGGTGCTGGCATCACTGGTGGCGACCCCGTGATGGCTCGTGAGCGGGTTTTGGAGGCTTGTCGCCGACTCAAGGCCGAGTTCGGGACTGGCTTCCACTTGCACATGTACACGAGCATTCCATTCCGGCCGGCTTGGGCTGCTGAATTCGCTGAGGCCGGACTCGACGAGATTCGCTTCCACTTCTTGGATTTGAAGCCGGAGAAGTACTCCGAGACCATGGCTGCCTGTGTCGAGGCTGGCATGCTGACCGGTGTTGAGATTCCCTGCGAACCCGACAAGGAGGAGGAGCTGATGGAATTGCTTGAGACCATGCGTGATATGCCGGTTCAATTCCTCAATCTGAATGAGCTCGAGATAACCGTCGGCAATCACGACAATATGGAGGTCCGTGGATTCAATCTGTCAGACGAGATTACTGCTGGCGCGGCCGGTTCTGCTGAAGTCGCAACGCGAATGCGCGACCGTGTGATGGCCGCGCAGATCGGCTCGCCTGACCCTTTTGACGGAGTCGCGCGCGAGCCATACGGCTACCATCTGAAATTCTGCACTGCGACCTACAAGGATAGTGGGCAGTTGAGGCGGCGCTTCCTGCGCCGCGGCGAGCATACGATTTCGCCGCATGAGATTTTGACCGAGGATGGAACACTCGTCTTCGGTGCAATCGATTGCGAGGCGGGAGACGCGGCCGATTGGATTGAAGAAATCCACGAGGAAACTGGCTTGCCGCGTCGATTCATGCTATTCGATGAAGAGAACGGGCGCATCGAATTGCCTCTTTCGATGGCAGAGGAACTGGTCGGAGCCATCGATGCGCCAATCGCGCTCGTCGAGGTCCACCCGACCCACGAGCGCTTGGAAATGACAGTTGTCTACCTGAACGAGGATGTCGGGAACGAAAAATTTGACGAGCCCACAGAGTGAAAGTGAACGGCACCCTACTCGACTCCTTCAAGTACCCTCGTTGCGCTAGTGAGGGTATGCCGGTGCAGACCTTTGACTCCGAGGGGTCGAGCGTCGATACGTATCGTCGATTGTCGGCTTCGCAGGTGAATCTGTGGAAGTCGTGCCCGCGTCAGTGGTACCACGCTTACGAGGAGCGGCTGAAAGGGCCGATGCCGCCGCACATCATTCGTGGAAATGCGGCTGAGGCATGCATCTGTCGTGTGCTTCGTGACTCCCCCGTCCTCATCGCTCCAGACGCCCCTGATGTGCTCACCTCCCCTCTGGACGGCGACGGGCGGCTCGACTGGGAAGATACTGGAAACTGGATGGCTGCGCGGCTGGCGGCTCGACCCGAGTCTGATTGGCCAGCCGCGCGCGACGCGCTGATGGAATGGGCTGAGGCGCGCGTCGAGGTTCATTTCGAGCAATGTTGGGATGCCGCGGTTGCCGATTGGCAAGCGACGAAGAATCGCTCGGGCTCGCTCGACGATATCGATGTTGAAGAATGTCGGACGATGATCGTCGAAGGCATTCGCATGCATCTCGATGAGGTTGAGCGATGTGTTGAGGCGAATGGTGGGCCGAGCCTCGCCGCTTGGCGAGCGGGCGAGGCTCGCGCGGAAATCCCAGCGCCGGATGGATTTCCGCTGGTCTGGACGACTCCTCATCCGGCTGCCCGCGAGGCTGGCGAAGTCACTTGGTGCGAGGCTTGGGAGATTGCGCGGCCGTGGTTCGTCGACCCCGATGCCAAGTCATTCACCCAGACTACTTGCATCCCCGAGGGTTGGTTCCAAGGCGAATACGATCTGGTCTATCGATGGACTGGCAATATCGACATCATCGACATCAAGGCGAGCATCGGCAAAGGTGATCGTTCGCATGGCTATATCGAGCAATTACGCCTCTATGCTTGGCTCTGGTGGGAGTCGCATGGGCGCGGTGAGAAGGCGGCCTCGCTGGCCATCTGGTATCTTGGAACTGGTACCATCAAGCAGGTGAAATTGCCCAGCGAGGCCGAGATGGAAGCCTATCTCAGCGAGTATCGGGATCTCTACCAGATGCTGCGGGTGGGAAATCCGACAATTGACCAATGCCCGCCCGAGCCCTCGCCATTACGCTACTTCGATGCGGGTGGCGTGCCATCGGATCCAGCAATCGACCCAGACCCACTGGCCCGCTGCAAAGGCTGCGATTACCGAGGCTTCTGCCCGAATGGTGGGCATGACCTCGAACTCGGAGCAGAGCGACGAATCGAGAGATTCGGTCATGCCTGGCCGGTCACTCCGATCGGTGAGATCGAAGCCAGAGTCGACGCTGTCGGCGATGTCATCGGCTTGACCGGCCCTACGCTGAAGGAAGACGGCACGGTCGAGGTTCGCTTCCGCCTGCAGGACGGTTACGACCGAGCCGTCGTCAAGCCCGCCTACCATGGAGGACCGACCAAGGTCACGCGAAGCCTAGTCGAAGGCGCGCGCGTGAAAGTCTCCAACGCGATGACCAGCCTTTGGCGAGGCGAGGTCAACATCGAACTCGACGCGGCCTCGGAAATCTCCCTCGCCGACGAGGACGAGGTCGCACACATCGTCGATATCGAGACGCGAGTCAACATCATCGGCCGCGTCTGGTCAATCGACGCATTCCCGGACGGGAAAGAGGTTAATCGGTGGGCCGCGACACTGGTCGATGCCAGCGGTAGCTGTGCAATAGTCGCGTTCAAGCAATTCATCCCAATCAGTGCCGCCGCCGTCAGCCGCGGAGATACGATTGCAATCCTCAACGGCGAGAAAGGCGAATGGGGAGGTCGGGCGCAGGTGAAGATTGGTCCCAGCGCCAAGGTTGTCATCGTCGCTGATGGCGACGATGTTCCGGCGTTCTGAAGTGGCTCTTCGAGTCTTCGCCGGAGTCATCCTTATCGTTACCCTGCAAGGTTAGAGGGCCGGAAGCCGCCATGGTATTCGAGTTGATTGAGTTCATCATTTTCATTGTCGCGATGTACGGCGCAGCCTTGGAATGGGTCCGCGTCAAAGATGCCAAGAGCCACAATAAATGGGACTTCTACGGCCCCGCAGCCTTCCTGTTATTGGTCATTTCAATCATGTTCTTTACAGGTTCAGTCAACGGCTCCGATTTTATTTCATTCAGTTCGCTTGTCTGCGCAGTAGCCGCTCTTCCACTGCTGATTTCGTTGCTATACACCGGCTCGCTGCAGGACGCTCAACTGGCTGCTGGCGACCTGACCTATGACGTAGGCGAACTTTGGTGGGTGATCAACGATCAGCAGAAGTTTCGCGAGGCGTTCGAGCGGCTCAAAGACGATGAAGAGAGTTGCTGGTCAGAGGAGAAAGAAGCCCGTATGGGTAAGGATGGAGTGATTTCTGAGATTACGTCGGCTCGGACGGCTAAACTACAATTCCGCGATTATGTAGACAACGAACGATATGTTGAGGTTGTGTTTGAATTTCCGTTTGAGGCGCTGATAAATTCCAAGCCAACTAAGGATGAAGTAGTGGAAGAGGAGAAGAAGGGTTGGTGGAATTGACCCTCTCGACGGCTGCTTGACGTCGATTAATGGCGCCGAGAGAGGGATTTGAACCCCCGCGTCCAAGGGACAGTGGATTTCGAATCCACCGCAATACCGGGCTATGCGATCTCGGCAGCAGCCCGGCCACCTGCGATTCGGTCATAAGTCTGACTCGACCGCCGAGAACTATGCGCGTGGCGGTCGATTGCGGCGAGGGCGAGCCGCGCATCGTCGATAGTGCCGAACCGATAAGCGTGGCTGATGTTCTAGCGCGGCTCGATATCCAACCATCGACGGTTCTCGCCGTGGTTGGTGAAACCATCATCCCCCACTCCTCGATGATCAACGATGATGTCGAGTTAGAATTAATCGTCGTCTCAAGCGGCGGTTAGGTCGCCACCAAGCAACACTCCGGGATCGTGTGTGACAATCTCCTCGCCCGGTCGCATAACCGCAGCTTTGTTGCCCAGCAATTCGTATGTGTCGCCCCGGCAACGCAGAAACGCCCCCTCGTAAAGTCCGATTACCGGAGTCTCGTGAGTCTGATGGAATTCGCTCACCCGCTTCGCGCGTGTCTCGCCGAAATGCTGCTGGAACTCGCCATCCACGCCCTCGCGGAACCAAATTCCTCCAGGATGGTAATGCGGGTTGATTTGGAATGGAACGATGCCAAAGGTCTCGAATGAGGGCACGAGCGTAATCGGCATATCGTTCGTTGTCTGCATAGATGGGCAGGCCACATTCGCTCCCGCGCTCACACCCGCATATGGCACACCGCGCTCCAGCACAGCCTCCCGAATCGGCTCGATAAGCCCGCGCTCGTGCAACTCACGCACCAGTAGCCATGTATTGCCGCCGCCGACATAGATTCCATCCATCGATTCGATGGCGGCGAGTGGGTCATCTATTTCGTGCAGACCAATCAGCTCGTAGCCTGCATCGCCTGCGAATTCGCGCATGCGGGCCGTGTAACCATCGTGGTCATGGCCCGCGAATGGAACGAAGACGACGCGCTCACATCCGGCAAAATGCTCCGACATCAACTCACGATACATCGCGCGTCGAGCCTCGGTGCCAATACCGCCACTCCCTAACAGTGCGCGCACCATCAGCCGTCCTCAACCCCTCCAAACGGCCTCAGACATAGAAGTCATCGGATTCGGTTGGCATACCGAGATGTTCCTCTATCGAACCGCTCACCTCGATGCTCGCCAGCAACTTGCGAGCCGTCTCCTCAGTCGTATCGAGGTCGAGCGCCA
>CAYFHB010000065.1:0-6787 GCA_964342705.1 uncultured Candidatus Poseidoniales archaeon
ATCCAACTCGGGCGCTCTGCCCTCAACTTGACGGTCGAGCCATCAGCGTCAATCCGCGCTCGCGGAAGCGCGAGCCGCGGACGGCAGACCGCTCATAGGTCGGTCGCCGAGCCAGCCTCATCCGACTCACCGACCGGCACGATGACGGTGTCCATACCAGCACCGGAGCCGAGGATTCGAGCCACCGTCGTCGCCGAAGCGAGATTGTAGGTGTCCACCTCGATGCTTGAGGCGCCTTCTTCACTGCTCTCAGCAACCATGGCCCCACGGAACATACCGCTGACCATGTTTAGGCAGTGCAGAATCATCGAGATTACTACGAAGTAGAAGATTACGGAGCCTGCCACCGACAGGTCGTGAGCCAAGCTCGATGGATCGAGGACACCAGCATCTAGCAGAGCCATATCGACGGCGTCCGACATGAGAGTAACCATCAATCCCAAGAGTACGCCACCCGACATCAGCCAGAAGGCAGTGCGGGCGCGGCCTGCTGAGGCCAACTCGCGCCCAGTAATCGACGGATAGAGAGCCAGCGCTGCTCCGAAGTTTAGCGGCACTAGAACGGCCCAGCGGCCCATCTTATCGATAGTATCCGCAAGTCCGGTTAAAGCATCGGTGCCGGAGACCGAATCCGTCTGAATGAAGAGCGCACCAATGAATACCGGGACCATTGCCATGATTCCAAGGTTCATCTCTGCCAAGCCAGCGCCGCTGGGGCTTGCACCACTACCATCCCCTCCGCGCATAGTCAACATCGCATTCACCACGAAGGCGACCACTGGGACTGCAGCCAAAGCCAGCAAGAAGCTGGAGACCACCATGTCGGACTGGCCCATGGCCATCTCGCCAGCATCGAGTCCGAACAAATCAGCGGTGAACGAACCGTCGCGCGCACCCAACGGCTGCAGAGTGAACAAGCCACCAAGCAGAGTAGCACCGACCAGCGTGCGCGACCAAAGCGCATTGCCGCTAGCCACGCTCGCGGCGTACAGCACAATTCCAGCAGTCGACATGAAGAAGAATCCACCAGATTGCAAGCGGTACATCAGCCACTGGCCATCGCCATCGGTAATCGCGCCAGTGGCGATCCCAGCAACCAAATTGAACGACTCAGCCATCAAACCGAACAGAATCAACCAAGCAGGCAATGAGACAGAGCCAGCACGGTTTGCTAGAGTCAATAACTGGTTGATGACAACCGCAGCAACGGCCAGAATGTGAATTCCAGTGCCGATTACCAACACCTTGATTCCTAGAATTACAGGGTCGTGCGAGCCGATCATGTGAACGACGACAGACCCTGAGTAAAGGAAGGAGACGAGGGTTCCGTTGCGCTCACTCGCCAACTCTGTGCCCAGCAACTTCGGCAGGACATACAGGCCACAGCCGATGATCGACATCGTCACACCACCAAAGATTGTCACAGCCTTACCCGTCGCAGCCAAAGTCTCGGCAGTAGGATCGTAACCCCAAGAACCTAGAGAGTGCAGGGCGGTTGGGTCGTGAGCCAACCAAAGACCCTCGAAAGCAAACAGCCCGCCGACCATCAACCACAGGGCTGACTGAACAATCCATGCTCGAGCGGCAGAGCCAGCACGGCCCTCAACCAACTCGATACCTGGACCGAGGGCCTTCTCGAGCATGAACATCCCCATGCCACGAGCGACGTCTGAGAATATCCACAATCCGCGGTGCACGAGAATGTAGAAGACGAGGGCGCAAGCCCAGAAAACTGCGAGAGTAGAAAGTACCGAATCCATCACAATCACCTCACTCGCGAGTTGCCTCCGTGACCATCGTCGCGACAATCGCAAAGATTCCGAAGACCGCTCCGAGGATGAAGAACCAGATTCCGCCGGTCAATGCACCAAAAGTATCGAAGTCGGAAAGCACGGGATAATCCTGACCTGGGTAGAGTATGCTGTAGACCACCAAGAAGATGAGAGCGGAGACCAATGCTCCGACCAGTACCACCTTGGAAGCCGCAGGTTCGTTATCGCCTTGGAGGAATCCGTCGTCATTCGTCACGTTGACACCACTTGCCCACAGCACTTCGTGGGCAGACCGACCACCGGAGATTTGCCCTTAAGCATTGGGCGAGGGACGTAGTCCCTCACCTCAGGGCGCTCGCATTAGGTCAACTGGGTTGCCTCTGCGGTCGCGCCCTGTACCTAGGGGCGTCGGAAGGGAGAGGTCGGAGGTGATTTCTGACCTCCAGACGGCCTTGCAATCGCAGTCGAGTCCTTTGAATTCGGATAGGTCGCGGGAGACTGAGTAGCGCTCGATTGCGGCGACCACGTGATTGTCGCATTCGCCGCAATTGTGGGAGCCGCGGATTTTGCCGCCCGCGGTTGGATGAACGATGATGCGGGCGTTGTCGGCTGCGGTCGCCTCGTGGGTTCGTTGAATCATCTCGACCAAGGACCACAGCCACGGGGGCCGGTACTCGCGATTGCGGAAAAGACGGTCGACGATGGTTCGATTTTGGATGTTCATCGGGTTAATCGAGACCTCGTCGGAAAGCGGGGCGACCTCGATGAGCCATTTTGAGGTGTGTTCGAGAGCGTCACCCTCGCTCATGAATGGCGGCTTGAAAATGAGGTAGGTTTTGACTCGAAGACCGTTGGCTCGCAGGTCTTCAACTGACTTTCGCCAGGTCTTCGTCGAGAAGCCCTTGTTGACGTGGAATCGCAGCACTGCGTCGTCATAGGCCTCGAGGCCGATGGCGACTGTTGTGTTCGGATTGTGCTTTGCGAGGAAGGCGAGCTTCTCAGGTTTGCACATGTGGGCCTGAGCTTCAACGATGAGGTGCAGGCCCATCTCATGGGTCTCTCGAAGGACGTGCTCTTGCCATTCGACTGGGTTCTCTTGGTCCTCAAAGAATGTGCCCGAGGTGTAGACCTTGACCATCGAGCAGCCGTCGAAATCCTTGGTCTGCTTCTTGGCGTAATCCCATTGGGCGAATAGGTCGTCGGCTGTGACATCGTCGCGAACGTCGTTGAAGTAGCCACAGAAGGTACAACCGGATTTCCACCACCACGCGCAGCCGCGGGTTCTGAGGATGACGGTGGCGGCTTGGCAGGGGGTCCCGTCGGGCATCCGCTCGGGGGTGATGTAGACCGTCGCTGGTTTTCTGGCATCCCATGATTCTCTGCGGGCGATCGATTCGGCGGTGTTCTCCGGCGCCTTGACAAGATGGTGGATTTTGACGGCGGGCGAGCCATTACCGATAATGCCACAAGCCTCAGCCATGGTCTCGCGGCTGTCGGACTCGTCTTGATTGTGCCGCCGAGCCATCGACCTGTCGTCCAAGCGAAATTTCATGACCAATGTGCTGTAACGCGGTTTAGGGTGGGTGTGTGAAGTCCTTCGAGATTGTTCAGAATGTTCTGACCATGCTCGTCGTGCCTTTCCTTGCTGGGGTAGTCGGGATTTCTGCGGTTCCCGCGGTTTTCCTGTTTTTCGAGGCGAGGGTCTTTCTCGTCTCACAGGATTATTGGATCGAGATTGTCGGTACGAGCCTCGCCCTCGGTTTCGCATGCATGCTGTGGGGTGTGACGCTGGTGATGCTCTGTGGATTCTTGGGGGGTTTATTCCGACCACGCTTGGAGCCGGGACGCTATCCGCTGCGTTCCTTCGTGACGATTCAGTGGGCGTGGTCGATGATCTTCCACCGCATCGCCCTGCTGTTCCTGAAAACCCTGGTGCCATCCTTCATGGGTACGCTCTACTATCGCATGGCGGGTGCCAAGATTGGTTCTTCTTGTCAGATCAACACTGAGAATCTCAACGACGCTGGTTCGGTTGTAATCGGTGACCGCGTCGTTGTCGGTGGCCACGCGGTAATCAATGCGCATCTGGTTGAGCGTGGAGAATTGGTGATGGCTCCTGTCACGATTGGAGACGGTGCACTGATTGGAGCCAATTCAACCGTCCAACCCGGTTGCACAATTGGCGAAGGAGCTGTCATCGCGAGCAAGGCGGTACTGCCGAAATGGACCGAGGTTCCACCCGGCGAAGTCTGGGGTGGGATTCCAGCAAAGTGCATTCGCCTTGCCGACGGAACAAAACCGATGTAATAGGGCGCAGTAGCGCGATTCTGAGGGAAATCACTCATCGTCGGATTCGTCGTCCGAATCCGCATCGGCAGCCATCTCTTCTGCTGCATCGGCTGCCGCCTCAAGCGCCTCATCCATGCGCTCCCGGAAGGTAGCTTGCTTGAGTTCCTGCTCGCGAATCGCTTCGATGGCCGCGTCGATCATATCGTAGCGGGTCTGAATCGCTGTGCTAAGGTCCTCGAAGAGCTTCATGTGCTGAGCGTACCAATCGTCGCGAGCGGTCAATTGACCCTTAGCCACGCGAAGTGCCTCGTCTAGATCCTCAGCGACTTCGAAAACGCGACCGAGTCGAGCCGACTCGCGGGTGTACATCTCCTCCATCTTCTGCAATTCAGGCTCGAGGTGCTTGACTCTCTGAGAATTCTTCGCACCATCGAGTTCGAGGTCGCGAATGCGGTTATCCTTCTCTGAGAGCAGGCCTTCCAAACCTTCGCGCTCAATCTCCTTCTCGATGGCTTCCTTCTCGAGGACGTCGATTATCGCATCCTTCTCGTCAGAGCCTTCCTTGAGTGCGTTGTAACCTGCGTAGAGTTTGTCTAGGCGGTCCTTTTCCTTGGCGAGATCTTCCTCCAATTGGCGGATTCGCAACTCAGGCGAAACGCTGGTGTCTTCTTCGCTCATGAGGTTCCCTCGTCACCTTCGACACTCGGCCCCGCTATAACTGCGGCGGACTGATTATCCGGTGATTTAGTGATTTTACTTAGAGAGTAGGGTCGCCCCTGTCTCGGTTCTGACGATTAGTCCGCCCTGTATTGTGTGGACGGCCAATACCGCTTCGCTCGTTGAATCTGGGAAGTCCATTACCGAATGCTCAACGAGGATATCGTCGTTTTCGTAAATGCACCTTGGGTTGTGAACAGCCATCTTATCGCTCGCCATCATTCCCTTCATCATCTCAATCATTTGGCCCTTGCTGAACGAGGTACCAGACTGGTGGCTGACGAATTCATAGTCGGGATGTAATATCTCAGCGTATATCTCTGCGTCTTTCCGTTCTGTTGCCTCAACTATCTTGTCCCATACTGACATGAACCTACGACTGCGTTCGCTGAATTAACTCCTGCGCAAGGTTGGATTCTCTGCGCCTCCCGTAACCTTGGAAATTTGCTGGAAATTGAGATGGCGACTCAGTCGCAGAGGGCTGCTATGGCGGCTGCCAGTGCGACATTGAGTCGCTTCGAATGAGGGATGTGGAGCTTCTCATCCGGCCCGTGAGCGTTATTTCCGGGGCCGGCGGAACCCGTGCAGATGAAACTGGCTTCGGGGAATTTGTTCTGGATCATCGCCATGAACGGAATCGTTCCACCTATCCAAGTCGTCATTGGAGGTAATCCTGTGAGTTTTCTGCAAGCACCATCGAGGGCTGCTGCGACGCCCTCGTGAAGTGGCGGGGCGTGGAATCCATCGGCTGGCTCGGTGGCGTGGTAGGTCACTTCCGCCCCGTACGGAGGATTCGCTTCGAGGGTCTGTTTGACTATTGCTTGGACCTCCTCGGCTTTGACTCCGGGTGGGATACGGAAGCTAAGTTTGAGGTCGGTATTGGTTCGCAGGACATTTCCCGCAGTCTGCACCGGTGGGATTCCGTCGGCGCCGATAACGCCCATCGCTGGGCGCCAATTGACGTCGAGTAGAATCTGGTCGGCGCCGCGAGTCTGCGGTTCAAGCGAATCGACGACTGGCAGACTCTTCCACAAGGCATCGCCGAGGATTTCGCCAAGGGCTGCCGCCTCGGCGCGAATCTTGTCAGAAATTTCGACGTGCATCTCTGGTATGAGGATGCGACCGGTCGAACTATCCTCGACACGGTCGATCAGCATCCGCTGAATCCTGAACGAGGATGGAATGGCCCCCCCAGACATACCCGAATGCACGCCCTCGTGCGAGACGCGCACGCTCAGAGTGCCTGCGACGAGGCCTCGCAGGGCCTCCGTCACCCAGATGTGATCGTAGGACGGCCCGCCGCTGTCGAGCACAACGATGAGGTCGGGTGAGCCTAAATCGTCGGTTAGTGCATCGAGATAGGGTGGCAGATCGAAGGAGCCCGACTCCTCGCAGGTCTCAATGAGGAAGGTAGCCTTCGGGTGTGGGATTCCAGCCTCCTGCAGAAGGCGAATCGCAGTAACGCAGAGATATCCTCCATAACCGTCGTCGACGGAGCCGCGACCGAATAGGAATGGATCGCGGCGCACCGCCTTCAGCGGATGCAATCCCTCCGACCACAACTCGGGTCGGCTCGGTTGTTTATCGAGATGAGAGTAGAACAGAACCTCACCGGGGCCAGTGCCTTCGATGGTCACCAAAAGCACCGGAGAGTGGTCGCCGATGCGGTGCGTTTGATGGCTCATTCCTTCGAGTCCTTGTGCCTCAAGCCACGCGGTGAAGAGTTCGATGGTGGCTTGCAGTTCACCTTTTTCGTCCCAATTGGGTTCGAACATCGGTGAGAGTGCGTGGATTTCGATGAAGTCGGAAAGGCTCGGTAGGATTGACTCCTCCCAGATCTTCTCTGCGTTCGCTGAGAGGCTGTCGATGTCCACGGTCATGGCGCTCCCTGCTTTCATCCGCAAATGGATGCTTCCCCTCGCTCGCTTCGTACTCGGTCAGGCTTCTACGCTCTCCTCCACTTCTTCGGCAGGCCCGCAGATTGGAAGATCGCCCATGCTGAACGGGCA
>CAYFHB010000066.1:0-6692 GCA_964342705.1 uncultured Candidatus Poseidoniales archaeon
CGTCGAGGTCGGGATGATGAAGACCGACAAGCGGTACCTAAGAGATGTCTACTGCCCCGCCGCACAGCGGCGGTTCGACCGCCTACGGCGGTCGCCGAACCCTACATAGGATTCAGCCGACAGGAGGGATTCGATGTTCAGGCGAGTGCTGATTGCCAACCGGGGCGAAATCGCCCTGCGAATTCTGCGCTCGCTGCGCAGCCTCGGCATCGAGGCTGTAATGATTCATGGGCGAGAAGACAGGCTCACAACGCCCGTGCGGCTGGCCGATGAAGCGGTATTCATCAACCGCAACGACCCATTGGCGTCCTACCTCGATATCGAGGCAATTGTCGCCGCGGCCAAAGAGGTCGGCGCGGATGCGGTTCACCCCGGATACGGCTTCCTCGCGGAGAATCCAATCTTTGCCGAACGCCTCGCAGATGAAGGAATCACATTCATCGGTCCGAGCCCAGAAGTTCTGCGTGTTCTCGGTGACAAAATCACCGCTCGCGAGTCGATGTCACGCGCTGGACTCCCCATCGCGAAGGGCTCACCAGGTCCAATATCCGACCCCGCCGAAGCCTCAGCAATCGCCGACGATATCGGCTTCCCTGTAATCATCAAGGCAGCAGCAGGCGGAGGCGGAATCGGCATGCAAGTCGTCGAATCCGCAGATGAATTCGAGTCTGCTCTGAACCTCTGCCAAGGACGAGCCCTCTCCGCCTTCGGCGACGACAGAGTCTTCCTCGAGAAATTCATCGAGGGCGCCCAACACGTCGAATTCCAGGTCTTAGGCGACGGCACCGACGCGGTCCACTTCGGCGAGAGATTCTGCTCGATCCAACGTCGACACCAGAAGATCCTCGAAGAGGGACCATGGCTCTCAGAAGAGGTCCGTGCAGAAATCGGAGCGAAGGTTGTCGCCGGTGCCAAGGCGGTCGGTTACAAGGGACTTGCCACATTCGAATTCCTCCGTGACGCCCACGGAGAGTTCTACTTCCTCGAAGTTAACCCTCGAGTCCAAGTCGAACACACAGTAACCGAGATGATTACCGGTTACGATCTAGTATCGCTGGGCATCAGAGTCGCGGCAGGCGAAAGCCTGCCGGTGGCCCAATCTGACATCGCAATCTCGGGCCACGCCATCCAAGCCAGACTGAACGCAGAGAACCCACGGACTCTCGAGCCATCACCGGGGAGGTTGTGGGAGTGCCATTGGCCGGCGGGACCAGGGGTTCGAGTCGACACGCACGCTCACACGGGTTACGATATGCCACCCTCATTCGACTCACTGCTAGCCAAATTGATCGTCTGGGGACGCGATCGTGAAGAGTCTGTCCGACGTCTTGATGCAGCTCTGGGGGAGACGATGATTCTCGGCGTCGAGACCTTGATACCACTGCACCGGGCCATCCTTTCTGAGGAGGACTTCCGCAATCGGGATATCACGATACGCTACCTTGAGGAGCACCCGGACCTGTTGACGTGAGGTGAGAGAATGGATATGGTAATCGTCGGCTCGATTGGCTACGATGATATTCAGACTCCAGAAGCGAGCGGTTCTGATCTGCTCGGTGGGGCTGCGGTCTACTCCGGGCTTGCTGCCTCATTCCACCTGCGCACGATGGATGCCGAACCGACTCGTGTCGGTCTTGTCGGGGTGGTTGGCGATGACTTCGCTGTCTACGACCAGATGGTGCTTGAGAAGGCTGGATTGAATCTGGCTGGAGTTGTTCGTGCCGAGGGCGATACGTTCCGCTGGTCGGGTCGGTACGAGGGGGCGATGGAGTCGGTTGAGACTCTCGCGACCGAAGTGAATGTCATAGCTGACTTCAAGCCGGAGTTACCTGATGTCTGGGTTGACCCTGAGATTCTATTCTGTGCGAGCACGCACCCTGCCACGCAGGTTGCCGTGCTCGATCAGTGTCCAGGGGCGCAATTGACCGTTCTGGACACCTTCATGTTGTGGATTGAGAGCGAGTTTGAGACGTTGAGCGAGGCTATGCGCAAGGTCGACATCGCAGTCATCAATGAGCAGGAAGCCTGCGCGATTGCTGGGGATGAGATTCTCCCGCGGGCCATGAAATCCATCATGTCCGGTGCGGCTTTGCACGGTGGCGTGGGAGCCGGACCGGGGCCAAGGTGCATCATCGTCAAGCGCGGCAGCGGTGGGGTTCTGGCGATGCTGCCGGGTGGCGCTTTGGCTCTGCCCGCTTACCCGACGGACAAGATAGTCGACCCGACTGGATGTGGCGATTCCTTCGCTGGCTCACTCCTCGCCTACCTCATCGGCCGGAAAGGAGTGCTCAACGACTTGGAGGCGATGCGAAATGCTCTCGTTCATGCGACTGTGACTTCCTCATTCACCCTCGGTGGCATCGGCATCACCGGCATCGGCTCCGTCGACCGCGGAATCTACCACGCACGCGTAGACAGGTATCGACGCATCGTCGGCCTCACGTGAGCAGTCCACTCTCGAGTGCTAGGTGGTTGGTTTAGATTCAATCGAGTTGACGAATACCCGGTAGTCGACCATCGCCTTTCTGAGTCGTGGGTCGCAATTGTGAGAATCGTAATTCGTTCGATTCGGCGATAGCTGGTGGTGCTCGTTCCTCGCCTCGCGAGACGCGACTCACCACATTGTCAAGCGCATCTCGCGCCGAAGACGGGGCGGGTGCCGTGTTTTCCTGTCGCATCCGACCAACTATCTCCGCCTGATGATCTTGGTCAGAGCGTAGGCGGAGGAGTTGGCTTGAACGGAAGCTCGCATCTCCATGGTGTGTCGATCCATCGGTATCGCCGTAGACCTCAGCGTACCCTTGCTGGCGCTCGGTGGTGGTGGGTCTAAGTAACGAGGCGAGCCAATTCCGCTTCTTCGGTTGACCCATTGCACTGCGAACCCGGCCGCTATTCATGCTCGTCGCCAACCGCGAGACGGCTGGGAATTCATCCCCGAAGCGCTCGGAATCGGCCACTGCCGCCTCACTCGCGCGCGTTTGCAGCGCGCGAGACTGTGTCTCAGACTGCCACGCAGTCTGCGCCTTTGCAGTCCTGACCAGACCCGGCTTGCACTCGTCTCGCACCGCCGCCTCGGTCGGTGAGGGCAATCCCCATCCACTATTCACTGCAGTAGGAGGTGAACCGTGGTGAGAACGAGCGGCGCGAATCATCTGAGAACTCGACGCCGGACGGTTTGGGGTCGCAACTGTGGGGGTCGAAGTACGAGGCGTATACGAACTCGGCGGCGAGTAGGATGTCGGCGCGTTATTCGCACTTGGACTGGAGTAGGATGGGGTCGAATCGGTGGCGCCGAAATCATCGTCAAATAATGAGAAGTCGGCCATCATCTCTGATTCGCTGCGAGAAGTTGTCCCACCATAGGTCGGTGTTGACGGAGTTGCTGGAGAAGTGGCTGGAGCGTCGAAGATTCCTCCATCTTGGAAAAGGTCGAAGGAACCCAAGGCATCGGATGCAGCCTCGTCCATTCGGCTCTCTCCTGAGGCCAATCCATCCTTCTCCTGATACCACGAGGGTGATTCCTCACGACCCCAAGCCCTCTCGTAAGCCGAGCGATTGTCAACGGGTTCGGATGGTGCACTAACCTGTGGTGGAATGTTGTAACTCGGCGGTTCGTGGGCTTCGAGGGCGGCGAAAATGCCGCCCTCGCCGAAGGCGGACTGCGCAGTAGCAGCGCTTGTCATCGACGCGGAAACACTTCCCGCAGCCGCCTCCGTAACGATTGCAGCGGCAGCAGGACTGACGCTCAAGCCTGCACCGGATTCAGAAACAGGCGAAACCGCCTCAGACTCGAACAATCCCATACTAGGAGTCGAGATCGAATCGGGCGCACCGAGCAGAGCTTTCGGCTCGGGAGCCATCTGGCGCGCCCGCTCCTCCTCGAGCGCCTTCAATCCAGCCTTTGCCTCTTCAATCGAACTTCCATGCATTACCCGATCAATCATCATGCAAAGCCGAAGCAGCTCGGATTGAGAGCCGCTGACCAAGTGCTTGTCACCAGCATTGGTTTCGATGGCGAGCACTGGCGTCTTGAGAGTCAAGTAACCGAAGGCAGAGAGTGCACCAGCCCCAGCGACTACCCAACCGAGTGGTGGAGTGACGATCGTTGCACCGACCCAGAATCCAAGGGCCCCCATCGTGAAGAAGCCATTCGGAAGTCTTGCGAGGTTGATGTTTCTAAGCGTAGAGATGTTTGAGAGATTGATGCGAATTCCATGTCCCTGCCAATTCTCGAACGTTAGCTGACGCTCGGAAAGAACGCCGCAAAACATCCCACTGACGCCGACTAGACTCAGGTCATCGAATAGTTCCGACTCTCCTTCATCCAGTCGGGCCTTACGCCCGGCTGAGTACATCCCGCTCGGCCGAGCGCATCTTCGATGCTATAACTGCTCGGGCAACCGAACGGCCTCGCGCGGCGCTTGCGCGCGCGAGCCACAAACGCCGTAACCTCCGAAGGAGGTGTGCGATTCTGCCTGTTCAGACTTGTACAATGCTGGATGCGCTTCCCATGATGCGCATCGGCATGGCATCAAGTTGAGTGATGAGTACCGACGGTGAACCCTCTGCTCGAATCCACAGTGGGCTCTCCCAATCGACACTCAACTTTGCACCGTCGACAGAGGTGACGCGGCCGACGACGAATTGCAAATCTACGGCCGCGTGAATCACATCATCCACCGAAATCACTCGTTTCTGGAAGGGCGCTGGTTCGACCTCGATAATCGATTTCTCATGGCTCACCAGCGCCTCGCTGCCCGGATGAACAATCATGCATCCACGGTGCAGCGCTTCCTCGCGCAGATTGCGCAGGGCTACACCGACGCGGTCACCGGCCACGGCGGTGTCGACATCATCATCCATCACTTGCAGGGAACGTACGACTCCGGTCTCATTCGCAGGAAGAATCAGGGCCTCGTCGTGCTTGTTTACTGACCCGGCCTGAACGTATCCGATGGCAACCAGGCCGACGCCTTTGACATTGAAATGCTGGTCCACCGGGAGCACGAGGCTTTGACCCTCGCCTCCCGAGTCAGTAGCATCCATGTGAGAATACAATTCCTCTCTCAAGTCATGAGCATCCGGCATTGACTCATGAATAGCCCAAGACCCCAGACCAGCCTGTGTAAGAATCATCTTCACCTGGTCTGCATCAACCCATCCTCCATCAACCGCATTTACGATTGCGATGCCACGCGTAATTCCAGCCGCGCCGAAGGCGACGAGCACCTCTCCAAGCGCGGCATCGACGGCGCCGACTTCGACGACGCCGACCTCAGCCACATTCAGAACGGACAGCAATGGCCGCAAACGCTCAGGGTGACGAAGGGGGCGCAAGAGTGAGAGAACGCAGGTCTCACCGTCGCGGACCTCCTTGTACACATACGACTCGATATCGCGCACATCGTTCGATTTCGCCAGTGACCGCGCGAGATCTTCGCTTCCAACGTAGGCGATATTGAGCACTGGCATGGACCGCGCGGGCAGCGAACCACCCATGAATGCGACGCATCGATTCGCTGACTAAAGCAATTGGTTCAAAGAAGGGGGTGGTCTCCACGAGGCATGGATGAGAGACCCCCGGTCATCCACTTAGGCCAGAAAACACCCGACCGAACTATGGGGACGCTATCGCATATTTTGGGACCACTAGTTGGATTTCTTGCTCCGCTGATAATCTGGGCAGTCCGCTCCCCGAATCTGGAGGAAGAGGACCCTTTGTTGAGCTCGCATCTTTCAGAATCTCTCAATGCTTCGTTGACCTTCCTTATCGCCGCGATTGTCCACTCGTTCCTTTCCATCATATTGATCGGCTGCTTGACCTTCGCTGTGCACTGGATACTCTACCTAATCTGGGCCATCAATGCTAACTCCGCCCTAAAGGCCGGGCAGGAGTACAGGTACCCGTTTACCATCCGATTTTTGTGACCGCTGAGGTCTTATTTCGGACGAGCGCACTCAGCGCATTGCGTCTCTGGCGCGCTGCGCTGCGTCCCATTGAGCTTGTTCCTCGTCGGAGGATGGTGTGAATTGAGGGACCTTGATCGGTCGCATCGACTCGTCGACTGCGACCATGAAGAAGTAGCCAGAGCAGATCTCCTCGGGATCCCAGTCCGAGCGCGTCATACGGCATGAGCGGACCATGACTCCGACCGTTCTACGGCTGGTCCAGACGACGCGCGCTATGGTGCGAATTACGTCGCCTTGGTAGGCTGGCCGCTTGAATTTCAGCGCGTCGACGGAGACAGTGACGAATTCCTTGTGGGCGAATTGGCTTGCAGCCATGCCGGCGGCCGTGTCCATAATCGACATCAGACGGCCGCCGAAGAGTGTGTCGAGGGCGTTTGTATCGCCAGGAAACACCTCATTCAGCAGCACGACAGGTTCGGAGGAGCGCGGTTCAGCCATCTCTCTCGATTTGTCCCGCGCGCTCACCCTCCTTGAATCCAACCACAAACCGATGGTTAGAGAATGACGTTCGCGAACCTGTTCAGACCGCGTGCAGAACCTGTTAGGGGTGCTTGTCGAACCGTTGCAGTGAAGCACTAATGCCGGTTCGCAGTAATCGTGACAGAGGCTGAATTAGGCTGGTCGCCCGTGATTCTGGCGGATCCCGACGGCGGGCGAATCGTTCTCTGGCCTCATCTTCCATGCGTGCGTATGCCCTCAGACCTCCGCGCGCGCGAGCATTG
>CAYFHB010000067.1:0-6450 GCA_964342705.1 uncultured Candidatus Poseidoniales archaeon
TGCCGCTCTCATCCCACGAAAACGAGATATCGAGCGGAAGTTCGACCGGCAGGTCGGCAACCGGCACCGGAACCACCCCGCACGCCTCACAATGAAGCATCGGAATCGGCGTGCCCCAGAAGCGCTGGCGACTCAGTAACCAATCCTTCAGGCGATATTGAGTCGTTCCATGGCCAGCGCCCTCGGCCTCGAGTGCAGAGATAACGCCAGCCTTGGCATCATCACCGAATAGGCCATCGAAGCCCGGCCGAGTCGAATTGACCATCCAGCCAAGACCGTCAAAAACAGGATTCTCCTCAACGCCCTCGCCGCCCTCGCGCCGAGACAAAACAGGCTTGATCTCCAGCCCGTAGGTCTTGGCAAAATCATAGTCGCGCTGATCGTGGCCGGGAACAGCCATCACAGCGCCGGTGCCGTACGAGGCCACAACGAAATTTCCAGCCCAAATCGGAACTTCCTCACCAGTCAGCGGATTGACCGCGAAGCGCCCGAGAGGAACGCCCTTCTTCTCCTTCAGCATATTGATCCGCTCGAACTCAGACATCCGCGCGCACTCCTCAGCGAGCGAGCGCCAATCAGCCTCGAACTCGGTGCCAGCCACGAGCGGCTCGCACAGAGGATGCTCAGGCGAGAGCGTAACGAAAGTCACACCAAAAATCGTGTCAGGACGAGTTGTGAACGCTCCGATGCTGGCCGATTCGCCGTTCACTCCACCGGCAACGGGGAACTCAATATGCGCGCCGTGAGAACGCCCGATCCAATTGCGTTGCATCGCTTTCACGTTCTCAGGGAACTCGATGTGGTCCAATTCGTCGAGCAGCTCATCGGCATACTCGGTCATGCGCAGGAACCACTGAGCCATGTCCTTCTGAACTACCTCGAGACCACATCGCCAACAGCGATTATTCTTCACCTGCTCATTGGCAAGGACGGTGTCACACTCGTCGCACCAATTGACCGGGGCAAAGTGTCTCTCGACCAGCCCAGCCTCGTTGAACTTGAGGAACATCTCTTGGTTCCAGCGATAATACTCCGGCGTCGAAGTCGCAAACATCCGCCGCCAATCATAGCTGTACCCCATCCGCTCCTGGTCAGCGCGAATCATCTCGATATTGCGCTCTGTGACGGTGTGCGGGTGCCCGCCATCCTTCTTGGCGGCATTCTCGGCGGGCATCCCGAACGAATCGTAGCCCATCGGATAGAGGACATTCTTGCCCATCAGGCGCTGGAAGCGAGCCATCGCATCACCAATGGAATAATTGCGAACGTGGCCCATGTGCATCGAGCCTGATGGGTAGGGAAACATCTCGAGGCAGAAGAATTTCTCACGAGACTCATCGACTTCTGCCTCGAATACGCGCGCATCAGCCCAGCGTGCCTGCCAGCGCGTCTCGATTTCTTCTGAATCGTATGCCATATTCTTCACCCCATTCGAGAACGGGAGCCATTTCAGGCTCCCAAGCTAAGCAGCAGGTCGAGCGATGCGCCCGCCGCGAAGTTAGGTGAAGCAGGCATTCGCGCCATGCCCGCGCCTCGTGCCGTCTCGCTTTCAATGCAACCCTGCGCACTCGCGCGCGGCGAATGGTTCTGCGGCCGCTTCAGCAGCAGTAAGAATCGTCATCGCTATGCCTCAGTAGCCCCTCGCCAGCCCCGATGCTCGCCGACGGAGAGTTCGATATCCACACCGATGAATCCGGCATCGAGGTCTGGGTCACCCAGATGGGCGCTTACATGAACATGAACACAGCTTGGATCGACCGCGCCACAGGCACGGTCGCAATAACCGACCCATTCGACTCCGATCGCTGGGTCGAAGCACTCGCAATCGAGGGACTGCGCCCCACTCACATCCTCTACACCCATACGCACCGCGACCACACAGCCGGCTTCGAGCGGATGCTCGAACTGGTACCGGAGGTCGAGGTCTGGGGTCATTCGGAGTCAACTAACGAGTCGCTTCTCGGTCGGGTGGTTTTCGGTCGGGTTTCTTTCACGCACGAATGGTCGCACTCTGCCAACTCAACGATTGAATGGAAGGCTGGCGCAATCACACTGGCCGTAACCCACTCCCCAGGTCATGCCCCCGGTCACTGCACCTTCCACGGCCACGGCGTCTATCATGCGGGTGACTTGCTTTTCACCGCTGGTTCCGGTCGCGTGGATCTTCCCGGTTCTGACCCGACCGCCCAATGGATGTCGGTTCTGTTTGCTCGTGGGATTCTGCGTTCATTACCTGATGATTGGCGCTTGATACCCGGGCATCGATACGATTGGATTGATGGCTCGACGCCCGATTGGGTGTCTATTCCAGATGCGCTGGCTTACAATTACGCGTTGAATGCGCGTGAGCTTGAGTTCATTGAGAGTATCAATCGTGGGCTGTGATTCGGAGCTCATTTGCGGCCGATGAGGCGGCGCACGAAGCCCACTATCATCGCGATTCCAGCGAAGAACCTCCAAGCGACCCTGAAAGTGTCGATGATTTTGCCCATCTCTCTCACATCGTCTTGTCGAAACGCTCGGCGGCTACACCGAGTTCCTTCGCTGCCGCCGTAGTCGTTCCCGCATCGAGTTCGCCATCCTGCTCGAGGCCTGAGAGTGCGGCGACTACGATGCTCGCAGTGTCGACCTCGAAGAAGCGGCGCAGTGAATCACGCGTATCCGAGCGGCCGAAGCCATCGGTCCCGAGGACGATGTAGCGTCCGCCGACCCAGCGCTGGATCATCTCTGGAATCGCCGCGATGTAATCCGAGGCGGCAACGGTTGTGGTCTCGTCGCCGAAGCAGTCGGCGACGTAAGCAGTCTGTGGATTCTGAGGGTCGAGGCGCGTAGAGCGCTCGGCGGCGAGCCCCGCACGGCGCAACTCGCCGTAGGATGGGACCGACCAGACCTCGGCTCGAACCCCGCGCTCACCGAGTATTCCAGCAGCCTCGCGAACATGCGAGAGAATCGGTCCCGAGCCGAGCAATCGAACAATCGGTCCCTCTCCCTCTGGTGCAGCATCGAGAAGATATGCACCCTGCACCAATCCAGCCTCGCAGCCGGCCGGTTTGGCCGGCTGTCGCTCATTCTGATTGTAGAGCATGACATAGTGGAATACATCCTGATTCTGCCCCCACATCTCATCGATGCCGTGCTCGATAATGGTAGACAATTCGTAAGCGTAGGCAGGATCCCAAGCCCTGCAAGATGGCACCGTGCTAGCATGTAGGAGAGAGTGACCATCCTGATGCTGAAGACCCTCTCCGTTCAGGGTGGTCCGGCCCGCAGTAGCGCCCATCAGGAAGCCGCGGGCCCGCGCGTCAGCAGCCTGCCAGATCTGGTCATTGACGCGCTGAAACCCAAACATCGAGTAGAAGATGTAGAAGGGAAGCGTTGGCGTTCCGGCGTGGGAATATGAGGTTGCACTGGCTATCCAGGAAGCGATTGAGTTTGCCTCTGAGATGCCCTCTTGGAGGATTTGGCCGGACATCGATTCCTTGTATTTCATCAGCATTTTGTGGTCGATTGGCGTGTAATTCTGACCAAAGGAAGAGTAGATTCCGAACTCGGAAAACAGCGGATCCATTCCAAAGGTTCGGCCCTCGTCAGGGATGATTGGAACGACTCTCTCACCAACTTCTGACTTCATCACATTGCGGACCAGTCTCACGAATGCCATGGTCGTCGAAACCTCTTGACCCTCCGGTGTTCCCTCGTCGAAAGCTGAGTATGTTTCAGCGGGTGGGAGTGGTAGGTCGATGGGTGGGGATCGGCGCGACGGGAGGTAGCCGCCAAGGTCGGCGCGCCGCGCTCTCATGTAGGCGAGTGCGTCTGAATCCTCCTCGAATTCGTAGAAGGGGTCGTTCTGGAGATTCTCGTCGGGGATTTGGATTCCGAGGTGGTCTCGGTATTGCTGTATATCCTCGAGGCTCATCTTCTTCTTCTGGTGGGTTGTGTTTCTTGCTTCGAATGAGTCGATGCCCCAACCCTTGACCGTGTGTGCTAGGATTACTGCTGGCCGGTCGGACTGCTTGGCTGCGTGGTAGGCTGACCAGACCTTGATTGGGTCGTGTCCGCCGCGGCGCAGCGCGGCGATTTGGGCATCTGAAAGAGATGCGCCTAAGGCTTCTAGGGATGGGTTGCCGGTGAAGAATTCGGTGCGGAAATCGGCAGGTTCGAGGATGCTCATTCTTTGGTAATCGCCGTCGGTGATGGATTCGAGGCGGGCGAGTAGAGCTCCGTCGTGGTCGGCTGCGAAGAGTCGGTCCCAATTCGAATCCCAGAGGACCTTGAAGACGTCCCAACCGGCTCCTCGGTAGAGTCCTTCGAGCTCTTGCACGATGCTTGCGTTGCCTCTGACCGGACCGTCGAGGCGTTGCAGGTTGCAGATTACTACGGTGATGAGATTGTCGAGGCGCTCGCGACCCGCGACTGCGATTGCGGCGATCGCCTCGGGCTCGTCCATCTCGCCATCACCTTGGAAGGAGAAGACGGTGGACTCGGAGGTGTCGGCTAATCCGCGGTTGTGGAGGTATTTCCAGAATCGGGCGTGCATCACTGCGGATAGTGGGCCGAGTCCCATCGAGACGGTCGGGTACTCCCAGAAATCGGGCATTAGGCGAGGATGTGGATACGATGAGAGACCGTCTGCGAAGGCCTCCTGACGAAAGTTTGCGAGTTGCTCGCGGCTGATTCGGCCTTCGAGGAATGCTCGGGCGTAGATGCCCGGGCTGCCATGGCCTTGGATGTAGAGTGCGTCGCCGATTCCATTGCTATCCTTGCCGCGGAAGACGTGGTTGAAGCCGACCTCGTAGAGGGTAGAGGAGGAGGCGTAGGTGGAGATGTGTCCGCCGAGTCCGTCGAGGCGGCGGTTGGCGTCTGAGACCATCAAGGCGGAGTTCCAGAGGATCGCATTCTGGATTTCTCGCTCAAGGTCAAGGTCGCCCGGATATGCTGGTTGGGCGTCCCATGGAATCGAGTTGACGTATGGCGTTTGACTGGCCGGATTGATCTCGATATCGAGGTCTTGTGCCTCGGCGACGAGTTCGTGGAGCAGGAGGCGAGCGCGCTCGATTCCTTGTGCATCGACTACGTTGCGGAGTGCTTCCATCCACTCGTCGGTCTCCTCCGGGTCGATGTCGGGGAGTCGCTGTCTGTGATTGCCCGACATCGCTGACACCTGCCCTATGGGCAGGTCTTCCGAGATGAATGAGTGTTTTGAATGGTCGCGTCTGGGCGGGCGCGCTCATCTCGGACCCGTATCTGGACCGATTGAGATTAGGTGACACTCGTGAGGAGTGCGGACACCTGCGACGGTTATCGCCGAATCTCCAGATAGACAACGGCTGCCTCCCCACTGGCGCACGGTGCGTTCCACCGTGCGCTTTCCTGCTGCATTATTCGGATCGACCTTGAGTTCAACATCAACCTGTTCAAGGTCGCCCAACCAGCGCAAGGCAGCTTGGATGGCTTTGCCGGCCAAGCCCTTGCGCTGAGCGGATGATCTGACCCAATATCCGAGATTCCACTCGGCCTCGGCCGAGCGGGTCACACGGTCGAATCCCAGCAGGCCCAAGACCGCTTCATCCCACGGGCGAACCAGCACCCAATGGTGCATTCTGCCGACTCGGCCGGTGCGTTCTGTCTCATCTAGGAAATCAGTAATCTGTGGCCCGAATTCGTGCTCGGGAAGAATCCACGGCATCGCCCTGCTGACCTCGGGCCAAGTCTCCTCGAATGCCTCGAGAAGGGAGTCGGAATGAGTCATATTTGCTGGACGCAGGATGAGGTCATCGTCGACCATGATGGTCGCCGTCGCTCGCCGCTGCATGTGCAATGGGCTGATGCGCTACCGCATGAGACCTACGGCTGAGCGGGATGAGAGTGAATTATCCCTCAAGGCCGCAATTTGGACTTGGCGATCTGCACATCTTGGTCGTCGGGTTGAGCCTCAACCGCCGCAGCAATCATGCGATCTACTGCCGAAGCCCGACCGATTCTTTGCAACAGCGCACCAATTGGATACAGCAATTTGGTGCGCTCGCCCAAATGCGGCCCCACCTCATCGAGAAGCACTGTGACCTGTGCCACATCTCTGCTCTTGGCAGCTTCCATGGCCTCCTTAATCTTCATCGCCACGTCGCGATTCGACCATTCCTCTTGCTGCGGCCAGGGCCAGAAGCCATTATTCGCAGGCGACTCAAGAGCCGCATTCTCCTCGGCTATGTGAGGCATCTTCGGAATCTTGGGAATCTTCGGGATTTGAGGTGCGGTCGGGCGTCCTGTCACCGCGTTCGCCTCAGCCAGTGGAATCTCATTACCACCATCGAATGCAGCGTCCATCGGATCGACTGCTCGCGCTGCGACAGGAGGTGGTTGTGGCATACCGACAGGTGCTGCCGGGACGGCTATCGGAGGCTCAGGGACCGGTTTCGGCTCCGGTTCGGGTTGAGGTGCCACTTCAGGCTC
>CAYFHB010000068.1:0-6388 GCA_964342705.1 uncultured Candidatus Poseidoniales archaeon
GGCCGCTGGTTCAAGTCCGGCCAGTCCCACCAATTCCTACACGAGTGACCGTGAGGTGACGGACTTTGGATTCACTCAACGCCGGCGAGGACGCTGGATTGCATCTCGTTTAGCGATGCGACGCCGGCTGTCGCTGCTTCTAGTAGGGCGTCGAGTTCGGCGCGGGTGTAGGTGAATTCCTCGCCGGTTCCTTGGACCTCGACGAACTTGCCGTCGGAGGTCATGACGACGTTCATGTCGACGTCGGCATTGCTGTCGAGGATGTAGTCGAGGTCGGTGAAGACTTCTCCTTCGATCAGACCGACGCTGATTGCTGCCAGATCGTGCGGCAGGACATCGTTCTCGTGTGCTGCCGCCTCTTCTGCTGAGAGGGTTGGCGCTTCGACTCCAGCCTTGATTTGGTCGTGTGTAAGTCGCTTGTTAGCTGGAAGGCAGCGTCCTGCTGCGATGAGACGACGGATGCAAAGACGGAGAGCGATGTTAGCTGCTGTGATTGAGGCGCAGCGTGTCCCGCCATCAGCGTTGAGCACGTCACAGTCGACGGTGATGGCGATTGGGCCGAGTGCCTCGAGGTCGATGGCTCCACGTAGGCTGCGAGCGACGAGGCGCTCGATCTCCTGTGTTCTACCCTTGGCTCCGCGTCGTTCGCGCTGGAATCGTGAATCGGTCGAACCCGGCAGCAAGGAGTATTCTGCGTGAACCCAACCACGGTTGGCGTCACGAGGGAACCATCGTGGGAGAGAGGAGGCAACTGTTGCGCAGGTCAAGACCATGGTGTCGCCCTGTCGGTAGAGAACCGAGGCATCTGCATTAGGAGTGAAATCGAGAGTCACTTCGATCTCTCTGAGTTCGTCCACCGCTCGGTCGGATGCGATTTCGCCTGACTTCATCTTGGCCATGGCTCGGCGGCCTGAATCTCTGGTTTAATAGGTAATGCGGGATTAATCCCAGAGCCCGCCCGCATGAGAATCGTCTCAACGGCGTGCATGCGGTGGTCTGAATGCGTCGACCACTGAAGGGTCGGTAGTGATGTATGGGCCGCCGATGAGGTCGATGCAATATGGCACGGCGGCGAAAATCTCGTCGAGGATCTCGCGGATTGAACGAGGTGAGCCTGGGAGGTTGAGAATCAGCGTCGAACCTCGGATGCCGGCGGTCTGTCGAGATAGAACCGCCGTCGGTACATGCTTGAGTGAAATTGCCCGCATCTGCTCACCGAAGCCGGGCAGAATCCTCTCGCAAACGGCTTCGGTGGCCTCCGGAGTCACGTCTCGTGGGGCTGGACCGGTTCCTCCGGTGGTGATGATGAGCGAACATCCCTCATCGCACAGGTCGATGAGGGCGCTCTCGATAGTGGATTGTACATCTTCGACGAGGCGCCGAGAAATATCCCAAGGCGAGGTCAGTGCCTCGTCGAGGAAGGCTTCGATCGCCGGCCCACTGCGATCCTCGTACTCGCCGGCGCTCGCCCTGTCCGAGGCTGTCAGAACGCCGACGCGGCAGGGTTCACCAGCGCTCATGGTTTCACCACAACAGCGGTGGGATGAAAACCCACTCGGTCTGAAATCCTCGCCTCATGATGGCTATCTTCAAAGACCTCCAAGACTCGAGGAGTGTCCCCGGAGGCGATGTGGTGTCGAGCCTACCCCAACCCACACTGAGCAGCATCGCGCTCACGGACGATTCGCAATCACGCGATTCGGCTGGAACCCTGGTTCAAGTAGGCTCGATTCCTTGCCTCTGAATGACAGGTGAGTCGATGAGCGAAGATGGAAGATACGCAGCACAGATTGCCGTAGTGCTGGAAGAGTGCGAAGGAGCGGAAGAAGGCGAGATAATCAAGGAATTCAGGAGATATGAGGAGGAGTTCCTAATTCCTCCAGAAGATGCCTTGCGCTCAGTGGTTCGCAAGTTCCAGATAGCCGCCGGTAAAGAGGTCTCACAGATTTCCTCGCAAAGCAGAGCCGCGCTGCCTGAGAAGAAGGCGACTCGATTCTCAGAATTGGGTGACGAAGACAAGAATGTCACCATCGAGGTCGCCGTGGTCTCCTACATTCCGAAGATCCAAACCGTTCGCGGTGAAGAGCGTCAAATCGCTTACGGCTGGATTGAGGACAGTCCGTGGGAGGGCGAGCGTGAGCGCTGGGATTTCACGGACTGGGGTGACCACGCCGAGAACCTAACTCCCGGCTCGGTCGTTCGACTTGAGGGCGTCTCAGTCAATTTCTGGAACGACCGCCGCTCGATCAATATCAATCGCCCGAGCCGCGTCACCGTCCTCAAGGAAGGCGGTCAGCCGGTCACCAAAATCTCCGATGAGCCGCTCTCGATTGCCGACGCTGGAAAGGCCGAAGGAATCGTCAGCGTCGTCGCCCGCATCCTATCGAAGAAGGACGATCAGATCGTCAAGAAGGATGGTAGTGGAACTCTGGATATCGTTCGCGGTAGACTCGCCGACCCGTCAGGAACGATCGGATTCATCTCCTGGCGCGAGTTCAATCACGAAGTCGGCTCGCTGGTCAAGATTGACCGCGCCCAGATTCGCCGATTCCGTGACACACCCGAAATCAACATCGGCGACCTAACCAAGATTGAGCCGTTCCACGACAATGCCTTCGCGAGCATGGACGACCTCAAGTCGGCAACACGCTCGCAAATCGCAGAATTGAGGGACGGGGCTCGAGACATCGAAATCACCGTCCAAGTCGAGAATTGGCAGGCTCGCACATTCACCAATGCCGATGGCGAGGAGAGGACGGTTCGCAGCGGTGATGTGATGGATCCAACCGGCCGCTGCCGACTAACCTCATGGGGCGAACTGAACCCAGAACCCGGTTCATTCCTGCACTTGACGGGAGCTCGCGTGCAATTCTGGCAGGGCTCGCCCGACCTTGTAATCGACTCAGCTGACCAAGTCATCGATTTGTCTGACCCGCCGTGGGAGAAGATCGACCCATCAGATCATTGGGTCGAGGTCGACCTAACCACCCTTCTCAATGGTGGTTCAAGGCGCGGAATCCGCACCTCGGGAACGGTCGTCGCCATCGGCCAGAATTCGGGCATCATAGAACGCTGTCCAGAGTGTCGCCGAGTTCTACGCGACGGGGCTTGCGCAGACCACGGACCGCAGAGAGGAGAGGAGGATGTCCGCCTTCGATTCGTTCTCGACGACGGGGTTTCAAACTCTTCCCTTCTCATCGGAAAAGAGGCAACTGAGGCCTTCACTGGTATGGATCAAGATCAGATTAAGGACGCGATAAACGCCAATACACACGCGGGATACATCTCGACGCTACGCGAGCGATTCCTCGCTCGTCGCCTCAATGTGAATGGCCGAGCGATGGTTGATGGACAGGGTGCCATCTTGATGGCAGATTCGGTCGAACTCGACACAACGACCGCCGAAGAAGCAGCCCATGATGTCATGGCTCGCTGGGGGGTGATTCTGTGATGTCCCAACCCGCCCGCAGAAGCCGCCAGACGGCTATCCGCCTCTTTGCTCAGGAATACATGGATGCGAATCTACCTGAGGAAGGCGCAGGCGAGTACGACCCCTCCTTCGTCATCACCAAACTCGGTGCTAAGGTCAATCGCGCACTCGTCGGGGGAGTCATCGATCGGGTCGAGCGCCGCGAGGCTGACTCCGGCTCGTTCTACACAGCCCACCTGCGCGACCCGACAGGAACCCACCGCTTCGAGGTCGCATCATTCCAACCTGAACTCCATGCAGACATCGAAGAGATCCTCAATCGCTTCGAATCGGGAGATCGCTTCCTGATGCTCATAGTCGGTCGCGCGCGCTGGTTTGAGACAGAGGACGGCGGAATCTACACCTCCTTCCGCGCCGAGGAATTCACCATCGTCGACAAGGAACGCTACACCCATTGGCTCGTCGAGACGGCCGCAGCGACCCTTCGCCGCCTCGACGCCTTCGAAGCCTCGATGGAATCCGACCTCACACCAGCAGCCCTCGAGGCTTCGGGAGTCCCAACCGACCTCGTAGACGGCATGATTCTCGCACGAGGTCATTACGGTGAATTCGACACTGAGAATTACCGCGTCGGTGTCTTACAAGGACTCTCGATGGCAACCGGTTCAGACATCATCATCGAATCTCCTTCTGATGCTCAGCCAACGCTTGACCAAGCCGTAGAATCGCCAGCAGACGATGCTGCCGAAGCAAGCCAAGAGGCCGTACCAACGCCGACTGGGGATGTAGGTGAAATCCTCCTTGAAACAATTCGAGCAAAAGATACGGGAGACGGGGTCGATTATGACACGCTTGTCCACGCGGCTGTAATGTCTGGCCACAGCCGCGAAGCAGCCGAAGACGCAATCGACAGCCTGAGAGACATCGAGGGCTCAATCATCGAACCGAGATTCAGCTTCTTCCGCCTGACTCCGGAGTAATCAACGCAGTCCAGTAATCAATTGCTCGGCTTCGGTCATCTTGGCGCGGATGCGGGCAATTGCGTCCGAATCTGCAACCGAGGTCCGCGGCGCGCTCACAGGAGTTGCACCTACCTCTTGGAAAGCAACATCCCTAGCCCCCTTCGCCTCGGCGATTCGCGCAGCCACGAGCAAGAGTCGGGTGCTGACTCCCTCATCATCAACCGGCCAGCCACGCCGCACAGCGATGCGCAGGAACAAGTCCTCTTCAGGCGCAGACCAACGTCCGCCGTGGCTATTCAGAATAGTACCAATCATCCTCTCAATATCCTCGATCATCCCCGCAAGCGTCTCTAGGGCCGAGGATTCGCCCTTCCCGTCGGAAGCAGACAGCATATCCGTCGCATCTTCCAATAGATGAGGTGCTACAGGTGCGAGGAAATCCATGGGCTCGTCGGGAATCTCGATGACAATCACATCGTCAGATTCATCCTCATCCTCAACCGGCCCAACGCCAACAGCGGGGGCAGTAACCGAACCAGCCTGTACTGCAACATCCGGCAAGCCATTCCGCCTCAGTGAACGCTTGATCTGCCCCCAACCGCGACCTTGACTCGCAAGAACTCCAGCGACCCGCCCCATCAGTACAGTACGAGTCCCGGTCAACTGCAATTCCAACTTCTTGCAAAGCCCATGCAACTTCTCTCGTTCCATCTCGGCGAGATTCTCAACAGTCAACCGCCGAGAATCATGATTCAAATGCAACCACAGGCGCTGTCGCCGCTCCTTGTGTGAGCCGGACGACTTGATTCCGAACACCTTGAGTGTCTTACCCAATTCCTGATGCGACATCGCCTGAATACCATCCCAACTCAGATCGTGTTCACCCATCACCTGATTGCGAATCAACCGAGCGCGCACGACCTCGACCGACCCATTCTTCGGCAATCCGGCAGCCTCGGCGCGCTCGCGCAGCTCGACCAAACGAGCCCGATACAGCTGGTCGAGCAATACCAGATCAACCGACATCATAACCACCGATACGACCGCAGCCGCACCCCAGCCGTCTTATCGCTTACCCATCCAATCAACCATCCCAAGCCGATTAGCAAGGAGGTCGAGAAAAGCCGTTACTCTTCGAGATCGATCCAAGCAGAAGTGGCAGGTCCCTCTCTAGGATGAGCAGGCAAATCGCTGCCGACGTTGGCGAGCATCCTGTCCCAATCATGCGAAAGCGAAACCGTGGCACTCTCCATCTTGGCCAAAGGAACAACGCGCTCGGCTGACAGAGTGTGCCGACCATTGTCGGAGATCAGCTCCAATCTAATCTCGACATGAACCTCAGTCCCCGTCATCTCTCCCTCAGGGTCGTGAAACGTTGACTCCATCGCCAAATCGAAGTTCTCCTCGGCCTGACGCATCAAAGCACCAACTTGCCGGTGCCGAACCAGAAGAGCGACACGGTCCAATTCAGAGGCAGAGAAACCACCGACCAGATTGTCGTGAACCCACCAAACCGTCTCACCCTCAAGCTCGGACAACCGCTCACCCACCCCTAGACGGAATCCCGTCCGCGCGATTAGCACGATGAGGTCAGCATAGGGCACAGGCAGGTAACGGTCTCCTTCGCGCTCGGCAGGATCGACTCCCAGAACGTGACGCCGCGCCCCGGTTCGAATCGAATCGTAAACCTCGCGCGAAGTCACAAAACCGTCAATCTCACCGCGCCCGCGCAAATCCTCCATCCAAACAGCAAGTTCGCGGGCATCATCAGGAATCTCGCCCAATTCGTGAATCCCAGCGTAGGCTGTAGGAGAAAGAATTCGCAAACCACGACGCGCGCGCCGAAGTTGCCGCCGAACAATCCTCTCCTGACACAGAATTATCCCACCCTTCGGCTGATACCAGACTTTGTCTTCACTCACGAGAACACGAGCCAGCCGGTGAGGAACCCGCGCACCGACAACCTGACAACCAACTTCGAAGACTTCGATCTGAC